>NZ_CP109432.1:7946291-8260921 GCF_036227065.1 Spirillospora sp. NBC_01491
CCGCCACCGGGCCCTCCGTGCAGGAACACGGCGGGCTTCCCGTCGGGGTTCCCGCAGACCTCCCAGTGGATCTGATTGCCGTCGCCGACGTCGAGCAGCCCGGATTCGTGCGGCTCGATCGGCGGATACAGGGTGCGAAGCTCCATGAGCTGTGATTGTTTCACCCGGGGCGTCCCGGGGAGGCTGTGACGATCATCGCGGCCGGGCGCTCCGCAGCGGGGGTGAACCTGGCTCCCAAGTGCGCGAACACGAGATGAGGGTCGCGAAACTAAACCCCAAACTGGGCAAACGCTCTACGCGTCGGCACTAGAGTGCCTTCGTGAGCGAAGCGACGAGCCGCGAGGCGAGGAGTGAAGCGAACACGATGACCGTGCCAGCCCCGCGAACGCGGCTTCGGGCCGCCAGGCGAGGAGACAAGTGAGCGAACTGAACGGATCGGGTGGTTCGCGCGGCGTCCAGGACGCCGGTTCGCCCTGGCCCCCGATGGGCCGGGACGCCGGCCCCAAGCCCGACGTGCCCGTTTCTGCCGCGCAGCAGCCGATCCAGATGGCCAAGGGGCCGGGTGAGGCCACCCGTCCCGAGGGCGACCAGCCCGAGGCCCAGCCCTGGGACATCGTCGAGCGGCTGCGCCAGATGGCCGACCTGATCGGCGACGCGCTCGCCGCCGGCGAGCGCAAGGTCAGCGAGGCGCAGACCGACGCCGCGTCCCAGGTCGCCACGGTCCACGCGGAGAAGGAGGCCGCTCAGCGCGACGCCGCCGCCGCGTGGGGCGAGGTGCAGCGCGCCCGTGGCCAGGCCGAGCAGGCCGACCGCCGCGCGGTCGAGGCCGAGCGCCGCATCGGCGAGGCGCAGAACGAGGCCGCCGCGCAGTACTCGGCCCTCCAGGCCGAGAAGGAGTCGGCCCAGCGCGACGCCGCCGGGGCGTGGGGCGAGGTGCAGCGCGCCCGCGGCCAGGCCGAGCAGGCCGACCGCCGCGCCGTCGAGGCCGAGCGCCAGGTCGCCGAGGCCGAGCGCCGCACCGCCGAGGTGCAGAACGACGCCGTCCAGCAGATCGCCGCCGTGCAGGCCGAGAAGGAGACCGCGCAGCGCGACGCCGCCGCCGCGTGGAACCAGGCCCAGCAGGGACGCGTCCAGGCCGACCAGGCCCGCGGGCAGGCCGAGCAGGCCCGGGTGCAGGCCGACCAGGCCCGCGGCCAGGCCGACCAGGCCCGCGCGCAGATGGAGCAGGCGCAGGCGCAGGTCGAGCAGGTCGAGCGCCGCATCTCCGAGGCCGAGGCGACCGTCCGGCAGGCCATCACCCAGCGCGACGCGATGAGCGAGGCCCGCGACGACGCGCTGCGCGCCGTCGAGGACGCCGTCGGCGCCCGCCGGAACGTCGAGGGCGAGCGCGACCGGATGGCCGAGCAGGCCGGCGAGCTGTCCCGCGCGCTGGAGACCGCGCACGGCGAGCTGGCCGGGCTGCGCGCCAAGGTCACCGACGCCGAGATGACCGCGCAGAACCTCCAGCACGCCGTGGCCGCCGCGGGCAAGGAGTCCGACGACACCCGCCGCCGCGCCGACGCCGCCGAGCGCCGCGCGCAGGAGCTGGAGCGGCGCGCCCAGGAGGCCGAACGGCGGGCGCAGGACTCCGACCGCCGGGGCCAGGACGCCGAGCGCCGAGCCAAGGAGGCCGAGAACGAGCGCCAGCAGGCGCTCGACACCGCCGCGCAGTCGCTGGAGGCCGCCAAGAAGGCCGAGCGCGAGCGCGACGGCAGCGCGCAGGGCCGCGAGGCGGCCGACCGGGCCCGCGAGGCGGCCGAGCGGGGCCGCGAGGTCGCCGTCCAGGCGCAGGCGCGGGCCGAGTCCGAGCTGACCCTGGCCCGGGGCCGCGCCGACCAGGCCGGCCGCGAGCGCGACAAGGCCGCCGCCGGGGTGCGGCAGATGGCCGCCGAGCGCGACGCGGTCGCCGAGAAGCTCTCCGAGCGCGACCAGTGGGTCGACCAGCTCGCGCAGGCGGTCACCGAGCAGCGCGCCGCGATCGCCGAGCTGTCGCAGGAGCGCGACGCCGCCCGTACCGCCGCCGACCAGGCGCGCTCGCTCATCGACGAGCTCACCCGGCAGCTCCGCACCATCATGCCCACCGCGACGGCCCCCAGGCTCTGACCGGCGCCCCGCGGGCCCTCCGCCCGGCCGCACCGGCCCGGGCGGGGGCCCGCGGGGCGGCCCGGACGGTATCCGGATCGACGGCGTGCCGCGCGCGGTGGCGGCCGGTTCGGCGGCGCGGCGGACCGCCCGGAGTCCGACCGGGCGGATCGGCGCCCCCGGGAGGCGCACGACCCGGACGGGGCATCACCACGCGGCTGTTATCCTGGTGGCCCGTGGACAGTGCGGTTAACGTCCGCCTCGCAACGACCACGGGAGTCCTACTTGCCTTCGGCAGCCACTGGTAGATCACGTCCTACCAAGCATCTCTTCGTCACCGGCGGTGTCGCCTCCAGCCTCGGCAAGGGACTGACGGCGTCCAGCCTGGGCCGGCTGCTCACCCTGCGCGGGCTGCGGGTCACGATGCAGAAGCTCGACCCCTATCTCAACGTCGACCCCGGCACGATGAACCCGTTCCAGCACGGCGAGGTCTTCGTCACCGACGACGGGGCCGAGACCGACCTCGACATCGGGCACTACGAGCGGTTCCTCGACACCCGGCTGCACGGCTCGGCCAACGTCACCACCGGCCAGATCTACTCCGGCGTGATCGCCAAGGAACGGCGCGGCGAGTACCTCGGCGACACCGTCCAGGTCATCCCGCACATCACCAACGAGATCAAGGACCGGATCCGCGGCATGGCCGCGCCCTACCCGAGCGGAGCCGGTGGGGCCCCGGCCCAGGACGGCGACGCCGACGCCGAGGTCGACATCGTCATCACCGAGGTCGGCGGCACGGTCGGCGACATCGAGTCGCTGCCGTTCCTGGAGGCGGTCCGGCAGATCCGGCACGAGATCGGCCGCGACAACTGCTTCTTCCTGCACGTGTCGCTGCTGCCCTACATCGGCCCGTCCGGCGAGCTGAAGACCAAGCCGACGCAGCACTCGGTGGCCGCGCTGCGGTCCATCGGCATCCAGCCCGACGCGATCGTGTGCCGCTCGGACCGGCCGATCACCGACGGGCTCAAGCACAAGATCAGCCTGATGTGCGACGTCGACCGCGAGGCCGTGGTCTCGGCCGTCGACGCCGCCAGCATCTACGACATCCCGAAGGTGCTGCACGCCGAGGGCCTGGACGCCTACGTGGTGCGCCGCCTCGGCCTGCCGTTCCGCGACGTCGACTGGGGCGCGTGGGACGAGCTGCTGCGGCACGTGCACCGGCCCGCCCGCGAGGTCACCATCGCGCTGGTCGGCAAGTACATCGACCTGCCCGACGCCTACCTGTCGGTCACCGAGGCGCTGCGGCACGGCGGGTTCGGCAACGACGCCAAGGTCAACATCCGCTGGGTCGCCAGCGACCGCTGCGCGACCGAGGAGGGCGCCCGGCGCGAGCTCGACGGCGTCGACGGGGTGCTCATCCCCGGCGGGTTCGGGGTCCGCGGCATCGAGGGCAAGCTCGGCGCGATCCGGTACGCCCGCGAGAACCTGATCCCGCTGCTCGGCATCTGCCTCGGCCTCCAGTGCATGGTCATCGAGGCGGCCCGGTCCCTCGGCGGCCTCGCCGACGCGGGCAGCAGCGAGTTCGACGCCACCACCGGGCACCCCGTGGTCGCCACCATGGCCGACCAGGTCGACGTGGTCGCCGGCGAGCGCGACATGGGCGGCACCATGCGGCTCGGCCTCTACCCGGCCGACCTCGCCGAGGGCTCGGTGGTCCGCGGGCTGTACGGCGAGCCCAAGGTGTCCGAGCGGCACCGGCACCGCTACGAGGTCAACAACTCCTACCGCGAGCAGCTGGAGAAGGCGGGCCTGCGGTTCAGCGGGCTGTCGCCCGACGGCCGGCTGGTGGAGTACGTCGAGCTGCCGGCCGAGGTCCACCCGTTCTTCGTGGGCACGCAGGCGCACCCCGAGTTCCTGTCCCGCCCGACCCGTCCGCACCCGCTGTTCACCGGGCTGGCCGCCGCCGCGATCGAGTACGCCGAGACGCACCGGGGCACCGCGAGCCGGACCGCCGGCGGCACCGGCCCGGTGACCGCCCCGTGAGCGACCCCGGGCGCGACCCGGACGGGGGCCGGCCGCTCGGCCCCGGCGACGTCCGCGACCGGCCCGAGCGGTGGGAGGTCGTGGCCGGGAGCACCGTGTTCGAGGGGCACGTGTTCAACGTCCGGCGCGACCGGGTGCGGATGCCGCGCGGCGCCGGCACCGAGGTCGTCGGCCGCGATGTGATCGAGCATCTCGGGTCGGTCGGCGTCCTCGCGCTCGACGGCGACGACCGCGTCCTGCTGCTGCGCCAGTACCGGCACCCCGTCGGCCGGCTGCTGTGGGAGGCGCCCGCCGGGCTGCGCGACGTCGCGGGCGAGCCGCTCCAGCGGCTCGCCGAACGCGAGCTGCTGGAGGAGGCGGGCTACCGGGCCGGACGGTGGGACACCCTCGCCGACGTGTTCCCGTCGTCGGGCATGTCCGACGAGCGCGTCCGGATCTTCCTGGCCCGGGACCTGACCGAGGTGCCCGCGGCCGAGATCGACTTCGAGCGGGTCCACGAGGAGGCCGACATGCCGGTCGTGTGGGTCCCGCTCGACGAGGCGGTCGGCAAGGTCCTGGCCGGCGAGATCCACAACATGATCGCCGTCACCGGGATCCTGGCCGCGCACGCCGCCCGCGCCCGGGGCTTTCGCGACCTGCGGCCCGTGGACGCGCCGGAGGGGTGACCGGGCGCCCGGAGCGCCCTACCCGAGCACGCCCCCTGCCGACCGCAGGGGGCGTTCCGGTGTCCGCGGCGGGGCGGGTGCGGAGCGGGTACGGGGCCGGGTCGCCGATGGCCACTCCCGCCGGCTCCGGAACGGGCATGATGGGCACGTCCCACTCCGCCGCCCGTCCGGAAGAGGTGCCGCACTGACCCCGCGCCCGACCCGCCGGAGCGCCGCACCGCCCCCCGCCCGCGACACCGGCCCGGGGCCCGCGCTCGACTCCGCCGTGCGCACCTACCTCGGGCACCTCGCCGTCGAGCGCGGCCTGGCCGCCAACACCCTCACGTCCTACCGCCGCGACCTGCGCCGCTACGTCGAGATCCTGGACGGGCGGGGCCGCGCCGCGATCGGCGAGATCACCGAGGACGACGTGCGGGCGTTCCTGATGGGCCTGCGGGAGGGCGACGCCGACCACCCGCCGCTGTCGGCGGGCTCGGCGGCGCGGGCGCTGGTCGCCGTCCGGGGGCTGCACCGCTTCGCGCTGCGCGAGGGGATGGCCCCCGCCGACCCGGCCCGCGAGGTCAAGCCCCCCACCCCGCCGCGGCGGCTCCCGAAGGCCATCTCGCTCGACGAGGTCGAACGGCTCCTGGCCGCCGCGGCCGGCCCGGCGGGCGAGGCCGGCGCAGGCTCCGACACCGCGCGCGGCCTGCGCGACCGCGCGCTGCTGGAGCTGCTGTACGGGTCGGGGGCCCGGATCTCCGAGGCGGTCGGCCTCGACGTCGACGACCTCGACCTGGGCGACGGGTTCGCCCGCGTGTCCGGCAAGGGCGGCAAGACCCGGGTGGTGCCGATCGGCGACTACGCCCGGCACGCCGTCCAGGCGTACCTGGTGCGGGCCCGTCCCGAGCTCGGCCGGGCCGGGCGGGGCGGCCCCGCGCTGTTCCTCAACGCGCGCGGCGGGCGGCTGTCCCGGCAGGGCGCCTGGATGGTGCTGCGGGCCGCCGCCGAGCGGGCCAAGCTGTCGGACGTCTCGCCGCACACGCTGCGGCACTCGTTCGCCACCCACCTGCTCGACGGCGGCGCCGACGTGCGGGTCGTGCAGGAGCTGCTCGGGCACGCGTCGGTGACGACCACGCAGGTCTACACTCTGGTGACGGTCCAGTTGCTGCGCGAGGTTTACGCGACCTCGCATCCACGGGCACGGGGTTGACCGGGGCTCCGACAAATCGCGACCATCGGCGCGCGTCGGCTTGAGACGCAAGGTGTCAAGCCATAGAGTCCCCCCACTGGATGGCATTTTCGGGCCGCCGGGGAGGGATCTGGTGACCAGCACTAAGGCTGCAGAGGGAGTCCTTCTGTCCTCTGCCACCATAGAGACCGATCCGAGTCGGGCCCTCGGGCCGACTCGGCGACCCGTGCCGGTGTTCCCCGAGCCCGAACAGCTCGCCGAGCACGGACCGGCGCGGATCGTGTCGATCTGCAATCAGAAGGGCGGGGTCGGCAAGACCACCACGACGATCAACCTGGGCGCGGCGCTGGCCGAGTACGGCCGCAAGGTGCTGCTGGTCGACTTCGACCCGCAGGGCGCCCTGTCGGTCGGGCTCGGCAAGGGCGACCCGCGCCAGCTCGACATGACCATTCACAACCTCCTCCTCGAGCGCGACACCGAGTGGGAGGACGTGGTCATCGAGACCGGCGTCGAGGGCATGGAGCTGCTGCCGAGCAACATCGACCTGTCCGGCGCGGAGGTCCAGCTCGTCCACGAGGTGGGCCGCGAGTACATCCTGGCGGGCGCGCTCAAGTCGGCCATCCCGCACTTCGACTACATCCTGATCGACTGCCAGCCCTCACTCGGCCTGCTCACCGTCAACGCGCTGGCCGCCAGCGAGGGCGTGCTGATCCCGCTGGAGTGCGAGTACTTCGCGATGCGCGGCGTCGCGCTGCTGATGGAGACCATCGAGAAGGTGCAGGGGCGGATCAACCCCGAGCTGACCATCGACGGCGTCCTCGGCACCATGTACGACTCGCGCACGCTGCACACCCGCGAGGTCCTCGGCCGCATCGTCGAGGCGTTCGGCGACAAGGTCTTCCACACCGTGATCAACCGCACCGTGCGGTTCCCGGACGCGACCGTCGCGGGCGAGCCGATCACCTACTTCGACCCCAACTCGATGGGCGCCAACGCCTACCGCGGTCTGGCCCGCGAGGTTCTCGGCCGCTGGAGCACGGGCGACTGAGGCCCGTCCCGCCGCCGCGGCGACCGCCCCGCCCCGCCGGGGACGTCACGCGATGTGATCGCGCGCGGTGCGAGCGGCCCCGGGACGTGGGACCATGTGGCCGGTGAGCACAGTGCCCGATGAGGCGGGACGGGGGACGTCCTCCGCCGGCGAGAGCGACGTGGACCAGGCCCCGCCCGGGGCCGGGACCCCGTCCGGCGGCGAGCCCGGCACCGGCGAGCCCGGCGCCGAGGAGGGCCGCGGCTTCCGGGTCCACCTCGACAACTTCGAGGGCCCGTTCGACCTGCTGCTGGGGCTGATCTCCAAGCACAAGCTCGACATCACCGAGGTGTCGCTGCACAAGGTCACCGACGACTTCATCGCGCACATCCGCTCCTACGGCAAGGAGTGGGACCTCGATCAGGCCAGCCACTTCCTGCTGGTGGCCGCGACGCTGCTCGACCTCAAGGCGGCGCGGCTGCTGCCGTCCGGCGAGGTCGACGACGAGGACGACCTGGCGCTGCTGGAGGCCCGCGACCTGCTGTTCGCGCGGCTGCTCCAGTACCGCGCCTACAAGGAGGTCGCGCAGTACCTCGCCGGGCGGATGGCCGAGCAGGGCCGCCGGTTCCCCCGCATCGTGCCGATGGAGCCGCGGTTCGCCGGGCTGCTGCCCGAGGTGCTGCTCGGCCTCGGCCCCGAGGAGTTCGCCCGGCTGGCCGGCAAGGCGTTCACGCCGCGGGAGCCGCCGTCGGTGTCGGTCGAGCACATGTACCAGCCGAAGGCCAGCGTCAAGGAGCAGGCCGCCCTGGTGATCGAGCGGCTGCGCCGGCTGCGGGTGACCACCTTCCGGGTGCTGGCCGCGGACGCCGAGGGCACCTACGAGGTCGTCGCGCGGTTCCTGGCGCTGCTGGAGCTCTACCGCGAGCAGGCCGTCGTGTTCGAGCAGCCCGAGCCCCTCGGTGAGCTGCACATCACCTGGACCGGAACCGACGACGGCGACATCGAGGTCGGCGACGACTACGAGGGCACGGGCGAGCGCGAGCCGCGCCGCGACCCGCAGGAAGACGAGGACGATGACTGAACGACCCGGCGAGGACGAGCCCGTCCGGACGGAGGCGGACGTCCCGCAGGACGAGGGCCCCGGGCTGCGCGCCTCGATCGAGGCGATCCTGCTCGTGGTGGACGAGCCGGTGGCCGAGATCACCCTCGCCCAACTGCTCGACCGGCCCCGCCGCGAGGTGGCCGCCACCCTGCGCGAGCTGGCCGAGGAATACACCGGGCAGGGCCGGGGGTTCGATCTGAGGGAGGTCGCCGGTGGCTGGCGGTTCTACACTCGGGACGTCTGCGCCCCGGTGGTGGAGCGGTTCGTCACCGACGGCCAGCAGGCGCGGCTGACCCAGGCCGCGCTGGAGACGCTCGCCGTGGTGGCCTACCGCCAGCCGGTGAGCCGGGCCAGGGTCTCGGCGGTCCGCGGGGTCAACAGCGACGGGGTGATGCGTACCCTGACGCTGCGCGGCCTCATCGAGGACGCCGGCCAGGACCCCGAGTCACAGGCGCACCTCTACCGCACCACCGGGTACTTCCTGGAGCGGCTGGGGCTGCGCGACCTGGACGAGCTGCCCGACCTCGCCCCCTACCTGCCCGACGACCTGCCCGACGACATCATCGAGGAAAAGTGAACGACAAAGAGGGCGTACGGCTCCAGAAGGTCCTGGCCGAGGCCGGGATCGGCAGCCGCCGGCACTGCGAGGAACTGATCGGCGAGGGCCGGGTCACGGTGAACGGCAACACCATCTTCCGGTTCGGCGAGCGGGTCGATCCGCAGACCGCCGTGATCCACGTGGACGGCCAGCGGGTCGAGACCCGCTCCGAGATGCGCTACTACGCGATCAACAAGCCGCTCGGCGTGGTCAGCACCATGTCCGACGAGCGGGGCCGCAAGTCCCTCGCCGACTTCGTGGACGTGCCCGAGCGGCTGTTCCACGTCGGCCGCCTCGACACCGACACCGAGGGCCTGATCCTGCTCACCAACGACGGTGAGCTCGCGCACCGGCTCACCCACCCGAGCTACGGCGTGTTCAAGACCTACCTGGCCGAGGTGCACGGCCCGATCCCGCGCGACCTCAGCCGCCGGCTGCGGATGGGCGTGGAGCTGGAGGACGGCCCTGCCAAGGCCGACGACTTCAAGATCTTCGATCAGGTCGGCCGCCGGGTGCTGGTGGAGATCACCCTGCACGAGGGCCGCAAGCACATCGTGCGGCGGCTGCTCAAGGAGGTCGGCTTCCCGGTGCAGCAGCTCGCCCGGATCCAGTTCGGGCCGATCAAGCTCGCGTCGCTGAAGCCGGGCGGCATGCGTGCGCTGAACGTGAAGGAGATCGGCGCGCTGTACAAGGCGGTGGGACTGTAGAGGCACGGCCTGTAGAGGCACCGCCTGTAGAGGCACGACCTGTAGAGGCACGGCTTGTAGGGCACGGCCTGTAGGGCACCGGCCCGCCGGGGGACCTGACCGGCGGGCCGTTTCGGTGTGGTCGGAGAGCGTGGGAGGGACGACAGTGGCGGTACGTGCGGTACGGGGAGCGACCCAGACTGAGGCCGACGACCGGGAGCAGATCCTGGCGGCGACGACCGAGCTGGTCAGCGAGGTGATGGGCCGCAACGGGCTGACCACCGACGACGTGATCAGCGTGCTGTTCACCGCCACCCCCGATCTGACGGCGGAGTTCCCGGCGCTGGCCGCCCGCAAGCTCGGCTTCAGCGAGGTGCCGCTGCTGTGCGCGAGCGAGATCGCCGTGCCGCACGCGCTGCCCCGGGTGATCCGGCTGATGGCCCACATCGAGACCGACCTGCCGCGCGCGGACGTCCAGCACGTCTACCTGCGCGGCGCGACCGCGCTGCGTATCGACATCGCCCAGTAGCGGGACCCGCGCGGCGGCTGCGGCACTTTGAGACAGGCCCTAGGCTTGCCGGGTGGCTGAACAGGGCATTCCAGGGCGGATCATCGTCGTCGGGACCGGGCTGATCGGGACCTCGATCGCGCTGGCCATGCGCGAGCGCGGCGCCGAGGTGCTGCTGAGCGACCGCGATGAGGCCGCGCTGCGGCTGGCGGTCGAGCTCGGCGCGGGTGAGGCGCTGCCGGACGGCGGCCCGGGGACTCCCGCCGACCTGGCTGTGCTGGCCGTCCCTCCCGCCGCCGTCGCCGTCACCCTGCTGGACGCGCAGAAGCGCCGTCTCGCCGCCGTCTACACCGACGTCGCCAGCGTCAAGGCGTTGCCGCTCGAGCAGGCGGCCGGTCTCGGCTGCGACCTCGCCACGTTCGTCGCGGGCCACCCCCTCGCCGGCAGCGAGCGGTCGGGGCCCGCCGCGGCCCGTCCCGATCTGTTCCTCGGCCGGCCCTGGGCGCTGTGCCCGGCCGCCGAGACGTCGGACGCCGCGGTCACCACGGTCACCGCGCTCGCGCGGGCCTGCGGGGCCGAGCCCGCCGTGGTCGAGGCCGGCGAGCACGACCGGGCCGTCGCGCTCGTCTCGCACGGCCCGCACGTGGTCTCGGCCGCCGTCGCGGCCCGGCTGACCGGTGCCGGCGACGTCGCGCTCGGCCTGGCCGGGCAGGGCGTCCGGGACGTCACCCGGATCGCCGCCAGCGACCCCCGGCTGTGGATCGGCATCCTGTCGGCCAACTCCGAGCCGGTCGCCGACGTGCTGGAGGCCGTCGCCACCGACCTCGCGGTCGCGGCGTCGCTGCTGCGCGACGGCAGCGAGGAGGCCGCGACCCACGTCGCCGACCTGCTGCTGCGCGGCAACGCCGGGCACTCGCGGATCCCCGGCAAGCACGGCGGCGACCCGTCGCCCTACGCGGTGGTCCCGGTGGTCATCCCGGACCGTCCCGGCGAGCTGGCGATGATCTTCCAGGCGGCGGGCATCGCCGGGGTCAACATCGAGGACGTGACGATCGAGCACTCGCCCGGCCGCCCGCTCGGCGTGCTGGAGCTGGCGGTCGAGCCCGCGGCGGCCGAGCGGCTCGCCGGCGAGCTGCGCGCCCGCGGCTGGTCGGTCCCCGGCTGAGCCGGGCCCGGCCCGGCCCCGTCCGGTACCGGTGATCTTGGGGTCGTTCGGCCGTGGCGGTGGCCGGGGGCCGGTAACCTGGCACGTTGGGGCTCGTATCGGGGGACACGCGGTCACCGGCGCGTCCGGGGCCGCGGGCCCGCGCGCCCGCCGGCCGGTTCGCGGGCATTCGAACATGCGAAGGGAAAAGCGATCGTGACGCTCGTCATCGCCATGGACGGCCCCTCCGGGTCGGGCAAGTCCAGCGCGTCCAAGGGCGTGGCCCGCGCGCTCGGACTGCGGTACCTCGACACCGGCGCCATGTACCGGGCCATGACCTGGTGGATGCTGCGGCAGGACGTCGCGGTCGAGGACGCCGAGGCGGTCGCCGCCCGCGCCGCCGAGCCGGTCATCGCCTCCGGCACCGACCCCGACGGCCCCACGATCACGGTCGACGGCACCGACGTGGCCGAGCCGATCCGCACCCGCGAGGTCACCAACGCGGTCAGCGCGGTCAGCTCCGTCCCGGCGGTCCGGGCCCGGCTGGTCGAGCTCCAGCGCGAGATCATCGGTGCCGGCGGCATCGTGGTCGAGGGCCGCGACATCGGCACCGTCGTCGTGCCCGGCGCCCCGGTCAAGGTCTACCTGACCGCCAGCGAGGAGACGCGCGCCCAGCGGCGGGCCAAGGACCTGGCCGCCGACCCGGGCGTCACGGTCACCGTGACCCGCACCGAGCAGGCGCGCCGCGACCGGCTCGACTCGACCCGGACGGCGTCGCCGCTGGCCAAGGCCGCGGACGCGCACGAGATCGACTCGACCGAGCTCGGGCTCGGCGAGGTCGTCGAGGCGGTCGTCCGCCTCGCGAAAGAGCGGACGTGAGCATGCGGGCCGTCCCCGAGCCGGGGCGTGCCGGGCTCGAGCGGGCTGGAGGGGCGCGGCGTCGTCTGGACTGACGAGCGAGCGACGAGCGACGAGGGAAGACGGCGCCTGAAAGCGCCCCGGAAGCACGCGGGGAACACGTGAGCGAAAACGAGATCGAGATGGCGGCCGGCGCGTTCGACGACGCGGACGGCCTGGAGCGGGACCTGCCGCCGGCGCCGGTGGTGGCGGTGGTGGGACGGCCCAACGTGGGCAAGTCGACGCTGGTCAACCGGATCCTCGGCCGCCGTGAGGCGGTCGTGGAGGACGTGCCGGGGGTGACCCGGGACCGGGTCGCCTACGACGCCGACTGGAGCGGGCGGCGGTTCACGGTGGTCGACACCGGCGGCTGGCTGCCCGAGGCCACCGGGCTGGCCGCGGCCATCGCCGAGCAGGCGCGGCTGGCGGTCGACCTGGCGGAGGTGGTGATGTTCGTGGTCGACGCGACCGTGGGCGCCACCGATGTCGACGAGGCCGTGGTGGAGATCCTGCGGCGCTCGGGCAAGCCGGTGGTGCTGGTGGCCAACAAGGTCGACGACGCCGGCACCGAGGCCGACGCGGCCGGGCTGTGGTCGCTCGGCATCGGCGAGCCGCACCCGGTCAGCGCGCTGCACGGCCGCGGCAGCGGCGACCTGCTCGACGCGGTGCTGGAGGCGCTGCCGGTGGAGGCGCCGCCCGAGACGTTCGGCGAGGTGGGCGGTCCTCGCCGGGTGGCGCTGCTCGGCCGGCCCAACGTCGGCAAGTCGAGCCTGCTCAACAAGCTCGCGGGGGAGAACCGCGCGGTGGTCGACTCGGTCGCGGGCACCACCCGCGACCCGGTCGACGAGGAGATCGAGCTCGGCGGCAAGGTCTGGCGGTTCATCGACACCGCCGGGATCCGGCGGCGGCACCGCGAGAACCAGGGCGCCGACTTCTACGCGACGCTGCGCACCCAGTCGGCGCTGGAGCGCGCCGAGGTCGCGGTGGTGCTGGTCGACGCCGACGAGCCGCTGGCCGAGCAGGACCTGCGGATCATCTCGATGGTGATCGACTCGGGCCGGGCGCTGGTGATGGCCTACAACAAGTGGGACCTGCTCGACGAGGAGCGCCGGCACTACCTCGACCGCGAGATCGACCGGCAGCTCCACAACGCGCGGTGGGCGCCGCGGGTCAACATCTCGGCCAAGACCGGGCGGCACATGGAGAAGCTGGTGCCGGGCCTGGAGACGGCCCTGGACGGCTGGGGCCACCGGGTGCCGACCGCCAAGCTCAACCAGTTCTTCGCCGACCTGGTCAACTCGCATCCGCACCCGGTGCGCGGCGGGAAGCAGCCGCGGGTGCTGTTCGCCACCCAGGCGGGGGTACGTCCGCCGCGGTTCGTGCTGTTCACCTCCGGGTTCCTGGAGGAGGGCTACCGGCGGTTCATCGAGCGGCGGCTCCGCGAGGACTTCGGCTTCGAGGGCACTCCGCTGGACATCACGATGAAGATCCGCGAGAAGCGCGGCAAGCGCAAGTAGCCGCGGCGTCGCGGTGGACGGCCCGTCCGGGAGTCTTTCCCGGGCGGGCCGCCGCATGTCAGGATGCTGTCCACGGCGATGGTTATAAGCTATCGCTTGCTTGTTGCCCGAGCAACGAGTGCACGGACGGTCCGGGTCGAGGGGTGCGACGTGAAGCTCTTGCTGTTCATCTCCGCTGCGGTGGCCTGCCTGGCCCTCAGCTTCGTCTGGCGCGAGCCGTGGATCGGCGGCGTCGGCCTGCTGATCGGCTTCGTCGCGATGTTCACCGACCGCGACGACGTCCGCCTGGACGACGAGAAGGGCAGCTACGAGACCACCAAGAGCGTCCGGAACATGCGCGGCCGGAACCGATAGGCCGCCGCGGGCGAGCCGCTTGGACGCCCCCGGCCGAGCCGTCGGGGCCGCCGTGGCCGTCAGAGGCCGTCAGAGGCCGCAATGGAGTTGCGCGGTCACCGGTGCTGGCCGCCGCGCTCGCCCGCCACACGCTGGTCGGGCGGCCCGCTCGTGCCGGGCGGCGTCCCGAAGGGACCGCCCGGCTGCGGGTCCTGCTGTGAGGTGCGCCCGTACCGTCCGTGCACCGGGGCGATCGGCTGGGTGGTACCGGACGGGCGCGCGGCGCCTCCGGGCGGGCGTTCCTCCCACGGGCCCGTGTGGTACCCCTCCGGCTCCGGTGCGCCGGCGACGCTGAAGCGCCCGAGCGCGAGCGCGCCGAAGAACACCACGGCGACGCCGAGCCCGGCGAAGCCGGAGAGCTGCTCGGCCAGATGCCGTTCCTCTCCGGTGCCGAGCGGGCCGCCGACACCGGGCACGTCCCAGAGGGTGGCCACGGGGCCGCCGACCACGAACCAGACGCCGCCGAGCACTGCCGCCCACGCGCCGAGCATCGCGAGCGCGCGGCCGGCGGCGAACAGCACGATCAGCCCGCCCAGCCCGGCCGCGACCGCGGGGGCCACGCTGAGCTGGAGGCGGTCGGTGTCGTAGACCCAGGTCCGGTCGGGGGCGAAGCCGAAGCCGAAGTAGGGCCCGGCGAAGGGCAGCAGCCCGCCCCACAGCCCGAGCAGCACCAGCAGGGTCCCGCTGACGGCGCCCCGGGTACGCGGTACTCGCCTGCTCCCAGTCATGATCGGTCCTCCCGCCCGGCGAACGTGTCGCCGTTTTGGAGTCCCCTTTACCCGGAGCGGATCGCTCCAAGCACACATCAGGAGGAATGGGGCATGAGTAATGAATTCGCCTGGGGTCAGTCGTCCACGGCGGCCTGGCCGGAGGCGGGCGGGTAGGCGCCGCGGACGAACGCGCCCAGTTCGTCGATGGCCGCGCGGGACTCCGGCAGCAGGGGGCCGAACATCTGGAAGACGTGGATCTGGCGGTCCCAGACCTGGAGGGTGGTGGGCACGCCGGCCTCGGCCAGCCGCCGCGCCATCAGCTCGGAGTCGCAGTAGAGCAGCTCGGTCGAGCCGGCGGTGAGCAGCACCGGGGGCAGGCCGCCCAGGTCGGCGCGGACCGGTGAGATCGCCGGGTCGGCGAGGTCGAGATGGCCGAGGAAGCCCTCGACGAGGCGTTCCAGCAGCGGGCCCGGCGCGGACGGGTCCAGTGCCATGTTGGCGTGCGCGAGCTTGGCGGTGAGGTCCATGTCGAGCATGGGGGACAGGGCGACCAGCGCGGCTGGCAGCGGGAGCCCTTCGTCCCGGGCGCGCAGCGCGGTCGCGAAGGTGAGGTGGCCGCCCGCCGAGTCGCCCATCACCACGATGTTCCCGGCCGGGATCCCCCGCTCCTCCAGCAGCCAGCGGTAGGCGGTGACGCAGTCGTCGACCTCCTTCTCGAACGGGACGGCGGGGATCATCCGGTAGTCGACCGAGAGGGCCGGCACGCCCGCGGCGGCGCTGAACCGCGAGACCATCCGGCGGTGGGTGTTCAGGCCGCAGCAGATCCAGCCCCCGCCGTGCAGGTAGAGGATGACCTTGCCGCGTCCGGGCGGCACCCCCGGGCCGTGCACCCATTCGGCGCCGAAGCCGTCGAAGCGCACCTTCTCGCAGTGGGTGCCGCGGGCCGGGCGGGCCCGCGCGGCCAGCCTGTCGAGGGCGGCGGCGCGACGCAGCGCCCGCTCGTCGATCGGCAGTCCGGCGACCTTGGTCAGCCGCGGCCGGACGAGCCGGCGGACGCCCGCCGAGACGGCGCGCGAGCGCAGGCTCGCGGTTCCGCGCCGGTCGATCACCAGGGTCGTCGTCGGCTGTGCTCGGGTCACGGTTCCGCCTTCCGGTCGTCCTCCCACGATGGTGGCATCGGTCCGGCGGGACCGGAAGGGCTGAACCGAACCTGATTCTGTTGCCGTGTTCGCCAGGGTGTCGGGCCGTTATGCCTAGCAAATCTGGGACGGATGGCGGTGTGTGCCTCGAATCTGCGAAGGTCTATGCTTCTGCTCCGTGACGACGTTCAGGATCAGTGAGGCCGCGGCCCTGCTCGGGGTCAGCGCCGACACCGTTCGCCGCTGGGTGGACGGCGGACGGCTCACCGCCGCCCGCGACGGGCACGGGCACCGCCGCGTCCCCGGGGCCGACCTCGCCGCCTTCGTCCGCGCTCAGGCGCGCGCCGGCGCCGCGTCCGACCAGGCCGAACGGTTCTCCTCCGCGCGCAACCGGATGCGCGGCATCGTGACCGACGTGGTCCGCGACGGGGTGATGGCCCAGGTGGAGATCCAGGCCGGCCCGTTCCGGGTGGTGTCGCTGATGAGCCGGGAGGCCGCCGACGAGCTCGGGCTGGAGGTCGGCGTGGTCGCCGAGGCGGTCGTGAAGTCCACCAACGTCGTCGTCGAGGTGTCCGATCCCGGGTGATCCCCCCCCGCCCCCCCAGAGGAGAACCGTGCTGAAGCGCATCGCGGTGGCCGTCACCGCACTGTCCCTGGCGTCCGTGACCGGTTGCGGCGACACCGGCGACGGCGAGGCGTCGTCGGCATCGGGCGGCAGGACCCTGACCGTGTTCGCCGCCGCGTCCCTCACCGAGACCTTCACCGCCCTCGGCGCGGCGTTCGAGGGCTCGCACCCGGGGCTGAAGGTCAGGTTCAACTTCGGCGGCAGCTCCACCCTCGCCAAGCAGATCACCGAGGACGCCCCCGCCGACGTGTTCGCCGCCGCGAGTCCGGCCACGATGAAGCCGGTGACCGATGACGGCGCCGCGTCCGGGCCGCCCCGGGTGTTCGCGCGCAACCGCCTGGTCATCGCCGTCCCCAAGGACGACCCCGGCAAGATCCACGGGCTGCCGGACCTGATCGGGCCCACGCTCAAGGTGGTGCTGTGCGCCGAACAGGTCCCGTGCGGGGCCGCCGCCAAGAAGGCCGCCGCCGCGGCCGGCGTCACGATCCGCCCGGTGTCGCAGGAGCAGGATGTCAAGGCGGTGCTCACCAAGGTCAGGCTCGGCGAGGCCGACGCCGGCCTGGTCTACCGCAGCGATGTGAAGGCCGCGTCGCCGCAGGTCAAGGGCATCGAGTTTGCCGAGTCGGCCAAGGCGATCAACGACTATCCGATCGCCGCGCTCGCCAAGGCGCCCCAGCCGGGGCCGGCCGGGGAGTTCGTCCGGCTGGTGCTGTCCCAGCAGGGGCGGACGGTGCTGACTGGGGCGGGCTTCGAGTCGCCGTGAGCCGGTGGCCGGGCCGTCCGGGCCGCCCCGAGCGGGGGGAGCGGCCCGAGCGGCGGGAGCGGCGCGCCGGTGCGGGCGCCGACCGGCTGCCGGGACGCCCGCCGTGGATGCTGCTCCTGCCCGCTCTGGCGGGCCTGGCGTTCCTGGTGCTGCCTCTCGTGGGCCTGCTGGTGCGCGCCCCCTGGTCGACCCTCGGGACGCGGCTGGCCGAGCCGCAGGTGCTGGAGGCGCTGAGGCTGTCACTGGTGAGCGCCACCCTGGCGACCGTGCTGTGCCTGCTGCTCGGGGTGCCGCTGGCGTGGCTGCTGGCACGCGTCCCGTTCCCCGGCGCGCGGGTGGTGCGGGCACTGGTCACCGTCCCGCTGGTGCTGCCGCCGGTGGTCGGCGGCGTGGCGCTGCTGCTGGTGCTCGGGCGCCGCGGCCTGGTCGGCGGATGGCTGGACTCGGCGTTCGGCCTGACGCTGCCGTTCACCACGGCGGGTGTGGTGCTGGCCGAGACGTTCGTGGCGATGCCGTTCCTGGTGATCAGCGTCGAGGGCGCGCTCCGCGCCGCCGACCTGCGGTTCGAGGAGGCCGCCGCCACGCTCGGCGCGACCCGCTGGACGATCTTCCGCCGGGTCACCCTGCCGCTGGTCGCGCCGGGCGTCGCGGCCGGGGCGATCCTGTGCTGGGCCCGCGCGCTCGGCGAGTTCGGCGCGACGATCACGTTCGCGGGCAATTTCCCGGGCCGGACGCAGACCATGCCGCTGGCCGTCTACCTCGCGCTGGAGACCGACCCGCAGGCCGCCATCGTGCTCAGCCTGGTGCTGCTCGCCGTCTCGGTGGTGGTGCTCGCCGCGCTCCGCGACCGGTGGGTGAGCGCCTCATGAGCGGGCTGGACGCGCGGCTGGTGGTGCGGCGCGGCGCGTTCGACCTCGACCTCGAACTCGCTGCGGCCCCCGGCGAGGTGGTGGCGCTGCTCGGGCCGAACGGCGCGGGCAAGAGCACCGCGCTGCGCGCCCTGGCGGGCCTGGTCGCGATGGCGGGCGGGCACATCCGGGTGGACGGCGCCGATCTGCGCCCGCTGCCGGCCGAGCGGCGCGGGATCGGCATGGTGTTCCAGGACTACCTGCTCTTCCCGCATCTCAGCGCGCTCGACAACGTCGCCTTCGGGCCGCGCTGCCAGGGGACGGGCCGCCGCGACGCGCGCCGCATCGCCGCCGAGTGGCTGGACCGGGTCGGCCTCGCCGGGCACGCCGCGTCCCGTCCGCGGGCGCTGTCGGGCGGGCAGGCGCAGCGGGTCGCGCTGGCCCGCGCGCTCGCGGTGCGGCCGGGGCTGCTGCTGCTCGACGAGCCGCTCGCGGCGCTGGACGCGCACACCCGGCTGGAGATCCGCGCCGCGCTGCGCCGCCACCTCGCCGGGTTCGAGGGCGCGGCCGTGCTGGTGACGCATGATCCGCTGGACGCGATGGTGCTCGCCGACCGGTTGGTGGTGCTGGAGCGGGGACGGTTGGTGCAGCGGGGCACGCCCGCCGAGGTCGCCCGCCGTCCGCGCACCGACTACGTCGCGCGCCTGGTCGGGCTGAACCTGTACCGGGGCCGGGCCGACGGCGGGACCGTCGCGATCGAGGACGGCGCCGGCAAGCTCGACACCGTGGACTCTCTGACTGGTGACGTTTTCCTGGCCTTCGCGCCATCGGCGGTCGCGCTGTACCGGACCCGGCCCGACGGCAGCCCGCGCAATCTGTGGCGGGCCCGGGTGGCAGCGATCGAACGGCAGGGGGATCGGGTCCGGGTCCAGTTGGACGGGCCGCCCTTCGCGGCGTCCGCCGATGTGACGCCGGGAGCGGTGGCGGAGCTCGGATTGGCGGAGGGCAGCCTGGTATGGGCAGCTGTCAAGGCCACCGAGACGCATGTTTACCCAGCTTGAAAGGCTGCGGGCCCGGATGGGCCGTGTCCGGGGTCAGGGCCCGGTATCCAAGTGATATCAATCACAAAACCCTTCGGGAAGGCCCAAAAGAGGGCGCGATTGGTCCAGACCAAATGGCAAAAACGCACGGTCTTGTTCATCATGCAAAGATCCTGCGAATCGCTGAAGGAGTTGCCCCGTGTCCAACCGGATCCCCGGCCTCGACCAGGCCCCGACCAGTCACACCGACCTGACTGACTGGGTGCGTGGGATCGCCGAGCTGACCCAGCCCGACCGCGTCGAGTGGTGTGACGGCTCGGACGCCGAATGGGAGCGCCTCACCGGCCTCCTGGTCGAGCAGGGCACGTTCAAACGGCTCGACCCCGCCAAGCGCCCCAACAGCTTCTACGCCGCCTCCGACCCGACCGACGTCGCGCGGGTCGAGGACCGGACGTTCATCTGCTCGGAGAAGTCCGAGGACGCCGGGCCGACCAACAACTGGGTCGCGCCCGCCGAGATGCGGACGACCCTCGGCGAGCTGTTCGAGGGCTGCATGAAGGGCCGCACCATGTACGTGGTGCCGTTCTGCATGGGCCCGCTCGGCGGCTCGATCTCGCAGCTCGGCGTGGAGATCACCGACTCGGCCTACGTCGCGGTCTCGATGAAGATCATGACCCGGATGGGCGCGGGCGCGCTGCGGCTGATCGAGGAGCGCGGCTCGTTCGTCAAGGCCGTGCACTCGGTCGGTGCCCCGCTGGAGCAGGGCCGGGCCGACGTGCCGTGGCCGTGCAACTCCACCAAGTACATCACCCACTTCCCCGAGACCAGGGAGATCTGGTCCTACGGGTCCGGCTACGGCGGCAACGCCCTGCTGGGCAAGAAGTGCTACGCGCTGCGCATCGCCTCGACCATGGCCCGTGACGAGGGCTGGATGGCCGAGCACATGCTCATCCTGAAGCTGACCCCGCCGGAGGGCGAGACCCGCTACGTGGCCGCGGCGTTCCCGTCCGCGTGCGGCAAGACCAACCTGGCGATGCTGGAGCCGACCATCCCGGGCTGGAAGGTCGAGACGATCGGCGACGACATCGCGTGGATGCGGTTCGGCGAGGACGGCCGGCTCTACGCGATCAACCCCGAGGCCGGCTTCTTCGGCGTCGCGCCCGGCACCGGCGAGAGCACCAACGCCAACGCGGTCAAGACGCTGTGGGGCAACAGCATCTTCACCAACGTCGCGCTCACCGACGACGGCGACGTGTGGTGGGAGGGCCTGACCGACGAGGCGCCGGCGCACCTGACCGACTGGAAGGGCAACGACTGGACGCCCGGGACCGGCACCCCCGCCGCGCACCCGAACGCCCGGTTCACCACCCCGGCCGGGCAGTGCCCGATCATCGCGCCCGAGTGGGAGGACCCCCGGGGCGTGCCGATCTCGGCGATCCTGTTCGGGGGGCGCCGGGCCAGCGCGGTGCCGCTGGTCACCGAGTCGTTCGACTGGCAGCAGGGCGTGTTCCTTGGCGCCAACATCGCCTCGGAGAAGACCGCGGCGGCCGAGGGCACGGTCGGCGAGCTGCGCCGCGACCCGTTCGCGATGCTGCCGTTCTGCGGCTACAACATGGGCGACTACTTCGGCCACTGGCTGAAGATCGGCAGGTCCACCGACGCGGAGAAGCTGCCGCGGATCTACTACGTCAACTGGTTCCGCAAGAACGCCGACGGCAAGTTCATCTGGCCCGGCTTCGGCGAGAACAGCCGCGTGCTCAAGTGGATCGTCGAGCGCCTGAACGGGCAGGCCGACGCGGTCAAGTCCCCGATCGGGCAGCTGCCGACCAAGGCGGCGCTGGACACCGACGGCCTGGAGATCGCCCCGGCCGACCTGGACACGCTGCTGTCGGTCGACACCGAGGTGTGGAAGCAGGAGGCCGCCCTGGTACCCGGCCACTTCGACACCTTCGGCGACCATCTGCCGAGCGAGCTGTGGGACGAGTACAACGCCCTGGTGAACCGCCTGGGGCACTGACCCGGGGGCCACGGGCCGCAGGGACGACAGCGGGACCACGCCGTGCGCGGCGTGGTCCCGCCGCCGTTCCGGCCCGGGACTGGCACTGTGTCGGCGTGCGGCGGCGGGTTCGGCCGCCGCGGTGACGGCGGCGACGCGACGGTGAGGTGCGGGCGATGTGGCATGACCTGTTCTCGATGGGCATCCCGGTCGACGAGAAGATCGTCCGCACGGTCGGGGTCTTCCTGTCGATGGTGGTGCTGCTGCGGCTGGCGGGCAAGCGGGAGCTCGCCCAGCTCAACGGGTTCGACTTCGTGGTCATGCTGCTGCTCTCCAACGTCGTGCAGAACGCGATCATCGGCCCGGACAACTCGCTGTGGGGCGGCGTGCTCGGCGCCGCGGTGCTGGTCGCGGCCAACTCGATCACCGTCCGGGTGGCCGCGTGGATGCCCGTGCTCGGCCGGGTGGTGCGCGGCCGGCCGAGCGTCCTGGCGCGGGACGGCGAGTACGACCACAAGGTGCTGACCCGCCTCGGGATGCTCCAGGAGAACGTCGACCAGGCCATCCAGGAGCAGGGCGGCGACCACGTCAACGACACCCGGCTGGTCACCCTCGAACCCGGCGGCGCCCTGCTGGTGCGGCTGACCCGCCTGGAGCAGTCCGCCTCGTACGGCGACATCACCGACCTGCGGGACCGGCTGGACCGGATCGAGCGGCACCTCGAGGCCCTCGCCGCCCGCCGCGACTGACCCATGGATGCCCCAATCTGGGGGAAATTTGCCCAGTTTGGGGGTGGTCGTGGTCTTGCCGGGAGCGGCGCGCGGCTAGCAGTGGGGTAGAGCTTCTCCGGGCCGCGACGCCGGGGGACGGACCGACCTCGGGGGGACCATTGTGGCCAGCACGCCGTTCGGCTCGATGTTCGACGACCCGTTCCGCGGATTCGAGTACCTGAAGGGGCGCATGTTCGGCGCCCCGGAATCGTGGCCGCCCCGCTCGGGCGGCGTCGAGCGGGTCGACATCGGCCGCCTGCTGAGCGAGACCGGCCGCGAGCTGCTCGGCCAGGCGCTGCACCGCGCCGGCGAGCGCGGCGCCCCCGACCTGGACGTGGTCGACCTGCTCGGCGCCGCCGCGCAGACCGACCCGGCGCGGGGCCTGCTGAGCGCGGCCGGCGCCGAGCCCGACGGGCTGCTGGCCCGGATCGCCGACCTGGCGAGCGACCGGGGGCCGGGGGAGACGCCGTCCACCCTCACCCCGGCCGCCAAGCGGGCGCTGCTGGACGCGCAGCGCGTGTCGCGGGCGCTGGAGGCCAGTTACATCGGGCCCGAGCACGTGCTGCTCGCCCTGGCCGCCAACCAGGACTCGGCGGCCTCCCGGCTGCTGGCCGCGCAGGGCGTGTCCGCGAACGAGATCCAGGAGGCGGTGCTGCGCCGCCCCGACCAGTCCGGCGCGGCGTCCGGCCCGGCCCGCGGCGGCGGCCAGAGCGAGACCCCGACGCTGGACGAGTACGGCCGCGACCTCAACGAGGAGGCCAGGGACGGCCGGCTGGACCCGGTCGTCGGCCGCGAGGAGGTGATCGAGCAGGCCATCGAGGTGCTGACCCGCCGCACCAAGAACAACCCGTGCCTGATCGGCGAGCCGGGCGTCGGCAAGACCGCGATCGTCGAGGGCATCGCCCAGCGGATCGTCAACGGCGCCGTCCCCGAGCCGCTCAAGGAGAAGCGGGTCGTCGCGCTGGACCTGACCGGCATGGTCGCCGGGTCCAAGTACCGCGGCGAGTTCGAGGAGCGGGTCAAGAAGGTCGTGGACGAGATCCGCGCGCACTCCGACGAGCTGATCATCTTCATCGACGAGGTGCACACCCTGGTCGGCGCCGGGTCCGCCGAGGGCGGCATGGACGCCGCCAACATCCTCAAGCCCGCGCTGGCCCGCGGCGAGCTGCACGTCGTCGCGGCCACCACGATCGACGAGTACCGCAAGAACATCGAGAAGGACGCCGCGCTCGAACGGCGCTTCCAGCCCGTGCTGGTGCCCGAGCCGAGCGTCGAGGACACCGTGGAGATCCTCGCCGGGCTGCGCGACACCTACGAGGCGCACCACCAGCTCCGCATCACCGACGACGCCGTCGACGCCGCGGCGCGCATGTCCGACCGCTACGTCTCCGACCGGTTCCTGCCCGACAAGGCGATCGACCTGATGGACCAGGCCGCCGCCCGGGTGCGGCTGCGCTCGCTGTCGCCCGCCGACGACGCCCGCGAGCTGGAGCAGCGCCTGGAGGGCCTGCACCGCGACAAGGACCAGGCGGTCGCGAGCGAGGACTTCGCCCGCGCCGGCGCGATCCGCGAGGAGATCGAGCGGCTCCGGCCCGAGCTGGAGTCGGCCCGTGGCGGCCACGACGATGTCCCGGAGGTGACCGCGGTCGACGTCGCCGAGGTGGTGTCGCGGCGCACCGGCATCCCGGTCGCCCAGCTCACCGAGGAGGAGCGCGACCGGCTGCTGCGGCTGGAGGAGCACCTGCACGAGCGGGTCGTCGGCCAGGACGAGGCGGTCGACGCGGTCGCCGAGGCCGTGCGCCGCGCCCGCGCGGGCCTCGCCGACCCGGACCGGCCGCAGGGCAGCTTCCTGTTCCTCGGCCCGACCGGCGTCGGCAAGACCGAGCTCGCCCGGGTGCTGGCCGACGTGCTGTTCGGCGGCATCGACCACATGATCCGCATCGACATGAGCGAGTTCCAGGAGAAGCACACCGTCAGCCGCCTCATCGGGGCCCCGCCCGGATATGTCGGCTACGAGGAGGCCGGCCACCTCACCGAGGCCGTGCGCCGCCGCCCGCACTCGGTGGTGCTGCTCGACGAGATCGAGAAGGCCCACCCGGACGTGATGAACATCCTGCTCCAGATGCTGGACGACGGGCGCCTCACCGACGGGCAGGGCCGCACCGTCGACTTCGGCAACTGCGTGATCATCATGACCAGCAACATCGGCGCGCAGATGATCCTGGAGTCCGGCGGCGACAGCCCCGAGCTGCGCGAGGAGGTCATGGACCTGCTGCTGCACACGCTGCGGCCCGAACTGCTCAACCGGATCGACGAGACGATCATCTTCACCCGGCTGGACCGCGAGCAGCTCCGCCGGATCGTCGACCTGCTGCTGGACCGGACCAGGCGCCGGCTGCACGGCCAGGACGTCGGCCTGGAGGTCAGCGAGGCGGCCAAGGACTGGCTCGCCGAGAAGGGCCACCGGCCCGAGTTCGGCGCCCGCCCGCTGCGCCGCACCATCCAGCGGGAGCTGGACAACAGGCTCTCCCGCATGCTGCTGGACGGCCGGATCGACGAGGGCGACACCGTCGTCGCCGACCGGTCCGGGGACGTGCTGGAGATCGATGTCCGCAGCGGCGCCGCCACGGGCGGCGGCGCCGACGAGTCCTCGGGAGGCAGTGATGTTTGATCAGATCACCCGGCACTGGTGGGTGCTGGCGCTGCGCGGCGCGTTCGCCGTGCTGTTCGGCGTCGTCGCCTGGGTCTGGCCGGGTATCACGGTGCTGGCCCTGGTCGTCCTGTTCGGCGCGTATGCGCTGGTGGACGGGGTGATGGCGCTGGCGGAGGCGGTCCGCGGCGGTCCCGGCGCGTCCCGTGCCTGGCGCGCGGTGTCCGGCGTGGCGGGCGTCGTGCTCGGTATCGCGGCGCTGGTGTGGCCGGGCATCACCGGCCTGGCGCTGCTGATGCTGATCGCCGCCTGGGCGGTGATCACCGGCGTGATGGAGATCATCGCGGCGATCGCGCTGCGCAAGGAGGTCCACGGCGAGTGGCTGTACGCGGTCACCGGCGTGATCTCGGTCGTGTTCGGCGTGCTGCTGTTCGCCTGGCCGGTGTCGGGCGCCCTCGCCGTCGTCTGGCTGATCGGCCTCTTCTCGATCCTGTTCGGCGCGGTGCTGATCGGCGCCGCGTTCCGGCTGCGCCGGCTGGGCGGCGACCGCCGGCGCGAGGCCGAGCGGGGGATGGGCGGCGCCACGCCGACCCACTCCTGACCGCCGGGTCCGTCCCCGGGACGCCCCGTCCTGGGGAGGTCCCGGGGACGGTTCCCGGGGTGGTCCGGGGGACGGTTCCCGGGGTGTTCCGGGGCACGGTCAGAGGCTCCGTCCGCACCCCGAACCTCAATGAGGGTTGAGGTGTGAATAGGATGCCCCTATGACACGCCTGGAGCATCGCGTTCACGAACTGACCGTGGGCCAGCTCGCCGAGCGGAGCGGCGTTGCGGTGTCCGCGCTGCACTTCTACGAGTCCAAGGGACTGATCAGCAGCCGGCGGACGGTGGGCAACCAGCGCCGCTTCACCCGCGACACCCTGCGCCGCGTCTCGTTCATCCGGGTCTCGCAGCGGGTCGGTATCCCGCTGAGCGAGATCCGGGAGGCGCTGGACGCCCTTCCCGAGGAGCGCACCCCGACCGTGCAGGACTGGGCGCACCTGTCGGAGAACTGGCGCAGTGCCCTGGACGACCGCATCGCCCAGCTCGAACGCCTGCGCGACAGCCTCACCGACTGCATCGGGTGCGGCTGCCTGTCCATCAGCAAGTGCGCGCTCGCCAACCCCTACGACCGGCTCGGCGACGAGGGCCCCGGCCCGCGCCGGCTGCTGGTCAACCGCGCGCTCGGCCGATCGGGCCCGGCCCCCGTCCCCGTCGCTGCCACCGCTACCGCCACCGCCACCGAGTCGCAGGCCCTCGCCTGCGACATTGACTGCGGCGCACCAGGCTGACCCCGCTCGCCCGTCGGGTCCGCGCACCGGGCCGCCGCCATGACGCGGCGGGGGCCCGCGGCGGGGCCTCGGGACGGGTCAGCGGGAGCGGTGGCGGGCGTCGCCGCCATGCGGGTCGATGCGGCGCGGCGCCGGTTCGCGGCCGGCCGGCTGGGACAGCGGCGGCCCGCTGGTCGGCTGCGGGATTGGCAGCTCGACCGGCTTGTCGGCCAGCATGAACTCCTCCCCGTGGTGCCGGAGCTCCAGGCCCGGCCCGTCCAGCAGCTCGTAGACCGCCGACTCGGCGGTCACGGTGACCTTCACCCGGTTGCCGCGGTAGCGGAGCCGGAAGGCCAGCCGGGTGATCCCACCGGGCAGCCGCGGCGCGAACCGCAGCCGCCCGCCGCCCGCCCGCATGCCGCCGAACCCGGCGACCAGGCCGCTCCACCCCCCGGCCATCGAGGCGATGTGCAGCCCGTCGCGGGTGTTGCCGTTGATGTCGTGCAGGTCCAGGAGCGCGGTCTCGCCGAGGTAGTCGTGCGCCAGCTCGAGCTGCCCCACCTCGGCGGCGACCACCGCCTGGGTCTGCGCCGACAGCGAGGAGTCGCGCACCGTCAGCGACTCGTAGTACTCGAAGTTGCGGGCCTTCTGCTCGGCGGTGAACGCCTCCCCGCACAGGTGCAGCGCCAGCACCAGATCGGCCTGCTTGACGACCTGCTTGCGGTACAGGTCGAAGTACGGGTAGTTCAGCAGCAGCGGGTAGTGCTCGGGCTTGGTCGCCGCGAAGTCCCAGCGGGCGTGGTTGGTGAACCCCTCGTTCTGCGGGTGTACCTCCATCCGCTCGTCGTAGGGGATCAGCATCCCCGCCGCCGCGTCCCGCCACGACGCGGCCTCCTCGGTGGTCACCTCCAGCCGCTCGGCGAGGTCGGGGTGGCGCATCGCCATCGCCGCGGCCTCCTGGAGGTTCCGGCGCGCCATCAGGTTGGTGTAGACGTTATTGTCGCCCACCGCGCTGTACTCGTCGGGCCCGGTCACGCCGTCGATGCGGAAGACGCCCTCGACGTCGTGGTGGCCGAGGCCGCGCCACAGCCGCGCGGTCTCCACCAGGATCTCCAGGCCGACCTCGCGCTCGAAGCGGATGTCCTCGGTGGCGTCCACGTACCGGACCACGGCGTCGGAGATGTCGGAGTTGATGTGGAACGCCGCGGTGCCGGCCGGCCAGTAGCCCGAGCACTCCTGCCCGCGGATCGTCCGCCAGGGGAACGCGGCGCCGGCCAGCCCGAGCTGCGTGGCGCGCTCGCGGGCCAGCGGCAGCGTCATGTGCCGCCACGCCAGCGCGTCGGCGGCGGCGTCAGGCTGGGTGAAGGTGAGCACCGGCAGGACGAACGTCTCGGTGTCCCAGAACGTGTGCCCGTCGTAGCCGGGCCCGGTGAGGCCCTTGGCCGGGATCATGCGGCGTTCCGCGCGGGCACCGGCCTGGAGGATGTGGAACAGCCCGAACCGCACCGCCTGCTGCACCTCGGCGTCGCCGTCGACCTCGACGTCGGCGCCGCACCAGAAGTCGTCGAGGTACTGGCGCTGCTCCTCCAGCAGCCCGTCCCAGCCGGTCTGCCGGGCGCCCGCGAGCGCCCCCACCACCTGGTCGTGCATCGCGGGGCGGGACCGCTGGCTGGACCAGCCGTAGGCCAGGTACTTCACGATCCGCAGCCGCTGGCCGGGCTCCAGCCGGGTCGCGACGGTCAGCCGGCCGACGTCGTCGGAGCTCTCGGTGTCGACCGCCAGCGATTCCGGGCCCTCGATGTGGTGCGACATCCCGGCCGCCATCCGCAGCCCGCTGTTGCGGGTGCGGTGCAGCAGCAGCACCTTGGTGCCGTTGGCCACGTTCTCCTCGCTGACCAGCGGGGACTCCAGCGTCGCCGAGACCCTGGGGTCCTTGCCGAGGTGCGGCAGCTCCTCGTTGGCGACCAGCTCGGACTGCACGACCACCCGGATCGGCTGGTCGACCGGCTCGACGTCGTAGCAGATCGCCGCGATCGCGCGCTGGGTGAGCGAGACCATCCGCTCCGAGGTCACCTTCACCCTGCGGTCGGCGGGCGAGGTCCACTCGACGGTCCGGGTCAGCGTCCCGTCCTGGAAGTCCAGGACGCGCTCGTGGTGGTGCACCCGGCCGTAGCGGACGTCGAGCGGCTCGTCGTCGACCAGCAGCCGGATCAGCTTGCCGTTGGTCACGTTGATGACGGTCTGGCCTGATTCGGGCAGCCCGTAGGCGGACTCGGCGTGCGGCAGCGGGCGCAGCTCGTAGAACGAGTTCAGGTAGCTGCCGGGCAGCCCGTGCGGCTCGCCCTCGTCGAGGTTGCCGCGCAGCCCGAGGTGCCCGTTGGACAGCGCGAACACCGACTCGCTCTGCGCCAGCCGGTCGAGCCGCAGCTCCGGCTCCCGCACGCACCACGGTTCGACCTGGTAGACGGGCCGGTCGCTCGGGGCCGGACTCTCTGCTTCACTCACCTTCTGATCCCCCAAGCAGTTCGGAGAGGTCGGCCACCACCACGTCCGCGCCGTGCTCGGCGAGCGCGGCGGCATGGTCCCCGTCGACCCTGTTGACGCCCACCACATACGCGAAGCCGCCCGCTCGGCCCGCCTCGACGCCCGCGAGGGCGTCCTCGAAGACGACGGCCGCGGCGGCGGGGACGCCCAGCTCACGGGCGCCCGCCAGGAACATGTCCGGGGCGGGCTTGCCGGGCAGGCTCCGCTCGGCCGCCACCACGCCGTCCACGCGGGCGTCGAACAGCCCGGTGATGCCGACGGTCTCCAGCACCTGGACGGTGTTGGCGCTGGAGGACACCACCGCGGTCTTCAGCCCGGCTTCCCGGGCGGCCCGCACGTAGCCGATCGAGCCCTCGTACACGTCCACGCCGCGGTCCTTGATGATCTTCAGGACCAGCCGGTTCTTGCGACCGCCGAGCCCGCGCACGGTCTCGGCCTCCGGCGGATCGTCCGGGCCGCCCGGGGGCAGCGTGATGCCGCGCGACTCCAGGAACGAGCGGGTGCCGTCCTCGCGGCGCTTGCCGTCGACGTACCGCCCGTAGTCCTTGACCGGGTCGAACGGGACGAACGGGACGCCCTCGCGGTCCGCCCGGTCACGCAGGAAGCCGTCGAACATCTTCTTCCAGGCGGCGGCGTGCACCGCGGCGGTACGGGTCAGCACCCCGTCGAGATCGAACAGGCAGGCCGTGGCCCCGTCCGGCAGTCCAAGCATCGCGTCCCCCCGGGTGTGATCGACTTCGTTGTCCGATCTCCACCATGGAGGTCCGTTCCCTTCCGGAACAAGTACATGCGCCCCCCAGTTCAACCAACAGCCGGGCGCTGACCGGCGGAGAAGCTGGGTACGGCGTACACGAGGAGGAGATCCAATGGACAAGGCGCGCATAGGGGTCACCGGGCTGGCGGTCATGGGCCGGAACCTGGCCCGGAACCTGGCCCGGCACGGGCATCCCGTCGCCGTGCACAACCGCACCGCGGCCCGCACCAAGGCCCTGGTGGAGGAGTTCGGCCACGAGGGCACCTTCCTGCCCGCGGAGACGGCCGAGGCGTTCGTGGCGTCGCTGGAACGGCCCCGCCGGCTGGTGATCATGGTGAAGGCGGGCGCGCCGACCGACGCGGTGATCGAGGAGTTCGCGCCGCTGCTGGACCGCGGCGACATGATCGTCGACGGCGGCAACGCGCACTTCGCCGACACCCGCCGCCGCGAGGCCGCGCTCCGCGACCAGGGCATCCACTTCGTCGGCGCCGGCATCTCGGGCGGCGAGGAGGGCGCGCTGAACGGGCCGAGCATCATGCCGGGCGGCTCCGCCGAGTCCTACCGGGCCCTCGGGCCGCTGCTGGAGGACATCGCGGCCAAGGTCGACGGCACGCCCTGCTGCACCCACGTCGGGCCGGACGGCGCCGGGCACTTCGTCAAGATGGTGCACAACGGCATCGAGTACGCCGACATGCAGCTCATCGCCGAGTCCTACGACCTGCTCAGGCACGGCGCGGGCCTGGCCCCCGCCGAGATCGCCGACGTCTTCACCACCTGGAACACCGGCCGGCTCGAGTCGTACCTCATCGAGATCACCGCCGAGGTGCTCGCGCACACCGATGCCGCGACCGGCAAGCCGTTCGTGGACGTCGTGCTGGACCAGGCCGAGCAGAAGGGCACCGGCCGCTGGACGGTGCAGACGGCGCTGGACCTCGGCGTCCCGGTCGGCGGCATCGCCGAGGCGGTCTTCGCCCGGTCCGTGTCCGGCCACGCCGACCTGCGCGAGGCGGCCCAGGGGCTGCCCGGCCCGGAGCGCGCCACGGCGGCCGAGCCGGGCTTCGCCGACCAGGTCGAGCGGGCGCTGTACGCGTCCAAGATCGTCGCCTACGCACAGGGGTTCCACCAGATCCAGGCGGGGAGCGCCGAGTACGGCTGGAACATCGACGCCGGCGCGATGGCCGTCATCTGGCGCGGCGGCTGCATCATCAGGGCCCGCTTCCTCGACCGGATCCGCGCCGCCTACGAGGCCGACCCGTCCACGCCGACGCTGCTGACCGACGCGCACTTCGCCGAGGCCCTCGCCGATGCCCAGGACGCCTGGCGGAACGTGGTCGCCACCGCCGCCCGGCTCGGCATCCCCGTTCCGGGGTTCTCCACCGCGCTCGCCTACTACGACTCGCTGCGCGCCGGCCGGCTGCCCGCCGCGCTCACCCAGGGCCAGCGCGACTTCTTCGGCGCCCACACCTACCGCCGCGTCGACCGCGACGGCTCCTTCCACACCCTCTGGGGCGGCGACCGCACCGAAGTCGAGGCCTAACCCGGCCCGGCCGGGCCGACAGGACGGGGCGGGACGGGGCGGTCCGCGCGGGCGACAGGGTGAGCCGGGCCGCCCCTCGATCCGGCGAGCAGTTCGTGCCGGCCGGAGGTCCGGTTCCGGCGCGGGGCGCTCAGTGCTCGGCGGCCTCGCGGAGCCGCAGTGCGATCGGGGCGAGCCGGTCCGGCGGCAGCAGCGGGGCGATCACGATGCCCATCACCGAGCGGTCCGACCAGATGCAGACCGCGGCCCACCGCCTGCCCTGCTGGAGCCCCTTGCTACAGCGCAGCACGCCGCCGTACCGCCCGGCCGGGCGGTCGACGGGAGTGGTGGCGCCGAAGACGCCGAGCATCTGGTCGACATCGGAGGGCGGATCGTAGAAGCCGCCCACCCCGGTCCGGCCGAGCGCGACGAAGTCGAGCCCGAGCAGGTGCAGCGTCCGGCCCGCGCCGTTCGAGTAGAGCTCCGACTTGATCGCTTTGGCGCCGGCCGCGCCGAAGGTCCTCACCTCCTGGCCCGGCACCTCCACGTCCTCGATCGTCGCGCGCAACTCCGCGGCGGCCCAGCGGTCCTTCTTGCCGGTCTGCCGTTCGTAGCCGGAGACGGCCCGCGGTGGCTCCAGCGTGCGCCTCGGCTCGTTGATCGGCGGCGCCAACGGCGACGGCGACGGAGGGGCCGCCGCCGGGCGGAGGGGCGGCGCCTCACCCGGATACAGCACGATCGCGCCCGTGAGCAGCACGCCCGCCATCAGCACGGAGCCCGCGGCCGACAGGCCGATGAGCAGCCCGGGGGAGCGCGCGGCCGACGTCGCCGGCGCGGGCGGTACGGCGCCCGCCATGGGCGGCCACCCGGGCTGTGCGCCGTCCATGGGCGGCCATCCGGGCTGTGCGTCGTGCACGGGCCGTCCGTCGGGCTGCGCGGGCCGAACCGCGGGCTGCTCGGCGGGGTCGGGCGGCGCCCAGGCGTGGCCGTTCTGGGACGGGTGGGCGTCGCGGTCGTCGTCAGCGGCCATGCGGGTCCTTCCAGGTGATCAATTCGGTGTCGTACTTATAGCCGACAGAAAGGACATAAGGCGCTGCCCTTCCCGGGCCCGGCCAGGTCCGGCCGCGCGGTCATCCGGAGCGGTCTCCGGGCGTCGGGGGCTCCCTGGTCCACGCACCCGGCGAACACGGGCAGGATGGAGGGGTGAGCCTTATCGATGAGCTTCCCTCCGGTGACGACGTCGGCCCCGATTCGCTGTTCGAGGCGTTCGAACGGTGGGTGACCGGCCGCGGCATCACGCTGTACCCCGCGCAGGAGGAGGCGCTCATCGAGGTGGTGTCGGGCGCCAACGTGATCCTCTCGACGCCGACCGGGTCGGGCAAGAGCCTGGTGGCGGCCGGGGCGCTGTTCGCCGCGCTCGGCAAGGACCAGGTCGGGTTCTACACCGCGCCGATCAAGGCGCTGGTGTCGGAGAAGTTCTTCGACCTGTGCGACATGTTCGGCCGCGAGAACGTCGGAATGATGACCGGCGACGCCAGCGTCAACGCCGATGCGCCGATCGTGTGCTGCACCGCCGAGGTGCTGGCGAGCATGGCGCTGCGCGACGGCGCCGACAGCGACGTCGGCGTGGTGGTGATGGACGAGTTCCACTTCTACGCCGAGCCCGAGCGGGGGTGGGCGTGGCAGATCCCGCTGCTGGAGCTGCCGCGGGCGCAGTTCCTGCTGATGTCGGCGACGCTCGGCGACGTCGGCTTCTTCCAGAAGGACCTGACCCGCCGGACGGGGCGTCCGACGGCGCTGGTGACCTCGGCCGAACGGCCCGTCCCGCTGATCTACGACTACCGGGTCACCCCGCTGCACGAGACGATCGAGGAGCTGCTGGCCGAGCGGAAGGCGCCGATCTACCTGGTGCACTTCACCCAGGCGGCGGCGATCGAGCGGGCGCAGGCGCTGATGAGCATCAACGTGTGCACCAAGGAGGAGAAGGCGCGGATCGCCGAGCTGATCGGCGGGTTCCGGTTCACCACCAAGTTCGGCCGCAACCTGTCCCGGTTCGTCCGGCACGGCATCGGCGTGCACCACGCGGGGATGCTGCCCAAGTACCGGCGGCTGGTCGAGCGGCTGGCGCAGGCCGGGCTGCTGAAGGTCATCTGCGGTACCGACACGCTCGGAGTCGGCGTCAACGTGCCGATCCGCACCGTGGTGTTCACCGCGCTGAGCAAGTACGACGGGCACCGGGTGCGGCGGCTGCGGGCGCGCGAGTTCCACCAGATCGCCGGGCGGGCGGGCCGCGCCGGGTACGACACGGTGGGGTTCGTGGTGGCGCAGGCCCCCGAGCACGTGGTCGAGAACGAGAAGGCGCTCGCCAAGGCGGGCGACGACCCGAAGAAGCGGCGCAAGGTCCAGCGCAAGAAGGCGCCCGAGGGGTTCGTCGGCTGGGACGAGGAGACCTTCGTCAAGCTCCAGACCGCCGAGCCCGAGATGCTGCGGTCCCGGTTCACCGTCAGCCACGCGATGCTGCTGTCGGTGATCGCCCGGCCGGGCAACGCCTACCAGGCGCTGAAGCGGCTGCTCACCGACAACCACGAGGAGCCGGCCGCGCGTCGCCGGCACATCTCCCGGGCCATCGCCATCTACCGGTCGCTGCTGGCCGGCGGCGTGGTGGAGACGATGGACGAGCCCGACGAGCAGGGCCGGTACGCGCGGATCACCGTCGACCTCCAGGAGGACTTCGCGCTCAACCAGCCGCTGTCCACCTTCGCGCTGGCCACCTTCGAGATCCTCGACCCGTCCTCGCCCTCGTACGCGCTGGACGTGCTGTCGGTGATCGAGGCGACGCTGGACGACCCGCGGCAGATCCTGGCGGCCCAGCTCAACAAGGCGCGCGGCGAGGCCGTCCAGGAGATGAAGTCCGAGGGGATCGAGTACGAGGAGCGGATGGAGCTGCTCCAGGACGTCGACTACCCCAAGCCGCTGGAGGAGGAGCTGGACGCCGCGTACGAGATCTACCGGGCCGGGCACCCGTGGGTCGGCGACCACCCGCTGCGGCCCAAGTCGATCGTCCGCGACATGTACGAGCGGGCGATGACGTTCGTCGAGTACATCGGCTACTACGAGCTGGCCCGCGGTGAGGGCCTGGTGCTGCGCTACCTGTCGGGGGCCTACAAGGCGCTCGGCCAGACGGTGCCCGAGTCGATCAAGACCGACGACCTGATCGACATGATCGAGTGGCTCGGCGAGCTGGTCCGGCAGGTCGACTCCAGCCTGCTGGACGAGTGGGAGCAGCTCGCGCACCCCTCCGACGACCCGGACGCGGTCATCGAGGAGCGGGTCACCCGGGTCACCGCCAACGGGCGCGCCTTCCGCGTCCTGGTGCGCAACGCGCTGTTCCGCCGCGTCGAGCTGGCCGCGCTCGGCCGCTACTGGGACCTCGGCGAGCTCGACCCCGAGCTCGGCGCGGACGGCTGGCGGGAGGCGATGGAGGGCTACTTCGCCGAGCACGACGAGCTGTTCACCGGCCCCGACGCGCGCGGCCCGAAGCTGCTCCAGATCGAGGAGGTCCCCGAGGACGCGCTGTGGCGGGTCCGGCAGGTCTTCGACGACCCGGCGGGCGACCACGACTGGGGGATCCGGGCCGAGGTCGACCTGGCCGGCTCCGACCAGGCGGGCGAGGCCCTCGTGCGGGTGGTCGCGGTCGACCGGCTCTGACCCGCGTTCCCCGGCTCCCCTCCCGATCCCCGCCGTGCCGCCTCCGGGCGGTGCCCGGCGCGGGTCCGGCTTGACAAATGAGTGAGTACTCACTCAAATGGAGTCCCCGACAAGGAGGTCCCCATGTCCGACCGCCCGTTCCGTTTCGGGGTGATGGCCGGCGGCGCCCGCGACGGCGCCGCCTGGGCCGCGCTCGCCCGCCATGCCGAGGACCTCGGCTACGCCACGTTCCTCACCGCCGACACCGTCGCGACCCCGGCGCCCGCGATCGCGCTCGCCGCCGCTGCCGCCGCCACGACCACGCTGCGCGTCGGCACCTTCGTGCTGTCCGCCGCGGCCCGCCCGGTGAACCTGGTGGCCTGGGAGGCCGCCTCGCTCGCCTTCGCCACCGGCGACCGCTTCGAGCTCGGCGTCGGCGCCGGGCGGCCGGGCGGCGAGGCCGACGCCGAGCTGCTCGGCGTCCCGTACGGCGGCGCCGCCGAGCGCGTCGCCCGGGTGGGGCGGGTGATCGACGCGGTCGCCGCCCCGCCGCCGGGGGCCTTCGCCGGGACGGGGCGCCCGCCGCGCGTGCTCGTCGCCGCGTCCCGGCCCCGGATGCTCGAACTCGCCGCCGCCCGCGCCGACACGGTCGCCTTCGGCGTCCCGCCGCTCACCGGCGAGGCCGGCCTGGCCCGGCTGGTGCGGACCGTCCGGGACGCGGCGGGCGAGCGGTTCGGCCGGGTCGAGCTGTGCACCAGCGTGCACGTGGTCGGCGACGAGGTGCCGGACTGGCTGGCCGCCCGGATGGGCGTCGGCTTCGCGGAGCTGGCGGAGGCCGGCTCGATCGCGCTGCTGGCCGGGACGCCCCGGGAGATGGCCGACCGGCTGGAGCGCAGGCGCGATGAGCTGGGCATCTCCTACGTCACGGTCCCGTCGGCGTTCGCCGGGCGCCTCGCCCCGGTCGTTGAGCGACTCGCCGGGCGCTGATGGCGCGAGTTGGCCCGGGCGCGCGGGCCGATGTCATATCGTGCCCGGATGCGCACGGACGGTGATGACGACGGAGCGTCCGATCCTCGCGGCCTCCCGCCGGCCGGCTACCTGCGTTCCGCTCCCAGACCGGCCGGGCGCCGCAGGGGCCGCAGGCTCCTGCTCGGAACCGGCCTGACACTGGTCGCCGGGGCCTTCGGTCTGGGCGTGAGCTGGGCGGCGTCCCGGACCGCGCCGGTGCCTCCCGCCGCCACCCCGAGCGTCGCCGAGGCGACCGCGTCGCCGGAGCAGCGAGGGCCGACGGCCGCGCCCCGGCGGGTTCGCCCGATGCCGGCCGGCCCGGTGCCGACCGGCTCGGGGCCGACCGGCTCGGGACCGGCGCGAGGGAACGCCCCGGCGCGGGCCGTCCCGTCCACGAGGGCGCCCACCCGGGTGCCCGCCACCGGGCGCCGCTCGCCGCCGGCGAGCCGGGCCCAGCCGCGTCACCGCCCGCGGCACCGTCCGGTGCCCCGTGCTCCCCGGCCCCGGCAGCATCCGCCGCGCGAGACCGCGGCCCGTCCGCCCGCGCAGGCACCCGGCTGGATCGGCCCGGAATGCCGCCGGCGCTTCCCCGGCGACCCCGGCCGGAGGGGCGCGTGCGTCGCGGCCCTCACCCGGCAGCTCGGCGGATGACCGCGGGAGCTCCCCCTCCCCGAGTGATTTCGCGGCACCACGCGGCCCCGAGCATGCCCGGGGCCGCCCGGTCCGGCGCTGGGGAGGGCGGGTCAGGCGGCGTTGGCGGTGGTCAGTCGGGTGACGTCGGCGCGGAGCCCGGCCACGTCCACGCCCGCCTCGGCCAGCAGCCGGACGGACAGGAAGCCAGGGTCGTGCAGCAGCCCGAGCAGGACGTGCCCGCTGCCGATATGCCGGTGCTTGAGCCGGAGCGCGTGCCGCAGGCTTAGCTCCAGCGACTTCTTGGCGTCGGAGGTGAAGGGCGTGTGGCCCTTGCGTCCGGGACGGGACCCGGCGGGGGTGTCGAGCGCGCCCTCGCCGAAGCTGTCCTCGGCGGCCTCCCGCACGGCCTCCAGGTCGATGCCGATGGCCTTCAGTGCCGCGGGGTCGAGCGGGTCGCCGCCGCGCCCCCGGGTACGGGCCAGGTGGACGCGCAGCCCGGCGGCGTCCACGCCCCGGCCGCTCAGCGCGCGGGCGGCCGGACCGGAGCCCTCCAGCAGTGCGAGCAGGACGTGCTCGGTGCCGATGTGCCGGTCGCCGAGCTCGCGGGACACGTGCTGGGCACCGGTGACCGCGTTCCGGGCGTCGGTGGTGAAGCGTTCGAACATCGCGCTACCGCTCCTTCTTGAGGATCCGCCGGCCGCCGCCGTGCTTCTTGTGGACGGCCTGCCTGCTCACACCGAGGCAGACCGCGATCTCCTGCCAGGACCAGCCCCGGTCGCGGGCGCGGGCGACCTGGAGGGCCTCCAGCCGCTCGGCCAGCTCCCGCAGCGCCCGCACGGCCCGCAGCCCGACCGCGGGATCCTGGCTGCCCGCCTCCTGGGCGAGCGTCACTCCATCGCTCATGGTGTCAATATAAGTTGACACGGCGAGCGTGTCAACAATGGTTGACGCCAATGGGTGGTCAGGCCGGGGTGAGCAGGGTGGTCAGCAGGTCGTCCAGGCTGATCAGTCCGGCGGGACGGCCGTCGGTGCCCTGCACCAGGCCGAGATGGCTGTGGTGGGCGCGCAGCGTCGTCACCGCGTCGCCGACCGGCGCGCCGATCGGCAGCGTCGGGACCGGGTGCGCGAGCGCCCCGGCCGGCGTCCGGCGGTCCCGGGCGCGGGCCAGGTAGGCGTCCCGGACGTGCACCATCCGCGCCGGGCCGCCGTTCCCGGGACCGCGCAGCATCATCCGGGTGCGGCCGGTCCGCGCGGCGGTGTCGATCACCTCCTGCGGGGTCGCCGACGCCGCGACCGAGACGATGTCGCCGAGCGGGATCACCAGATCGGCGAGCGGCGCGCGCGGCGCGTCCAGCGCGGCGGTGAGCAGGTTGAGATCGGTCTCCTCGATCAGCCCGAGCCGCCGCGACTCCACCGCGAGCAGCCGGAGCTGCTCAGGGGTCCGCGACACCTGGGCCGAGTCGCGCGGATGCACCCCCACCATGCGCAGCAGCAGGTTGGTGGTCGAGTTCAGCGCCGCCAGCAGGGGCCGGACGACGGCGGTGAACGCGCGGAACGGCGGCGCCAGGATCATCGCCGACCGCTCCGGCCGGGCGATCGCCCACGACTTGGGCGCCATCTCCCCGACCACCATGTGCAGGAACGTCACCAGCGCCAGCGCCAGCACGAAGGCCACCGCGTGCGCCCCGGCGCCGGGCAGCCCGACCGCGTGGAACGCCGGCGCCAGCGTCTCGGCGATCACCGGCTCGGAGACCAGGCCGAGGCCGAGCGAGCACATCGTGATGCCGAGCTGCGCCCCGGCCAGCATCAGCGACAGCTCGCCGATCCCGGCCACCGCGGACGCCGCCGCCCGGCTGCCCTCGGCGGCGGCCCGCTCCAGCCGGGGCCGCTTGGCCGCCACCAGCGCGAACTCCGAGGCGACGAAGAATCCGTTGCCCGCCAGCAGCGCCAGCGTGAGCGGCGCCCCCACCGACAGGTTCACCTCCCGTTCCCCGCGCCGCCGGAGCCGCTCCCGGCAGAGCCGCTCCCGCCGGAGCCGCTCCCGCTGGAGCCGTCGCCGTCCGGCTCGTCGTCCTCGACGGTGCGGATCCTGATCAGCTCGGGCACGTGCCGGTGCACCGACAGCACCTCCACCACGGCCCTGCGCGCCGGCTCGTCCAGCCGGGCCGGGGCCAGGTCCACCGCGACCACGTCGCCCGGCTCGGCGACCCGGCCGAGCCGCTGGAGCAGCAGCCCGGCCACCGTCTCGTAGTCGCCCTCGGGGAGCGAGATCCCGGTCTCGTGCGCGACCTCGTCCATCCGCAGCCCCGCGTCGGTGGTCCACCACTCGCCCCGGCGGATCGCCAGGTCCTCGCCCGCCTCGTTCTCGTCGGTGATCTCACCGACCAGCTCCTCGGCGACGTCCTCCCAGGTGACGAGTCCGGCGAAGCCGCCGTACTCGTCCACCACCAGGGCCAGCGGCACCCCGCCGGACTGGAGCCGCGCCACCACGTCCGGCAGCGGCAGCGTGGACGGCAGCAGCGTCGCCGTCCGGGCGATCTCCCGCACCAGGGTGCTCTCGGCCACCTCGGGGGTGAGCAGCACCAGCTCGTCCAGCCCGACCACGCCGATCACGTCGTCGACGCCCGCGCCGACCACCGGGTACCGGGAGTGGCCGCTCGCGGTGATGACCTCGCTCAGCGCGCTCGCGGGGGAGTCGGCGGCGACCGTCACCACGTCGACGCGCGGCACCATCACCTCCTCGGCGGTGCGCTCGGAGAACACCAGCGCCCGCTCCAGCAGGTCGGCGTGCCCGGCCTGGAGCTCCTCGCCGGACTCGCCGATGATGAGCCCGAGCTCCTCCAGCGTCGCGCCGTGGTGCAGCTCCTCCACCGGCTCGATCCCGGCGGCCCGCAGCAGCCGGTTCGCCGACGCGTCGAACATCCTGATCAGCGGCGCGGTCACCGTCATGTACACCAGCGTGGACGAGGCCAGCGCGCGGGCCATCGACTCGGCCTTGACCAGCGCCAGGTTCTTGGGGAACAGCTCGCCGAACACCATCTGGACGACGGTGGCCAGCGCGAACCCGAGCGTGACCGCGATCCCGCCCGCCGCGCCGCCCGGCACCCCGGCCGCGCGCAGCGGCGGGGCGATCAGGTCGGCCAGTGCGGGCTTGGCGATGAACCCCACCACCAGGGCCGTCACGGTGATGCCGAGCTGCGCGCCCGACAGCATGAACGACAACCGCTCCATCACCCGCACCGCGCGGGCGGCGCCGCGGTCGCCGCCCCGGGCCTGCTCGTCCAGGGCGAGCCGGTCGGCGGTGACGAAGGCGAACTCCTGCGCGACGAAGTAGCCGGTCGCGGCGGTCAGCAGCAGGACGGCCACCAGGCCCAGCACCGCGTTCACCGCGGTCGCGGCCCGGCGGTCGTCCGGGCGCCGCGATGGTCGTTCGGGGTGTCCCCGGGCACGATTCTCCTTCCGCGCGGTCCCGCCGCGCGCACGGGTGCGCTCCCTACCTTCCCACCCAAGATCCTTCCTACCCCGGAACCCGGGAGAGCCTGCGCGCCCGCGCCAGACCTGGATCGTCCCGCCCGGCGATGCTCCAATGGGAGGGGACGGCGGCGCCGCCGCGTCCACGATCAAGGGGGACGATGATGTCCAGACCGTTCGCGTCGTCCGCCGACCTGGCCGACAAGCCGAAGACCCTGGAGGTCCTCGCCGACGGGGTCTACGCGCTCACCGCCGAGGGCGACCCGAACATCGGGGCCGTCGAGGGCGAGGACTTCCTGGTCTGCTTCGAGGCGCTGGCGACCCCGGCGGCGGCCCGCGACTGGCTGGCGGTGCTGCGCGCGCACACCGACAAGCCGATCCGCTACCTGGTGCTGTCGCACTACCACGCGGTACGGACCCTCGGCGCGAGCGCGTTCGGCGCCCCGGTGATCATCGCGCACGACCGGACCCGGGCGCTCGTCGAGGAGCGCGGTGCGCAGGACTGGGAGTCCGAGCACGCGCGGATGCCCCGGCTGTTCAAGCGGCCCGAGACGATCCCCGGCCTGACCCGGCCGACCCTGACGTTCTCCGACACCCTCACCATCGACCTCGGCGGCGACCGCGGCGACCTCGACCTGGCCTACTGCGGGCGCGGCCACACCGAGGGCGACATCGTGGCCTGGCTGCCCCGGCACCGGGTGCTGTTCGCCGGCGACCTGGTGGAGACCGAGGCCGCCCTCTACACCGGCGACGCCTTCCACCGCGACTGGGCCGCCGGGACGCTCGACCGCGTCGGCGCGTTCGGCGCCGAGACCCTCGTCGGCGGGCGCGGCGCCGTCGCGCACGGGCGGGACGCGGTCGGCGCCGCCGTCGCGCAGACCCGCGACTTCCTCGAGGTGATGATCCGCGAGGTGCGCGGCGTCCGCGCGCGGGGCGGCGCGCTCAAGGACGCCTTCGCCGCCGTGCACGCCGCGCTCGCCCCCGGCTACGGCGGCTGGCCCATCTTCGAGCACTGCCTGCCGTTCGACGTCTCCCGCCTCTGGGACGAGCTCGACGGCGTCGAACGGCCCCGGATCTGGACCGCCGAACGCGACCGGCGGGTCTGGGCCGAGTTGCAGGACTGAGCATGGACGGGGCGAGGACCGCCGCGCCGGTCGTGGTGATCGGCGCTGGCCCGGTCGGGCAGACCGCCGCGCTGCTGCTGGCCCGCTGGGGCGTGCGGGTACTCGTGCTGGAACAGCTCCCGGCCCGCGACCCGGTCGGATCCCGGTCGATCTGCCAGCAGCGCGACGTCCTGGACATCTGGGCCGCCGTCGGCGCGCACGCCATCGCCGACGAGGGCCTGGCCTGGACCACCGCCCGCACCTACCACCGCGAGCGCGAGCTGTTCTCGTGGCGGTTCGCGGGCCCCGGCACGCTGCCGCCGTGCGTCAACCTCTCCCAGACCCGCACCGAGGAGATCCTCGACGAGCGCGTCGCCGCCAACCCCCTCATCGAGGTCCGCCGGGGCCGCGAGGTCACCGGACTGGCCCAGGACGTCGACGGCGTCACGGTGCGCTGCCGGACGGGCGAGACATACCGTGCGTCGTACGTGGTCGCGTGCTCGGGGGCGCGGCCCGGCATCCGCGGCGCGCTCGGCGTCCGCTTCCCGGGGGAGAGCTTCGACGACCGGTTCCTGATCGTCGACCTCCGCGCCGACCTGCCCGGCTGGGAGCACGAGCGCCGCTTCTACTTCGACCCGCCCTGGAACCCGGGCCGGCAGGTGCTGATCCACCCCTGCCCCGGCTCGCGGTACCGCATCGACTGGCAGGTGCCGCCCGGCTTCTCCCTCGCCGACGAGCGCGCCGACGGCGGCCTCGACCGGCGGATCCGGCAGGTCATCGGGAACCGCCCGTACCAGACGGACTGGAGCTCGGTCTACCGCTTCCACTCCCGCGTCGCCGAGCGGATGCGCACCGGCCGGGTGCTGCTCGCGGGCGACGCCGCCCACCTGTTCGCCCCGTTCGGCGCGCGCGGCCTCAACTCCGGGGTGGCCGACGCCGAGAACGCCGCCTGGAAGATCGCGTTCGTGCTGCGCGGCTGGGCGCCGCCCGCGCTGCTGGAGTCCTACCACGCCGAACGGCACGCGGCGGCGCTGGAGAACCTGGAGGTCACGGCGGCGACGATGCGGTTCCTCGTGCCGCGGACCGGGGCCGAGCGGGCCCGGCGGCGGACCGTGCTGGAACGGGCCGCCGCCGACCCCGCCGCCGCCGGCGACATCGACTCCGGACGCTTCGCCGAGCCGTTCTGGTACACCGCGTCGCCGCTGACCACCCCCGAGCCCACCCGCCCGCCCACCGGCCGCCCGGCCAGGGGCGCGCTCATGCCGGCCGCCCCCGGTGTGATCGTCCCGGACGCGCCGCTGCGGGTCCCGGGCCGCCTCGGTGTCACCCGGCTGCGGCGGCTGCTGCGCGACGGCTTCACCCTCCTCCTCGCGTCCGGCGGGTTCGCCCCCGCCGCCGACGTGCCGCTGAACGTCCTGAACGCGTCCGACCTCGACCCGTCGGGCGAACTGGCCTCGGCGATCGGCCTGCGGCCCGGCGAGGGCTGGCTGATCAGGCCCGACGCGCACCTGGCCGCGATCCTGCCCGGCCCGGCGCCGGACGCGGTGACCGCCGCCCTCCGCACCGCGCTCGGTTCCACCGGACCCACTGGCTGAGTGTCGGAGGCGTCCTCTACCGTCTCCGTCCATGGGCACCTTGACGATCAGCGACCAGCGGGGGGCGTCCCCGGCACGGGAGACGATGGGCCTCCCGGACGTCCCCACCCGCCTCACCCTGCGCGAGCTGATCACGCTGCGGGTCAGAGAGGAGGTCGCGCGGTTCAACGCGGGCCGCACCGCCGACGTCAGCCCCCTGGTCGAGCCGCCCGCGGCCGAACGGGCACTGCGGCGCGGCCTGCCGCGCACCGGGCCGGTCGCATGGGAGCCGCATGCCGAGGCCGCCTGCCGCGCCTTCACCCGCAACGGCTTCTTCGTCCTGGTCGGGGGCTGCCAGCTCGACGGGCTCGACGACGAGATCGACCTGGCCGGCGACCCCGACGTGGTCTTCATCAAGCTCGTCCAGCTGGTCGGCGGATGACACCGCGCGAACCGGTCCCGGCCCCGCGGCGCTCCATGCCCACCTTCGGCCTCGACCGCACCGGCCGACTCGACCGCGACCTCGGCGACGGCGTCACCGCCACCATCACCGTCGCCCCACCTGGCACCGTGACCGTCAACCACTCCACCACCGCCGAGCGACCGCCGGACCCCGGTCGACCCGTCGGGCGGTCCTCGCTTCGCTGCGGTCCGTTCGACTCCGATTCTCCTGGGGGGCGACCCCCAGACCCTCGTCAGGTCGTCGGGCGGTCCTCGCTTCGCTCCGGTCCGTTCGACTGGGACTTCCTCGTCCGGCATGTGACCGCGGCCCTAAACAGGGAGCGGGCCGCCTTCGAGGCGATGCTGCCGGCCGGTCACCGCTGGCCGCTCGCGCGGTGGCGGGACGAGATCCTGGCGCATCCGCTGTCCGCCGCGGTCGCCTGCGGGCTCGTCTGGGAGGTCGAGACAGGGGAGGGGGCCACCCTCACCGGGCTTCCCGCACGGGACGGCGACGGCTGGGCGCTGACCACCGTCGACGGCACTCGCGTGGCCCTGGCCGGCGGGGCGACGGCGCGGCTCTGGCACCCGGTCGACGCCGGGTCGGACGAGGTCCGCGCTTGGCGTGCCGCGCTGGGCGCCGACCCGGCCAGGCAGCCGTTCGACCAGGTGTTCCGGTCCGTGCACCTGATCGCACCGGCCGAGCGCGAGACCCGCTCGTACTCCAACCGCTTCGCCGCCCACCTGCTGAGCGAGCCGGCGCTGGGGCCGCTGGTCCGTGCCGGCCGCTGGGCCTGGACCTCCGACGGCCGCGCCGAGTCGTGGATCGAACGCGACGAGCTCTCCGGCGCGTTCGCCGACGGCGGCTGGCAGGCCCGCTTCTACGTCGACGAGATCGAGGACGGCCACTTCGCCACCGACCAGGTCCGCTTCTACCGGCGAGAGGACGCCGACTGGCACCACGTGGACCTCGAGACCGTCCCACCGCGCGTCTTCTCCGACGCCATGCGGGACGTCGAGACGTGGGTCGCCGCGTGCTCGGTGGCGGCCGACCCCGGCTGGAGCGACACGGGCGCCGAGCGCCGTCCGGCCGGAGCGTGGCGGGCGGCGGCGTTCGGCGACCTGACCGAGACCGCCGAACGCCGCCGCGAGGTCCTCGCCGGGCTGCTGCCGGGGCTGCGCGCCGCCGACCGGATGGAGCTGACCGACCGGTTCCTGCGGGTGCGCGGGACGTTGCGCACCTACGACATCCACCTCGGTTCGGGGAACATCCGGATGCGGCCCGACGACACGTACCTGTGCGTGGTCGCCTCCCGGAGCCGCGACGACCCCGGGTTCCTGCCGTCCGACGGCGACCGGAGGCTCTCGCTGATCCTGTCGAAGGCGCTGCTGCTCGCCGACGACGCGGCGATCACCGACCCCACGATCACCGCCCAGCTCCGCCGCCGCTGACCGATGGGCGGTCACTCCCCGCGCAGCTCCACGGCCCGCACGCGGCAGCGCTCGGCCTCCTCGGGACGGCCCTGCACCCGGTGCAGGAGCATCAGCGCGAAACCCGCCTCGGAGTGCCCGGCGGCGAGCCAGCGCTCCAGTTCGGCGCGGACGTCGGCGCCGTCGTCCGGGCCGTCCAGCAGCTTGGTGTAGCGATCCATGCAGCGGTAGAGCATCCGGTCCTTCGCGAGCAGGACCGCGCGGGTCGCCCAGCGGCGTGCCGCCTGCCCGCTGAGCCGCTTGGCCAGGCGCAGCGCGGGCAGCGACACGTGCTCGGGACCGTCGCCGCCCTCAGCCGCCAGTTCGGCCGGGACGGGCCGCGCGGTGGGACGCGCCAGCCAGTCGTCGGCCTCGGCCTCCCGTCCGGTGGCGTCCAGGATCAGGGCCAGGCTGTAGACGGCCTCCGGGTCCCCGGCCTCGGCCGCCTCCCGGCAGGCGCGTTCCGCCGGCTCCAGATCGACGCCCGCCAGGGGGGACGTCACGGCTTGGACCGCCGACCAGTAGTCCTGCGGTGCCAACTCCACGACGCGCAGCCACTGCCGCGCGGCCCCGCCCGCGGCGTCGCCGAGCGCGAAGGCCAGCAGCGCGCGCCGGGCCCAATGCGCCGCCTCGTCCCGCACGGCGGCCTCGGCGTCCTCGCCCGCGTCCTCGAAGAGGATCCTCGCGTCGAGCATGTCGTCGGCCCCGAACACGTCATCGCCGATGAACTCCGAACGGTAGTCCTCCAGGGCCGTCAGCCGGTCGGTGAGCATGTGGGCCAGCCCCGCCGCGGCGGCCCCGTCGCCGGGTTCCAGCGCCAGGGCGTGCTGGTACCACTGCTCGGCCTCCGTCCACCGCTCGCGCAGCGCGGCCAGCCAGAGCGCCGCCTGCTCGTCGTCGTCGCCGGGCTCCTCGAGCCACACGCCGTCCCGCATGGCCGTATCGCACTGCCGGTGCAGCAGCCCGCCGAGGAGCACCGCCGCGAGGCCGTCGTGGGGGTCCAGATCCAGCGCCCGCCGGAGCCAGCGCTCGCCGTCCGGCGTCGTGTCGGGGCTGATCAGGATCGTCGCGTCCACCTGCACGCAGAGGCGGTGCCCGAGCCTGCGCGCGGCTCCGGGCCGTCCCTCTCGCGCCCACCGCTCCAGCTCGTCGGACGGGACCGTCTCGGTCTTCTCGGCTGCCATGGCGGGGATCATGCCATCCGGCACCGACGGACGGGGCCGCTATGGTCCCCGGGCATGTACAGCTTCTACTTCCTGCACCGGGCGGACATGGTCAACAACAACGGCGACATGGTCAGCCGCTCCTACGTGCTGAACGCGCCGGACGACCTCGCGCGGGCCTTGGCCGAGATCGCCGCCGAGGACGCCGCGGCCGAGTACGGCGCCGACGTCCTCGAACTCCGCGTCTACCAGGACGGACGTCTCGCTCAGACGCGCGATCTGCGCGAGGGGGAGGAACGCGGCGGCCTCATCCGCGCGGACGCCGCCGATGACATCCCCGCGCTGGAGGGAACACCCCTTCCCGCCGGCCACCCCGTGCGGGTGGAGGGAAGACTGCTGCAATACGGCTGCACCTCGAGCGGCTGACCCGTTCAGTGCGCGGTGATGAGGACGACGCCCGCGGCGACGACGCAGGCGGCGGCGACGCGGCGGGCGCCGAGCCGCTCGGAGAAGAACACCGCCCCGATGACCGCGCCCGAGATCACCCCGGTCTCGCGCAGCGCCGCCACCGACGCCAGCGTCCCGCGGGTCTGCGCCCACAGCACGATCCCGTACCCCGCCATCGCGAACACCCCGCCGCCGAGGCCGAGCAGCCACTGTCGCCGGTCCAGCGCGGTGACCAGCCGCCGGCCGCGCATCGCCGCGACGATCGCGACGGTGATTGGGGCCTGCACCGCGAACAGCAGCGTCGTGTACGGCAGCGCGCCCCCGGCCTCGCGGACCCCGACCCCGTCCAGCACCGTGTACGCCGCGATCGACGCGCCGGTCAGCAGCGCCGCGGCGATCGCGCGCGGGTCGCGCCGTCCGCCCGCCGCGAAGGCCAGCACGCCGAGCCCGCCGCAGACCGCCGCCACGCCGGCGAACTGCGGCCACGACAGCCGCTCGCCGAAGAGCGTCGCCGCCACCAGCGCGACCACCAGAGGCGCGCTGCCCCGGGCGAGCGGGTAGACCTGGCTGAAGTCGCCCAGCTCGTACGACTTCAGCAGCAGCCCCATGTAGACCACGTGCACGACGATCGACGCCGTCAGCCACGGCCACGCGCCCGCGTCGGGCAGGCCGGTGAACGGCAGCACGGGCAGGGTCAGCAGCGTCTGCGTCAGCGCGATCACCGCGAACGACACGGCGTGGTCGGCGGCGCCCTTCGCGATGGCGTTCCAGGTGGCGTGCAGGACTCCGGCGAGGATCACGGCGAGTGCGACGGTCATGTCCGGCACTTCACCTGAAACCGGGCGGGACGTCCATGGATTTAGGCGAACTCGAAAGGACGTTCCGCGACCGGTCCCTTGACCGGAGTTCGTGACGTCCCTGGAGCCGGTCCCGTCCGCCGTGATAGGGACGGAGTCACGGGCCGGCGTACACCCCGACAGGTGGGAGGGCACGTGTGAACGACCAGGACCACCCCCGTTTCGTCCTCGACCCCGAACTCCCCGCAGGCGACCGCGAGCTGCTCGAAGGCCGGCCCCCCGAAGGGCTGGTGGCGGCCTGCCTGCCGCCGCCGTCCCCGCCCGCCCTCGGCGCCGCCGCGCTCGCCGGACGCCTCGTCTGGGTCCCGACGTTCGCGTTCTTCTACGGCGTGCTCCCCGGCGGCTGGATCAGGGTGTTCTTCGCCGCGTCGCTCGACGAGGAGGACCTGATGGGCGGCGTCCTGCGGTGGGGCAGGCTGCCGGTGCTGACGATGATGCTCACCCCGGCGGTGCAGATCGCGCTGCTGCTGCTCGGCCAGGTCGAGGCCGCCGCGCTGCTGGCCGCCGCCGGCTTCACCGGCTGGGGGATCGGGGCGCTGCGGCACATGGGCGAGCCCGCCCCGGCCCGCGCCGCCCGCGAGCACCACGGCCGCTACCTGCTGCCCGGCGACTTCGACCGGCCCGCCACCCGCCTCCTGGTCCGGGCGCAGCGCGCGGTCGAGAGCGTCCTCGGCTCCGAGGCGCAGGCCGCCGGCCTGCTCGACGGCGTCAACAACACCGTGGTGCTGCCGCGCGAGGAGTGGGCGATCGCGCGGGCGCTGGCCGAGCACACGCGGCTGCGCCGGGAACGCCGCGCGCAGCAGCCCGAACGGCTCACCCCGGCCGTCCGCGCCCTGCTGAGACCGCAGGACCGCGCCCTGGAGACGTCGGTCCGCTCGGTCACCCGGCGGATCGAGGCGCTGGAGGCGTACGCGCAGCGGGCGCGCGAGGCCGACGACGCCTTCCACGAGTCGCTCGTCCTGCAACGGCTGCCCGAGCAGAACGCCCGCTACCGCGAGCTGCTGGCCGGGACCGCGGGGGACGATCTGGCCGGCGCCGAGATCCAGGGCCTGGCCGACGACGCCCGCCGCGCCGAGACGGCCCTGCGCGACCGCGTCGCCGGCGCCGTGCGCGCGGGCCACGACCTGGAGCTCGCCGCCGACTGACCGGCCGGCCCACCGCCGCGGACGGCGCGCACAGATGGCGGGTCACGGCTGCCGGCGGCCGTTCTACTACGGTTGTAATAGAGGGTCCGGGTAGGGTGGTGCACCCATCGGCGTCCGCCGTCCCCGAATCAGCGAAGGCTGCTCCTGTGGTTCGACGACAGCTCGGCCAACTGGAGGCCGAGGTCCTGGCCGCGCTGGCCGCGGCGGACGGCCATCTGTCCCCCGCCGAGATCCGCGCCCGCCTCGACGGCGAGCCCGCCTACACCACCGTCAACACGGTGCTCTTCCGCCTGTACGACAAGCGGCTGGTCACCCGCGAGCGGCAGGGCCGCTTCTTCACCTACCGGCTCGCGGTCGACGAGTCCCGCCTGGTCGCCGACCGGATGCACGACCACCTCCGCTACGCCAGCGACCCGTCCGGCGTGCTGAGCCGGTTCGTCCAGACGCTCAGCAGCGAGGAGGAACGGCTGCTGCGGTCGATCCTCGGGCGGGACGGCCTGGGACCGGGCGCATGAACTGGATCACATTCCTGCCGGCCGCCGTGACTTTGGCCCTCGCGACCGCGCTCGGGCACGCGGCGCCGCCGCTGCATCCGGCCTGGTCGGCCCGGCTGCTGGTGACCGTCGCGGTGACCACGGTGCTGGCCGTCGCGGGCACGGTGGTGTTCGTCGGCGTCAACTACCTGGCCGGCCTCGCGCCCGGCTTCACCACCTGGCTGCCCGAATGGGCGCTGTTCGGCGACGACCGGCCGCTGCCGAGCGCGGTGGGGCTGCCCGCGCTGACCCTCGCCGCCGGCGGCGCGGTGCTGGTCTGGCGGCTGGTGGCCGGCTGGACGGCTGACCTGCGCTCGGCACGGGCGGCGACGCGGCGCCCGCTGGACACCGACGCCCCGATCGCCCTGGCGGTGCCCGGACGCGGCGGCGGGGTGGTGGTGTCGCGCGGGCTGCTGGCGATGCTCACACCCGAGGAGCTGCGCGTGGTCTTCCAGCACGAGCGCTCGCACCTGCGGCACTCCCACCACCGCTACCTGGCCGCGGGGTCGCTCGCCGCGGCGGTGCTGCCGCTCGGCCGGCTGGACGAGCGGCTGCGCTTCGCCGTCGAGCGCTGGGCCGACGAGGACACCGCCGAGTGCGTCGGCGACCGCGGCCTGGTGGCGCGCACCATCGCGCGGGTGGCGCTCACCCGCCCGCCGGGGGAGTTCCCGGCGTACGGCCCGTTCGCCGGGGTCACGGGCTCGGGCGTCGTGCAGCGGGTCCAGGCCCTGCTCGGGGAGCCGCCCCCCAAGAACACGGTCTCCGGACCGGTCGTGGTGGTCTGCGCGGGCCTGGTCACCAGCGTGCTGGCCTCGACCGCCCTTCAGATCGACAAGGCCCTCGGGCTGACCTTCCCGTTCCTGTGAGCGGGCGCGCGAAGGGGCCGGGTGGACGACCCACCCGGCCCCTCCGTCCAGGGGTATCCCCTGTTCCCGCTAGTGCGCGGCGTCGTACTGCTCGATCACATGGGCGGGAATGCGCCCGCGCTCATTGACCTTGATGCCGTGGTTCTTGGCCCACTCGCGGATCTCGGCCGAGCGCTCGCGGCTGTTGGTCGTGCGCGCGCCCCGGGCGCCCCGGGCGGGGGTCTTGCGGGCCTTGCGCGCGCTGGACACGAACGGGCCGAGTCCCTCACGGAGCTTGGCGGCGTTCTTCTTGCTCAGATCGATCTCGTAAGTGGTGCCATCGAGGGAAAAACTGACCGTCTCATCAGCTTCTCCACCGTCGATGTCGTCGACGAGTAGGACTTCGACCTTCTGTGCCATGCGGGGACTCCCTAGCTATGCGTCCGGCTTGGCGTCCGGATGGGTCTCGATGAATGCAGCATAGACCTCATCGGATATCTTGCCACGTTCGGAGAGTTCGACGCCTTCGTTCAATGCCCACTCCCGGACGTCGCCGTTGGTGTAGCCCTTGATCTTCGCCGTTCGGCCGGACTTACGGCCCTTCCCGGCGGGCTTCACCTCGGCGGCGTTCTCGATGAACGGCGCCAGAGTGTCGAGCATCTCATGTAGACGCTTGTGGTTGTCATCGCTCAAGTCGATCGTGAACGTCCGACCCAAGACTTCGAAGTCTCGCTTTGCGACATCGCTCGCTTCGGAGCCGTCGATGTCGTCCACGCGAATGACCTTCTCGGCCATGTGTACTGTGTCTTCCTTCCCGTGGCCAACGCGGCGACCTTGACCGTAGCGGATTCCGGGCGCTGGTGAGGCCATGGGGCGGCGCGGCCGGCCCGTCCCCGCCCATGCGTTCCGCGCGTCCCGCCGTGCGCGGGCGCCCGGCGCGTTCCCGGGCGAAGTCCGCGGGGCGCGCCGCGGCGCGCGAAATTGACGGCGGACGGCGCCGCCGCCGCCCGCATCGGTGAAGGTGTTCGAGTATGAACCGTTTCGGGTTCGCCTGCCCGATGTCAGGCTCCGATGCCGGTGGCGACGTTTTCGCGGTGCCGTGTTCCGGTTTCCCGTCGTTGCCGCGCCGGGGCGGGCCGGCCGGGCGGACGCGGCGGGCATTGAGTCGCCCGCCGGAGAGAAGCGGGCCCGCCGACTTGCGGTCGCGGGGACAGAACTATGTGCGGCACAATCGGTTGTTGCGTCAGGCGCAGCGGCCCGGTAATCCGGGACGCCCGGCGCGGCCGGAGGGCGGGCGATACCGCCGGATCCCCTCTCCGGATTGTGCCGGACTACTGTTTGACGCGATGTCAGCAGCGCCGGCCCGCCGCCGGGCCCATCGAACCGCCCGGCGCGGCCCGTCGTGCGGTGCGTCGGCGGCGAGGGCCGAATCGGATGCCGATGCCGTATCGATCCGATTCCGGTCCGTCACCACCGGCGGCGCGCCCGCGACCAGGCCGGGTGAACCCACCCTTCGGCGGCTTGGAGGCGGTCACACCGCTCTCTCCAGCATTCTCGTCACCCGAGAGCGGAAGAATCGATAGTCTCGTCTGCTAATCCGCCGACCATACGAATTCAGACTCTGGGAGCAACCCCGTATGACCGTCGCGAACCGGGCACAGGCGATAACCCGCTGGGGCGCCATCGCGCTCATGGCCACCGCGGTTCTGACCGCTACGGCGGGTGGCTTCGCCCAGTCCTACGCCGGGCTGTACCACTGGGCGCTCGAACACGGCCTCAGGGGCTGGAAGGCCGAGTCGTTCCCCCTCCTGGTCGACCTGTTCATCATCGTCGGCGAGCTCGGCCTGTTCCTACTGGCGATCGACGCCTTCGTGCTGCGCCGCAAGCACCTGCTCAGCTGGCTGGACTTCTGCCTGCCGCTGACCATCGCGCTCGCCGGCTGGACCGCGAGCCTCATCTTCAACGTCGGGCACGTCGGCCAGCGGCAGTTCTCCTACCAGGCGACGGCCGCGGTGCCGCCGATCGTGTCGATGCTCGGCCTGTTCGTCCTGCTGCGCACCCTGCACCGCTACGTGTCGATGGACGAGGAGGCCGAGGCGAAGGAGGATGTCGCCGAGCAGCGCGCCATCGCGCCGCCGGTGACGCTGCACCAGGTCACGCTGATGCCGCTGCGGTCCACCGGGCCGTTCCCGCAGGTGCCGCTCCGTCCCGACAAGGCGATCGAGTCCGGACGGCTGAACGGCGCCGCCGCCCAGTCACTGGCCGAGGCCGCCGCCGGGACCGCGCGGGCCAAGTCGCGGGCCGCCGCCAAGGCCGCCCAAGCGGCCCAGGCCGCTCCGGCGGCGCCCACCGCGCCGCCCGAGCCCGAGCCCGTTCCGGCCGCCTCGGCTCCCGCGCCCGTCGCGCCGGCCCCCGGGCCCGCGGTCGTCGCCGCGGCGGCGGCGTCCGGGCTCAACGGCCACGGCGGCCTGGGCGCCACCGCGCTGGACGAGCCGGTCTCCTCGGCGCTGCGCGAGATCAGCCCCGAGAACCTGCGCGCCATCGTGATCGAGATCCTCGAGCGGCACCAGGGCGACGTCGCCGCCACGCTCGCCGACGTCACCGCCGACGGCTACCGCTGCGACGAGGCCGAGATCCGGCGGATCAGCGACAACCACTGGTTCCCGTACGCGGTGTACCGGCTGCTCGCCCGGCACGACGGCGACGGCGAGCTGGTCGCCCAGGAGCTCGCCTCCCGCGGGATCGTCTACGACCAGGCGGCGCTCGACGACCTGGTCACCTCCTGGCGGGTGTGAAGGAGGGCGCCGGCGGGCGGCACCGCGTCGGGCCGATCAGCCGGGGTTCGGGCGGTGCACGATGAGACCGCCGCCGATCCGCCAGGTTCCGCCGTCCGCCGCGGCGCCGCGCAGCCCGTCCAGCGTGCCGGGTCCCGCGAGCGTCACCAGCGCGGCGAGGCCCAGGGACGCCAACCCGTAGGTGCGGTCCGGGTCCCACGCGGTGCTGTGCCGCAGGCGGCGGCTCATCTGGGCCCAGCCCGGCGCGGCGCCCGCCACCACCCACGCGTCGGGCTCGCCCGCGCAGAACCGCCGCGCGGGCCGTAGCCACGACGCGGCGGTCTCCGGCCAGTCGACCACGGCCAGGACGTGCCCGCCCCGGGCGTGCCACGCGGCGCCGAAGGCGTCCGCCGCGCCGCGGGACGCCGCGTCGCGGCCGTGGCCGATGGTGACGGCCTCCATGCGGGGGCGCCGCCGTCCGGCGAGCAGCTCGAGCAGCGTGGCGAGCTCGGCGGCGGTGTGCGGTTCGGGCGCCGGCCCCGTGCCGGTCCCGGCGTGCCGGACCAGCGGTGTTCTCGAGGGCATGTCCCTCCTCAGGACGCGTCGTGCAGGACGAGGCCCAGGGTGCGCCGCCGCCCGGACCGGACCGTGCTGACGCCGTGCCGGACCGGTGCCGCCGACCATCCGCGCGTCGAGCGCACCGGGCGGTCCCGGGTGGTGAAGACGAGCCCGCGGCCCTGCTCCAGGGCCGTGACCGTACCCCGCGACTGGGCCCGTGGACGCTGCTCGACCAGCAGGAACTCGCCGCCGGTGTAGTCCTCACGCGGGACGTCCAGGCCGATCACCACCTGGAGCGGGAACACCAGCTCGCCGTACAGGTCGCGGTGCAGTGCGTTCCAGTCGCCCGCGCCGTAGCGCAGCAGGATCGGGGTCGGCCTGGCCTGCCCGGCGGCGTGGCACATCTCCAGCCATTCGGCGAGGGTGTCCGGCCACGGCGCGGGGCGTCCGAGCTTGGCCGCCCAGTCGCGGGCGATCGGCAGCAGGCGCGGGTAGAACGCCTCCCGCAGCCGCTGGACCGGCTCGGGGAACGGGCGGGCGAAGTAGCGGTACTGGCCCTGCCCGAACCGGTGGCGGGCCATGTCGACCGTTGAGCGGAACCGCCCCGCGTCGTCGTAGAGCGCGGCGATCTCGCGGCACTCGTCCGGGGTGAGGACCGGGGGCGTGAGCGCGCACCCGTGCTCGTTCACCTCGCCTGCGAGCGCGGCCCAGTCGGCCCCCTCGACCCGCTCGCCCGGGTCGGCCGCCATCACGGTGGTCATGGTGTCTCCTTCCGTCTCCATGGAGAACACCGGACGGGCCGCGAACGCTTGGCGGAAATCCGACGTCACGTTCGCGGGGCGCCCGCGGTGGCGGCGAGCCCGGCGACGAGCCGCCGGATGACGCCGCCGAGGAACAGCCGGAAGAACCAGCCGGTGCCGGTGTACCTGGGCCGGAACCGGGAGCGCCAGGAGATGACGGTGCCGTCGCCGTCGGGGGTGAGGAGGAGGTCGGCGCGATAGCCCACCAGTGGCAGGCCGGACAGCAGCACGTACCCGAACCGCCGCCCGGGGACGGCCTCGACGACCTGCTCGCGGCTCTTGACCGTCCCGGTGGTGAACACGCGGATCGCGCCGATGCCCTCGCGCTCGGTCTCGCCGGGCCGTTCCAGCTCGAACGAGCCGAGCGGGGAGCACTCGGGCCAGCGCGCCCCGTCGAGCAGCAGCCGGTACACCGCGCCGGGGTCCGCCGCCGAGCGCGCGGTCACCTCGATCTCCTGCATCCCGCCCTCCTCCGTCAGTCTGTACCGTGTGGTACATGTACCATACGGTACATGATCGAATCGACCCGGCCCGAGGCGAAGGCGGCGCTGCTGGAGCGGGTGGTCGAGCACCTGGCCGAGGCGGGCGTCGGCGACCGCAGCCTGCGCGGCATCGCCGCGGGCGCGGGCACCAGCCACCGCATGCTGATCTACCACTTCGGCTCCAAGGAGCGGCTGCTGGTCGAGGTCGTGCGGGCCGTCGAGCGGCGGCAGCGGACGGCGCTGGCCCGGCTGGAGGAGGAGGTGGCGGGCGAGGCAGGTGAGGCGACCGAGCCGGCCGACGTGGCCCGCGCCTTCTGGCGGCTGCTCAGCGACCCCGCCCTCGCCCCGCACGAACGGCTGTTCTTCGAGCTGTACGGCGCGGCGCTCGCCGGGCGGTCCGGCGCCGCGCCGCTGCTGGACGGGATCGTGGATACCTGGCTGGAGCCCGGCACCGAGCTGGTCGCCCGCGGGCTGCCGCCCGGGGATCCGCGCGCCCGGGCCCGCGCACGTGCGCTGCTGGCCTTCGCGCGCGGAGCGCTGCTCGACCTGCTGGCCACGGGCGAGCGCGCCGAGGTCGACCGGATGGTGGACGAGTTCATCGATCTCGCCTTCCCGTGAGTCTGAAGACGGCTCCGGGGGCTCCAGGGGTACTGCCGGTCGGCGCCGCGCCCATCCCGACGGCCGACGCCCTGGCCGAAACGAACCGAATGTTAGGTTCAGGTGTGTTCGAACGAGAAAGCGACGGGTGCGGGCGCACCGCCGGGCTCGGACCCTGGGGGCAGTGGTGACCGCCGCGCCGAGGGTGCTGTTCCACTTCGCGCCCACCGACGTCCTGCGCGCCCGCCTCGAGCCCCGCCTGGACGGACTCGACGTGCGGTGGTGCGCCGAGCACGACGAGGAGCGCTTCGCCGCGCTGCTGCCCGAGACCGACGCGCTCTGGCACGTGCTGCGCCCGATCACCGCAGCCGACCTGGCCCGCGCCCCGCGGCTCGGGCTGATCCAGAAGCTCGGATCCGGGGTGAACACCATCGACCTGGACCGGGCCCGCGCCGCCGGGATCGCGGTCGCCAACATGCCCGGCGCCAACGCGCCCGCCGTCGCCGAGGCGGCGCTCACGCTGATGCTGGCCGCGCTGCGCCGGGTGGTGCCGCTCGACGCCGCCACCCGGCGCGGCGCGGGCTGGCCGATCGACACCACGCTGCCCGAGCGGGTCGGCGAGATCGGCGGGCGGACGGTTGGCCTGGTCGGCCACGGCGCCATCGCGCGGCGGCTGGAGGCGCCGCTGGTCGCGCTCGGCGCCGCGGTGGTCTGGCACAGCCCGTCCGGGTCCGCCGCCGACCCCGGCTGGCGCCCGCTGGACGCGCTGCTCGCCGAGTCCGACATCGTCTCGCTGCACCTGCCGCTGACGCCGTCCACTGAACGGCTCATCGACGCGCGGCGGCTCGCGCTGATGAGGCCCGGCGCGGTGCTGGTCAACACCTCGCGCGGCGGGGTCGTCGACGAGCCGGCGCTGGTGGAGGCGCTGCGCACCCGGCTCGGCGCCGCCGGGCTGGACGTGTTCGCCGCCGAGCCCATCGACCCGGCCAACCCGCTGCTCGGGCTCGACAACGTGGTGGCGCTCCCGCACGTCGCCTGGCTCACCGCCGAGACCATGGACCGCTGCGTGGACATCGCCGCCGACAACACCCGCCGCCTGGCCTCAGGGGAGCCGCTCCGCAACCTGGTCCCCTGAGGCCGGCCCGTGCCCGACCGGCCCGAGCGCCGCGCGCGAGCGCGCTCGCGCCGCCTGGCTCCCCGCCACAGCCGGACGTGCCCACCGGCGCCGTAGCCACCAGGGCCGTCGTCGAGGAGTTCCTCCGCGTCAGCGCGGGCGGCGACCCCGAGGAGGTCGCCGCGCACCACCGCGTCTTCGGCGACGTCTGCCCGCCCGGCAAGGGCGCGGTGACGGTCGGCGAGATCCTGGTCGACGGGTCCGACGCCGTCCTGACCGGGACGAGCACGCAGCACGTCACGACCACAGGCAGGGAGTTCGCCATGACGTTCGCGCTACACCTCACCGTCGAGAACGGCCTGCTCACACGGCACCACATGTACGAGGACAGCCTCGCGGTCGCCGAGGCGTTCGAGCGGTGACGCGGGCGGGGGCGGGGGCGCCGGCGTCAGGACAGGTCGAACGAGCCGTGCCGGCCCGCGCCGGAGGCGAAGCGCGCCGCCCCGTCGAGGGCGCCCGCGGCGAGCGAGATCTCGCCGTGCCGGAACTCCGACGCCAGCGCGCCGCCCTCGTCCAGAGCGTGCTGGTCCAGCACTGAGGCGCGGTCCTCGCGCAGGCACGTCTGGGGGAACGCGGCGAGGTGCGCGGCGAGCTCCCGCGCAGCCTCCACCGCCCGCCCGGTCGGCACGACCCGGTTGGCGAGGCCGATCCGGTGCGCCTCGTCGGCGTCCACGGGGCGGCCGGTGAGGATGAGGTCCATCGCGCGGCTCTCCCCGATCAGCCGGGGCAGCCGCACCGTGCCGCCGTCGATCAGCGGGACGCCCCACCGGCGGCAGAAGACCCCGAACACCGCGTCCTGCGCCGCGACCCGCAGGTCGGCCCAGATCGCCAGCTCCAGGCCGCCCGCCACCGCGTGGCCCTCGACCGCCGCGATCACCGGCTTGGACAGCCGCATCCGGGTCGGCCCCATCGGGCCGTCGCCGTCCGGCGCGGCCCGGTTGCCCCGGTCGGTGCCGAGGGCCCGGAGGTCGGCGCCCGCGCAGAACGTCCCGCCCGTCCCGTACAGGACGGCCACCGCCGCGTCCGGGTCGGCGTCGAACGCGCGGAAGGCGTCCGCGAGCGCGGCGGCGGTCGGGCCGTCGACGGCGTTGCGGCGCTCGGGACGGTCGATGCCGACCAGGGTGACCGGGCCGTCGCGCTGGACCAGGACCGTCTCGGTGCTCATCGCGTTCGCTCTCCTCGCGTCGGGGGCGTCGACGCACCCTACCCACCGGTGTCGACGCCGACGCGGCGGCTTTGAGGAAGGCCGTGAGGGAGGGGGGCGTCAGGGGCGGGCGCCGATGATGGCGACGGGGCAGCCGCCGTGGCGCAGCACGCCGTGGCCGACCGAGCCCAGCAGCGCCGCGGTGATGGTGCCGCGGCCGCGCGAGCCGAGCACGACCAGGTCGGCGGTCGCCGAGGCGGCCGAGAGCGCGCTCACCGGATGGTCGCGGACGACCGTCTCGGTCACCGCGAGGTCGGGGTGCCGCGTCCGGACGGGGGCGCACGCCGCCTTCAGCGCGGCCCGCGCGCGCTCCTCCACGCCCGCCAGGTCCAGCGGCGACACGATCCGGACGAGCGCGGGCGGGACCCGGTAGGCGTGCACGACGCGCAGCCGCGCCCCGCGCTGCGCGGCGGCCTCGGCGGCGTACCGCAGGGCGTCGAGCGAGGCGTCCGACAGGTCGGTCCCGGCGAGGACCTCGTCGTGCCCGGTCCCGGCGGCCCCGTCGTGGACGCCGCGGACGACGACGAGCGGGCCCGCCGTCCGGCCGGCGAGGAAGGCGGCGGTCGAGCCGACCAGCATCCCGCCGAACCCGCCCGCCCCCTTGTGCCCGACGACCAGGGTGGAGGCCCGCTCCGCCTCGAGTTGCAGCACGTGGAGCGGGGCGCCGTGCAGGACCGCGGAGGTCACCGGGACGTCCGGCTGCCTGGCCTGCGCGACGCGACGCGCCAGCCTCAGCTCCTCCTGCCCCAGCCCGGCCGCCTCGGCCTTCAGCTCGGGCGAGGCGTACTCGTCGTTGAACGGCCAGGTGTCCAGCGCGAACACGATCCGCAGCGGGCGGCGCCATCGCGCCGCCTCGTCGGCCGCCCACGCGACGGCCTCGTCGGCCTCGGGGGAGCCGTCGGTCCCCACCGTCACCGGCGCGGGCGCGCCGTCCGGCCCCTCGGCCTCCATCGGGTCTCCCACCTGGGCAGTCCTAGCCGGGCGGGGCCGACCGAAAACTCAGCGGCGGACAAAGAAAGACCGCCGGCGGTCAGGTACGTGCAGGGACGTGCAGGGATGCGTCGGGGCGTTCTGGATTGTCTACGGATGAAGCATAGGCAACTTATACAAGTCGCTGATATAAGGAACTTATGGATCAATCGCCGGAGATCGACGAGCTGGAGCTGGCCGCGGGCCTCGGCCGGGTGGTCTCGCTGATGCGCTCCCTCGCGCTTCCCCGCGACCGGTCGATGACGGCGGTGTCCACCCTGGCGACCCTGGAGCGGTTCGGCCCCCGGCGGGTGACCGAGCTGGCCGTGTTCGAGGGCGTCACCCAACCGGCCATGACCCAGCTCGTGTCCCGGCTGGAACGGGAGGGGCTCGCCGAACGCGGCCCGCTGCCCGCTGACGGCCGCGCCGTGGTCGTCCGCGTCACCACGGCCGGCCGCGCGGAGCTGGCGGGCCGCCGCGCCGCCCAGGCCCGGGACCTGGCCGCACTGCTGGCCGGGCTGCCGGCCGGCGACCGCGAGGCCATCGCCGCCGCACTGCCGGCGCTGAACCGGCTCACCGGCCTCACCCACGGCCCGGGGGCGAGACCGCCCGCGGACCCCCCGACCTCCAGGAGCGATGGATGAACCAGACCCCCGGGGCGGCGCAGAGCCCCTTCCGCCAGCCCAAGGCCGTGTGGGCGGTCGCGTTCGCGTGCGTGATCTCGTTCATGGGCATCGGGCTGGTCGACCCGATCCTGCCCGCGATCTCGGCCGACCTGGACGCCTCGCCGAGCCAGGTGACGCTGCTGTTCACCAGCTACCTGGTGGTCACCGCGGTCGCGATGCTGGTGACCGGCTGGGTGTCCAGCCGGATCGGCGCCAAGCGCACCCTGGTCGCCGGGCTGGTGCTGATCGTGGTGTTCAGCGCGCTGGCCGGGACCTCGGGCAGCATCGGCGGCATCGTCGGCTTCCGGGCCGGCTGGGGGCTCGGCAACGCGCTGTTCATCGCGACCTCGCTGGCCGTCATCGTCGCCTCGGCCAGCGGCGGGTTCGCCGGCGCCATCATCCTGTACGAGGCCGCGCTCGGCCTCGGCATCGCCGTCGGCCCGCTGCTCGGCGGCGCCCTCGGCGAGATCAGCTGGCGCGGCCCGTTCTACGGCGTCGCCGTGCTCATGGCGATCGCGCTCGCCGCCACCCTCGTGCTCGTCAAGCCGCAGCCGCGGCCCGCCGCCAAGACCTCGCTGGCCGACCCGCTCAAGGCGCTACGGCACCGCGGCCTGCTCATCATGAGCCTCACCGCGCTCTGCTACAACTGGGGCTTTTTCACCGTGCTCGGGTACGCGCCGTTCCCCATGCACCTGGAGGCCATGCAGCTCGGCCTGGTCTTCACCTGCTGGGGGCTGCTCGTCGCGGTCTTCTCGGTGTTCGGCGCGCCGTGGCTGCAACGCCGGTTCGGGCTCGCCCGCACCCTGTACGGCAACCTGGTGCTGTTCGCCCTGGACGTGCTGGTCATCGCGATCTTCACCGACTCGCAGACCACGCTGATCCTGGCCGTGATCGTCGCCGGGGTGTTCATCGGCGTCAACAACACCGTGACCACGCAGGCGGTGATGATGGTCGCGCCGGTGGAACGTCCCATCGCCTCGGCCGCCTACGGCTTCGTCCGCTTCATCGGCGGCGGCCTGGCCCCGTACGCGGCCGGCCGGCTCGCCGAGCACACCAACGTGCACGTCCCGTTCGCCGTCGGCGCCGCCGCGATCCTGGCGGGCGTGGTGATCCTGCGCACCGGGCACCACGACCTCGCCCGGGCCGAGCGCAGGCAGGCCGAGACGGACGGACGGGCGGCAGACGGAGACCCCGGCGCGGAGGTCGCGGAGGCGGCCGAGGCGGGCGGCGGATCCCCCTCCTGACCCGCCGCCCCGCCCGGCCGCGTCCCCGCACCCGGCCCCGCGCCGCTCCCCGTCCCCGCCGCCGCCCGGCCTGGCTCAGGCGTCCGCGACCGCCGGCGCCCCGCCGCCGTCCGGCGCCCGGTCCCGGGTCTCCACGCCGAACAGGATCACCACGATGACGGCGAGGGCCAGCGGGATCGCGCCGAGCAGCGCGGTCGTCCCGATGGACGGGACCGTGGCCCCGGCGACCAGCACGATCGTGACCACCACACCGCCGAGCTTGCCGACCCCCGCGGACAGCCCCGACCCGCGGGACCGGATCCGGGTCGGGTAGACCTCCGAGCTGTAGGCGGCCAGGACGGCGCCGATCGTGGCGGTCCCGACGATCGGCCCGGCGAGCAGGACGTACAGCCAGGCGCGGTTCTCAGCGAGCGAGTCGCCCGCCACCGAGAACGCCGTCAGCGCCGCCGCGACCAGCGCGGTCAGCAGGATGATGGTCTTCTTCGCGCTCCACAGCCCGTACAGCGCGGCGGCGATGAGGACCAGCGGAAGCCCGAGCAGCGCCGAGTCCCGCAGCGCCCGGTCGGCGGTCTGCTGCGCCAGCCCGAGCTTCTGGAGGTTGGACGGGATCCACAGCTGGAACCCGTAGGTGACCAGCCCGATGCCGAGCCCGAGGACCACCACCGCGGTGCTCAGCCCGGCGAACCGCCCGCGGAACAGCGGGCCGAATCCGCCGCCGTGCGCCGCGGGCCGTTCCTCCACCTCGACCTCGGCGGTCGCCGCCTCCGCCGCGCCGTACCGCACCATGATCTCCCGGGCCTCGGCCTCCCGGCCGTGCGCGAGCAGGAAGCGCGGCGACTCGGGGATCCACCGGTTCAGCAGGATGAGCAGCACCCCGGAGGGCATCCCGACCAGCCACAGGATCCGCCACGAGTAGTGCGGGACCAGCGAGGACGACAGCCAGCTGGTGAGCACGTACGCCAGCGCCAGGTCGCCGCCGATCAGCACCATCACCCAGCCCCGGTGCCGGCCCGGGATCATCTCGGCCAGCAGCGAGAAGGTGATCGGCAGCATCCCGCCGGCGGCGAGCCCCATCAGCAGGCACATCGCCAGGTTCCACGCGAAGGACGGCATCGCGCCGCAGACCGCGGTGGTCACGAACAGCACCCCGGCGAGCAGGATGGAGGACCGGCGCCCGATCCGGTCGCCCAGCCATCCCCACAGGAACGAGCCGATCACCGTCCCGGTGAGCCCGAAGAACGGCAGCAGCGCGACCGGGAGGTCCCCGCCGGGGTTCAGGGCCGACTTGAGCCCGTACTCCTTGCCCATCCCGGGCGCGACGAACGACAGCGTGATCGGCTTCATCGCGTCGATGGTCACCGCGGTCGTCATCACCAGGATCAGGCCGATGTGCGCGGGCCGGATCCGCGCGTCCCACGCTCCGCGGATCCGCACCTCGCCCGCCTGCCGGGCCGCCTTCAGATCGCGCGGGACCAGCCCGTACGTGGTGGCCGCGAGCCCCACCACGATCAGCGCCATCCCGGTGATCATCGGGGCGTCCATCGGCATGTCCGCCATGTGGTAGTGCATGTCGGCTGCGTCCAGGTACATCGGCAGGTGCAGGACCACACCGGCGACGCAGGCGATGAAGCCGGACCAGAAGGCCAGCGGATGGGCGAAGTCGATTCCGCCCACGGACCGTGTTCGCATGTGAATCCTTTCGGGGGGTGGGCTCGGGGAGGACCGCGGCCGTGTCATCGGGTGAACGTGCGGATCGGGGTCACTCCCGGTTGGACTCGAACCGGAACGTGCGCGACCGTCCGACCCGCACCGTCGAGCCCGGCGGCAGCACCACGGCGGACTCGGGGGGCAGCCGCTGGAACTCCTGCTCACCGGGTTTCTTGAGCGCGGTGCCGTTGACCGAGCCGAGGTCGACCACCTTCACCCGCCACTCCTGGAGCGCGACGAGCACGTGCCTCCGCGAGATCGACCCGTCCCGGTCGGTCAGCCGGACCGGACGCGCCCGCCCCCCGGTCACCTCCTGCGCGCGCGCGGGCTCGCGTCCGATGAGCTGGTCGTCGTCGAGCGGGATGGTGTGCCCGTCGTCGAACAGCAGGACGCCGAGCGGCGGTCTCGGCCCGTGGAAGGGCGCGAGCGTCATCTGGAGCATCGAGATCCCGCAGACCGCGCAGTACGCCGCACGCGGGTCGTTGAAGTGGTGGTTCTTGCAGTTGACGCCGAGGACCCGCGGTCCGCTCGCCCGGCGTTTGGGACGCTGCCGGATCAGGCTGACCGGCTCGTCCGGACTCTCGGTCCCCTCTTCCGCACCCGGCCCGTCCACCGCGGTCGGCGAAGGCGCGGCCGGCGAGGGGGCGGGCGGCGAGGGGGCGGGCAGCGGCTCAGGCCGGACGAGGTCGATCCGGGTGCGCAGCGGCTCCGCACGAGGACCCGTACGGGGCTTCGCATGCGGTTCCGCGCGCGGCTCCTTCCGCGGCTCGGCCCGCGGCTCGGCCCGCGGCGTCGCCTCCGGTTCTCGGACGGTCACCTCGCGCAGCCCGCCGCCCCGGACCACCCCCGATCCGAGCCGCAGCCGCGGATCGGCCGGCCCGGCGCCCGGCAGCATCAGCTCCAGTTCGGCCACCGGCCCGCCGACGATCCGGTCCGCCGACGCGCCCGGATCGCCGCCGATCCGGATCTCCGCGTCCCGTACCGGTACGACCCGCGCCGTCGCGGCACCGCTGGCCAGCACCGCGACCGCGCCGTGCCCGGCCGGCCCGGCGACCGCGCACGCCAGCGGCCGGCTGCCGCGCTCGGCCGCGAGGATCCGCGCCGCCCGGCGGACCAGCAGCCGGCCGGCCCGCTCGCCGTCGCCGTCCGCCGCCGCGACCTCGGCCAGCGCGTCGAGCAACCCGTCGACCAGGTGGGCCGTGGACGCGCCGGGTACTGCGCACACCAGCGACAGCCCGGCTTCGTGCGCGACCAGGCCGTCGCCGGGCAGCGGCAGTACCAGGCGTCCCTCCGCCCGGTTCACAGCACCCGCCCGCCGCGCAGCCGCCACTGGACGAGGACCACCCGGATCGGGCCGTTCACGAACAGCCACTGCCCGATCCACACGAAACCGAGCATGGTCGCGTACGTGGACAAGGCCACCCCGTGGACCCCGGGCACCAGCCCGGCGTCGAGCAGGAACCACATCAGCAGGCCCTCGGGGACGACGGTCACCAGCCCGAACAGCGTCGGCCAGTCCTTGTCCCACCGGAACTGCATCAGCAGGTGGTAGAGCAGCTCCCAGCCGAGCCCCGCCACGGCGACCGCGAGGAGGATCAGGTAGGCCGTCCGGTACGTCCCGGAGAGCGGGCCCGCGGTGCCCGGCAGCACCGGGACGATCGCCGCGGTCAGCAGCACGCCGACGGTGGCCAGCACGAGGACCCGCGTCTGCAACCGTCCGGCGAGGGTGGGGATCACGGTGCGTCTCCTTGGTCAGACGGGACGGCCGGAGGCCCACCGGAGCCACTGCCCGGTCGACCTGAGCGGGCCGAGCCGCGCGCAGAACCCGCGCCCGGCGAGGTCGGCGGCGATGTCCAGCGCGGCGGTCTGGAGGCCGAGGAAGCTGTCGACCGCCGGGAAGTGGTTGCCCGCCGTGGCCGCGCCCGACGCGTAGAGCACCCCGTCACCGTTCTCCGTTCCGGTCACCGCGAAGTTCTCGCCGACCATGAGGCGGCCCGCGCCGTTGCGCCGGGCGCCGCCGTGCTCCAGCAGGTCGGCCAGCACCCGGTGCTCGGGCACGCCGGCCTCCAGCCCGGTGCAGTCGATGACGAAGTCGGAGACGTGCCGGGCGCGGGTGCCGTCGTCGCTGCTGGTGAGGCTGGCCAGCCGGCCGTCCGGGGTGGGCTCGACCCGGTCCACGACGGCCTGGACCGGGTGGTACCAGCCGCCCTCCCGCCCGGCCCGCATCTGCGCCTGCCACGGCCGCAGCCGGGGTGTGGTGGTACCGCCGATGACCTTCATGAGCTCGGCCCGTCCGGCGCCGTCCGCCCGCCTGATCCGCGCCTTGAGCTGCCCGCCGAACGCGGACTTGGGCAGGGTGAACGCCTGGTAGGCCCAGCCGTCGCCGCCCCGGCGCCGCATCCACGGACCCGGCCCGTGCGCCCCTGACACGAACGTGCGGAACATGTGCACGATCTGCGTCTGCGACCCGTACCGCTCGCGGTCGTCCATCAGCCGGTGCAGCACCCGGGACGCCACGATCCCGGCGCCCCGCACCACCACCACGCCGGGCCGCGACTTGAGGAACTCGTACACGTGCTCGTGCGGTTCGTAGGCGTTGACCACGCGGTGGTAGTCGTTGTGGGTCTCGCGGAACTCCTGGAGGTCGGGCAGGAACCGCAGCCCGGGGTAGCCGACCGCCAGGTGCACGAACCGCGAGCGGATCGCGATCCGCTTGGTCGGCGTCGCGCCCGCCGGCGGGGTGAGGATGGTGAAGTAGCCGTCGCCGGCCCGGCGGCGCACCATCCGCACCTGCCCCTTGGCGAGCATCGCGGCGTAGGAGATCCGCGCCGCCTCGCGTTCGAGGGTGGCGAACACCGTCTCGGCGCGCGGGCTGAAGAAGTCGGTGAGGACGGGCTCGGTCAGCACCTGGAACAGCAGCCGGGGAGACCGGTCCCGCCACGCTTCGTGCAGGGCGTACGACGGGAAGCCCCAGATGTTGTCGGGCCGCGCGCCCGCATCGGAGCGGATCCGCTCGCGGGGCGGGAGCTGCGAGACCCGGCTGAGGTAGGCCCACGTCTGCCACGGCGTGTCGAGATTGGACAGCACCCGGAGGGACGACGCCGGCGCGCCCTGAATCCGGAGCGCGTCGACCAGGGTGAACGAGCCGAGCCCGCCGCCGACCGACACCAGCGGTACGTCGTAGACGGGAATGCCCGCCTCCAGCACGGCCCGGTCGGGCCAGACCGACGATCCGAGCAGTTCGGGCGAGAGATCACCCAAGGGCCGGGCATCGGGCACAGCGACGTCCCCCAAGCGTGACTTCGAGCAGAGCGGACGACACTTTATCCCACGATGGGAACGATTTTCAGGACGGAAGAGGCAGCTCGGCCCAGACGACCTTGCCGGGATGCCGCTCGGCGCGGCGGCAGCCCCACCGGTCGGCCAGGGCGCCGACCAGGAGCAGGCCGCGCCCGTTCTCGTCGTAGTCGCCGGCGTCCGACCGCCGGGGGAGAGCCGCGATGCCGTCCTCGACCTCGATCGACAGCACCGCCCCGGCCAGCCCGAGCCGCATCGTGATCACAGGCGGGCGCGGCCCGGCGGCGCCCCCGCGACCGCCGGTCGCCGCATGCCCGCCCGCGGGCGCCGGGTGGGCGCCGGTCAGGACCGGGAGTGGTTCCCCGGTGGCCTCCATCAGGGCCTGGTAGGCGTTGGTCACGATCTCGGTGACCACCAGCGTCGCGTCGTCCGCGAGTTCCGCCAGCCGCCAGCCGCGCAGCGTCGCGCCGACGAAGTGGCGCGCGGCGGGCACCGACGAGGCCAGCGCCTCCAGTTCGAGCGTGGCGCGCAGCCGGCGCCGGTCGTCGCTGCGGGGACCGAGGGCGGACGGGCAGGGCATGCGCATGGGCCGTTCGATGGGAACCACAGCCATCGTGCTGCTCCTGACCGTGACGGGACTGGAAGGGTGGGGGGTTCCGCACATCGGTCAGGCGGCTCCGGGTGGACGCCGGAGCCGGGCCCCGGCGCCGGACGGGCCGAGCGCAGGCCCGCCGGTCCTCATTCGCGACATGTGCATCCAAGGTTCGTGACTCGCTATCTGCGATTCACAGATTAAGAGCCATGGCGGGACGGAACAAGCTCTTCGGGCAGAAAGGTGCCCGCGATGCAGCGGTAATGCGCACCGGAGCGGGCAAAGTGGTACGAAATGCACAGTCTTGGGGGTCTTGACCGCATCTGTCGTCAGAGGCCGGATGTCTGTCAGGGTGTCCCTGTACGGTGGGGCACGCCTGAGACGGGCCGCACATGACGATCCCCCGGGGATGCAGCCCCGGGGGATCGTCCGGTGGGTGGTCCGGCGACTCAGCTAGCGGTCGTAGCGTCCGGCCTTCACATCGGAGAGGAAGGCACGAAAGGCGCCGCGGTCGATGACGTGCGCACCGGCCTCGGGCGTCCTGCTGTCACGGAGTCCCGTGGCGGAGCCGAGGTCGGCGACTTCGACGCAGCCGCCGTTGCTGCCGGTGCTGGACGTGGCCTTGAACCACCTTGCCTGAGACGGGTCCATGTCTACTCCAGCTTGTTGGTCTGTTCTTCGAGGTAGTCGGTGGTGGCTTCGGGTGAGAGCGCCGCCTCGCGAACGCGGCTGAAGATCCTTACATAGTCCTCCACGCTCTTGGGCTCGTTGATCTCCTGGATGGCCGCGTCGTTCTCCAGATAGACCATCGCGGGCTCGTTCCCGGGGAAGTCGAAGATGTTGACCAGCGTCGACATGCCCGGGTGCGGCCCGTTGTCGAAGCGCAGCAGCCGCAGTTCGATGTTGGACCGCCGGCTCATCTCGGCCAGGTGCGCGACCTGCGCGCGCCGGTCGGCCGGAGTGCCCCACCGGTACATCAGCGACGCCTCGGTGATCAGCGCCGTCAGGGTGGGCGCGGAGCCGTCGTCGCGGTTCAGGATCGCCTGCCGCCGCAGCCGCGCCTCCCGGGCCTGGCTCTGCCACTCGGCCGGCCGCGTGCCCGAGGCCATCAGGCACTGGATGTAGGCCGGCGTCTGGAGCAGTCCGGGCAGGACGAGCGGCATCAGCACGCGGATGGCCGAGGCGTCGGCCTCGAACCCGCAGAACTCGTTGCTGAACACCTCGGAGTGGTCGCGCCACCAGGCCCGCCGCCGGGCCAGCCCGGCGAGGTTCTCCAGCTCGGCGAGGTCGCCGTCGACCTGGCCGTAGAGCCGGGCGATGTCGCGGATGTCGCTGAGCTCGGGGCGGACCCACTGGTTGGCCTCGAACCGGCCGACCTTGCCGCGTCCCCAGTTGAGCCGGTCGCAGACCTGGTTGGCGGTGTATCCGGCGTCGAGGCGCAGTTCGGTGAGCAGGCGGGACAGCCGCCGCTTGGCGATGGTGGATCCGGGGGCGTCCTCGGTCACGCGTCACCTCCCTCTTGACAGCGCGCTCTGGCCAGCATATCGCCTCCCAATTTGTGAATCACAAATTCCAGTGGCCCGGTCGGGCGTTCCGAATGGTGCGGAAGCAAGGGACCAAGAACGGACGGGCGGGGATGGACGGGCGGGGTCGGACGGGTCAGGACGCGGCGCGGTCGAACTCCTCCGCCTTCACCCCGGCGAGGAAGCAGTCCCACTCGTGGTGGTCGAACACCGAGATCAGCGCGCCGGGATCGCCGCTGGTGCGCAGCAGCACCCACGCGCCGGCGAACGCGACCTCGACGCCGGACGCCTCGACGCCGGACGCCGTGGGATCGGGTGAGGTGGGATCGGGCGCCGTGCTGCCGTCCGCCGTCCCGGCAGCGGACCGCCGCCAGTGCAGGGCGTCCGGGTCGAGGCCCAGCTCCTGGACGGTGGGCTTGCGCGCGGGCACGCCCCGGGCCTTGGGGTCTTCGGTCATCAGGGTCTCCTCTCGTGGCCGTACGACGTTACGGCCTGGACGGTTCAGGGCACCCTCGCGACACCGCAGTACACCCAGCGGGAACCGTCGCTGTCGGAGCTCTCGGGGTCGTCGGCGCCCCAGTCCCCGGAGAAGGCCACCCCGGGGGCGGAGCCCTCGTGCGGGGGCAGGAGCTCGAGGCCGTCGAAGAATCCGGCGATCTCGTCCCGGGTGCGGAAGAAGGCGTTCGCGGTGGCCTTGGAGTAGACGCCGTCGATCACCCTGAGCGCCTGCGGCGCCTGGTGGTCGGCGGTGCCGTGCGAGAGCGCCAGGTAGCTGCCGGGGGGCAGTGCGTCCAGGTAGCGGCCGATCAGCCCCCGCGGGTCGTCCTCGTCGCCGATGAAGTGCAGGACCGCCACCAGCAGCAGCGCGACCGGCTGGGTGAAGTCGATGAGCTCGCGGACGGCGGGCTGCCCGAGGAGCTCCTCGGGTTCGCGGAGGTCGGCGGTGATGGCCGCGGTGTCGGGGGAGCCGGCGAGCAGCGCGCGGGCGTGCGCGAGCACCATCGGGTCGTTGTCGGCGTACAGCACCCGCGCGGCGGGGTCGACGGCCTGGGCGACCTGATGGGTGTTGTTCTGCGTCGGCAGCCCGGCCCCGACGTCGATGAACTGCCGGATCCCCAGGGCGGCGAGCCGGTGCACGGCCCGCTGGAGGAATCCGCGGTTGGCCCAGGCGATGTCCTCCAGCTCGGGCACCACCGCGCGGATCCGCTCGGCGGCCTCGCGGTCGATGGGGTAGTTGTCCTTGCCGCCCAGGTAGTAGTCGTACAGCCGGGCCGGGCTCGCCTTGTCCAGATCGACGCCCGGCGGGACGTTCTCCGGTTCGCTCATGTAGCGTCCTCGCCTCGTCGCGGGGGTGGTGCGCGGGCAACCTGTGCAGCAGAGTTTATGAATCATGAACCGGACTGTCCGGCTGTCGGGCGGAGGATCGGGCGGGTTCAGCCGGGGGCCTGGATTTCGCAACCGGGTCGACAATGTCGAACGCGGCCGGGATCACCAGCGGCGGGCGCCCAGATCGCGGGACACCGCGCGGGCCGCGTCCCGGACGGCCGCCACCAGGTCGGTGCGCGGCAGCCCGGCCGGATCGCAGACCCGCTCGATGGCGCCGGAGACGCCGATCGCGCCGACCACCACGGTGCGGTCGTCGCGGATCGGCGCCGCGATCGCGGCCTCGCCCTCGATCAGCTCCTCGATGTCGCAGGCCCAGCCGCGGGCGCGGACCAGGTCGAGGTCGGCGACCAGGTCGTCCTTGGCGGCGATGGTGTGGCGGGTGTAGGTCTTGGTGTCGAGGTCGGCCAGCAGCGTGTCGGCCTGGAGGTCGAAGGCCAGCAGCGCCTTGCCCAGCGCGGACGCGTGGATCGGCAGCAGCGCCCCGACGTCGAGGGTCTGGAGGCTGTCGTCGGGGCGGAAGACGTGGTGCACGACCAGCACCCGGCCCTCGTGCAGCGATCCGATCCGCACGCTCTCCCTGGCCCGCGAGGCCAGCGAGTCGGCCCAGTTGAGCGCCCGGGTGCGCAGCTCGTTGACGTCGAGGTAGCTGTTGCCGAGGTGCAGCAGGGTGGCGCCGAGGCGGTACTTGCCGCCGGCCCGGTCCTGCTCGACGAACCCGACGTGCTGGAGCGTCTGAAGGATGCCGTGCACCGTGGCCTTGGGCAGCCGCAACGCGTCGGCGAGTTCCACGACGCCGAGCTGCCGGGGGCCGGAGGCCAGCAGTCGCAGGATCGTCGCGGCCCGCTCGACCGACTGGATTCTCCCTGGCACCCCTTCAGCCTAGCGTGTACATTGTTCGACATTGTCGTACAGCATTCCGAATTGCAGTCAGGTCGTCACTCCGTTACGAGGAGCTGATCCGTGAAAGCGGTAGAACTCTCACCCGCCGCGCGGTCGCGCGCGCTGCGGGAGCTGGCGGCGGGCGGGGAGGTCGACGTGCTGGTCGTCGGCGGCGGGGTGGTCGGGGCCGGCGCCGCCCTGGACGCGGCGACCCGGGGGCTGAGCGTCGGCCTGGTCGAGGCCAGGGACTGGGCGGCGGGCACGTCCAGCCGGGCCAGCAAGCTCATCCACGGCGGCCTGCGCTACCTGGAGATGCTCGACTTCGGCCTTGTGCACGAGGCGCTGCGCGAGCGCGGCCTGATGGTCCGGCGGCTCGCGCCGCACCTGGTCCGCCCCGTCCCGTTCCTCTACCCGCTCAGCCACCGCGTCTGGGAGCGCCCGTACGTGGGCGCGGGCGTCCTGCTGTACGACACGATGGGCGCCGCCGGGCGCGCCTCGCGCGGCCTGCCCCACCACCGCCACCTCACCAAGCGGCGCACGCTGAAGGTCGCGCCCGGCCTCAAGCCGGGCGCGCTCGTCGGGGCGGTCCAGTACTGGGACGCGCAGGTCGACGACGCCCGGCACACCATGTCGCTGGTGCGCACCGCCGCCTCCTACGGCGCCCTGGTCGCCAACCGGGCCAAGGTCGTCCGCTACCTGCGCGACGGCGAGCGCGTCACCGGCGCGGTCGTGGCCGACCAGGAGACCGGCGCCGAGATCGAGGTGCGGGCCCGGCAGGTCGTCGCCGCGACCGGTGTCTGGACGGACGAGACGCAGGCGCTGGCCGACGCGAGCAGCGTGCGCGTCCGCGCGTCCAAGGGCGTTCACCTGCTCGTCCCGCGGGACCGGATCGACTCCTCCAGCGGGCTGATCCTGCGCACCGAGCGGAGCGTGCTGTTCGTCATCCCGTGGGGCCGGCACTGGATCGTGGGCACCACCGACACCGACTGGGACCTCGACAAGGACCACCCCGCGGCCACCGCCGCCGACATCGACTACCTGCTGGAGCACGCGAACCGGGTGCTGGCCGAGCCGCTCGCCAAGGACGACGTCGAGGGCGTCTACGCGGGGCTGCGCCCGCTGCTGTCCGGCGCGTCCGACCAGACCGCCAAGCTGTCCCGCGAGCACCTGGTGGGGACGCCGGTGCCCGGCCTGGTCGTCATCGCGGGCGGCAAGTACACCACCTACCGGGTGATGGCCGAGGACGCCGTCGACGAGGCCGTCCGCGGCCTGGACGGCGCGGCGGTCCCGGCGTCGGTGACCGAGGACGTGCCGCTCGTCGGCGCGGACGGGTACCGGGCGCTGTGGAACCGCCGGTCCGCGCTGGCGCTGGCCGCCGGGCTGCCCGTCCGCCGCGTCGCGCAGCTCCTGCGCCGGTACGGGACGCTGGTGGACGAGGTGCTGGACCTCATCGCGGCCGACCCGTCCCTCGCCGAGCCGCTGCCGAGCGGCGACGGCTACCTGCGGGCGGAGGTCGTGTACGCCGCGACCCACGAGGGCGCGCGCGACGTCGAGGACGTGCTGGCGCGGCGGACCCGGATCTCGATCGAGTCCAGGGACCGGGGCACCGAGTCCGCCGTGGTGGCGGCCTCCTTGATGGCCCCGGTACTCGGCTGGGACGCGGAGCGGACCGCCCGCGAGGCCGCCACCTACGTCCGGCTGGTCGAGGCCGAGCGCGAGGCGCAGGAGCAGCCCGACGACCTCGCCGCCGCGAACGTGTGGCTGCGCGCCCGCAAGGATCCCCGGGCCGCCGGGGACGCGGGCAGGACGGGACGTCCGGAGAAGATCGCCTAGGGTCTGTCTCAAAGTGCCTCGGCCGTCGCGCGAGCGTGTTACCTGGCCGGTGGGGCGAAGCCGGAGGCGAGCCCCACCGGCCAGATCGCGGAGCGATGTCGCGCTCGCCCAAGCCAGGTCGGTGTCCGAGCCGCCAGGCGAGGACGCCGGGCCGGGCTTTGAAACACGGCCTAGGCGCCGGTGCCCTCCGGGGAGTGCTGCCGGGAGGGCCGGATCCAGTCGAAGGTGCGCTCGACGGCCCGCCGCCAGTTGTCGTACTCATTGGCGCGGTGCACGGGGTCCATAGCCGGTTGCCACTGGCCCGCCCGGTGCCAGTTGCGGCGCAGCCCCTCCAGGTCGGGCCAGTAGCCGACGGCCAGCCCCGCCGCGTAGGCGGCGCCGAGCGACACGGTCTCGGCGGCCATCGGGCGCACCACCGGCACGTTGAGGACGTCGGCGATGAACTGCATGAGCAGGTTGTCGGCGGTCATCCCGCCGTCCACCTTGAGCGCCTTGAGAGCCAGTCCCGAGTCGGCGTTCATCGCGTCCACCACCTCGCGGGTCTGCCAGCCGGTCGCCTCCAGCACCGCGCGGGCCAGGTGCCCCTTGGTGATGTAGGAGGTCAGCCCGACGATGATGCCGCGCGCCTCGCTGCGCCAGTGCGGCGCGAACAGCCCGGAGAAGGCGGGCACGATGTAGCAGCCGCCGTTGTCGTCGACGGTGCGGGCGAGCGTCTCGATCTCGGGGGCGCTGCCGATGATGCCGAGCCCGTCCCGGAACCACTGGACCAGCGCGCCGGTGATGGCGATCGAGCCCTCCAGGGCGTACACGGCCGGCTCGTTGTCGATCTTGTAGCCGACGGTGGTCAGCAGGCCGTGCGTCGAGCGGACCGGCGCGGTCCCGGTGTTGAGGAGCAGAAAGCTGCCCGTCCCGTAGGTGCACTTGGCCTCGCCGGGGGCGAAGCAGGTCTGCCCGAACAGCGCCGCCTGCTGGTCGCCGAGCGCCGCCGCGATGCGGACGCCGGGCAGCACGTGCGTGGCCGCGCCGTACACCGCGGTGGACGGCCAGATCTCGGGCAGCATCGCGCGCGGCACACCGAAGAAGTCGAGCAGGCCCTGGTCCCAGTCGAGCGTGGTGAGGTCCATCAGCAGCGTCCGGCTGGCGTTGGTCACGTCGGTGACATGGCTGCCGCCGGCCGGGCCGCCGGTCAGGTTCCAGATCAGCCAGCTCTCCATCGTCCCGAACAGCACGTCGCCGCGCTCGGCGCGCTCGCGCAGGCCGGGGGTGTGGTCGAGCAGCCAGCGGATCCGCGGGGCGGAGAAGTAGGTGGCCAGCGGGATGCCGCAGCGCTCGTGGATGGTCTCGGCCAGCGGCGCGCGCGACAGCTCGTCGACGAGCGTGTCGGTGCGGGTGTCCTGCCACACGATGGCGCGGCCGATCGGCCGGCCGGTGTGGCGGTCCCACAGCACGGTGGTCTCGCGCTGGTTGGCGATGCCGAGCGCGGCCACCTGGTCCGGGGTGGCGCCCGCCTGGGCGATGGACTCCGGCGCGATCCGCTCCAGGTTGCGCCAGATCTCCATGGCGTCGTGCTCGACCCAGCCGGGCCTCGGGAAGTGCTGCTTGTGCTCGCGCTGGGTGACCGACACGAGCCGGCCGTTCCGGTCGAACAGGATGCACCGCGTCGATGTCGTGCCCTGGTCCAGGGCCATCACGTAGCGCTCTGCCATGGGTCCCTACTTCCGCAGGCGTCGTGCGGGCCTCACCAACGGGAGGCTCCGAGGTCGCGGGAGACCGCGCGCGCGGCGTCGCGCACGTAGGTCATGAGTTGTGAACGGGGCCGGCCCTGCGCGTCGCACAGGCGCTCGACGGCGCCCGAGACGCCCATGGCCCCGACGACCAGCCCGCCGTAGCCGCGGATCGGCGCGGCCAGGCCGGCCTCGCCGACGGTGAACTCCTCCACCTCGGCGGCCCATCCGGTCTCCCGGACCTCGGCCAGCGCGCGGGCGAGCGCCCGCGGCGAGGTGATCGTACGGCGGCTGAACGGGATCAGCTCGGCGACGGCGCCGGCGTCGTAGGCGAGCAGCACCTTGCCGAGCGCGGTGGCGTGCAGCGGCATGAGGGTGCCGACGTCGAGGGTCTGCAACGTGTCGTCCGGCCGGAACACGTGGTGGACGACCAGGACCTGGCCGTCGAGGGGGGTGCCGATCCGGACCGCCTCGCCGCTGCGCGCGGCGAGCGCGTCGGCCCAGTTGATCGCCCGGGAGCGCAGCTCGTTGACGTCGAGGTAGCTGGTGCCGAGGTGCAGCAGCGCCGCGCCGAGCTGGTATTTGCCGGTGGCCGCGTCCTGCTCGACGAAGCCGACCCGCTGGAGCGTGCGCAGGATGCCGTGCGCGGTGCCGCGCGCCAGGCCGAGCGAACCGGCGATCTCGCCGACCCCGAGCCGGCCCGAGCCGCGGGCGAGCAGCCGCAGGATGGCGGCGGCCCGTTCGATCGACTGCACTGGTCCAGGCACGCCGGTCAGGGTAACCACGCCGACATCGGTTCGACAATGTCGGCTTCTGGGCGGCGAACGCTCCTGTCCGCGCGGCCCGGCGCGGCCGAGTGTGAGGGGGGACACAGCGGTGGAGGGTACTACCTTCTGCCCACACGAACCACCATTCGACATTGTCGGCACTTGTTCCTTGACCGGCGTTCTGTGGCGATTTACCGTCCGGGGCAGCCGTGAGGTGGGTCACGTCTGGCTCGCGGCGGGCCCCCGGCGCGCGCGTCGGACACCACCCCTCGAGGAGGAAGCGTGACGGAGCGACGGAAGATCCCCGGGCCGGCGGCCGAACTGGCCGCCGAATTCGCCGGGACGATGATCCTGATCCTGTTCGGTGTGGGCGTCGTGGCGCAGGTCGCGGCGGGGGACATCGGCGACCACGACAGCATCGCCTGGGGGTGGGGCCTCGGCGTCACCCTCGGCGTCTACGTGGCGGGACGGATCAGCGGGGCGCACCTCAACCCGGCGGTCACGTTCGCGCTCGCGGTGTTCAAGGGCTTCTCCTGGCGCAAGGTGGCGCCGTTCATGCTGGCGCAGACGCTGGGGGCGTTCGTTGCGGCGCTGTTGGTGCGGTGGAACTACACCGAGGTGCTGGCCAAGGTCGACCCGGGCCATACCGTGAAGACGCAGGGCGTGTTCTCGACCCTGCCGGGCAATGGTGAGCTGCCGGTGCACACCTGGGGCGCCTTCCGCGACCAGGTGATCGGCACCGCGATCCTGCTCTTCCTGGTCCTGGCCCTCACCGACCTGCGCAACTCCCCGCCCGCGGCGAACCTGGCGCCGCTGTTCATCGGGCTGACCGTGGTGGCGATCGGGATGGCCTGGGGCACCGACGCGGGCTACGCGATCAACCCGGCGCGCGACTTCGGGCCCCGGCTGGCCTCGTTCTTCACCGGTTACGGTGGCGCGTGGCGGGACCAGTACGGCGATCTGTACTTCTGGGTGCCGATCCTTGGCCCGCTGGTCGGCGGCGTGCTCGGCGCCGGGCTCTACCAGGCGCTCATCGGCCGCTGGCTGCCGGACGAGGAGCCCGGCGACGCCGTCCCCGCCAAGCCCGGGACCGAGCCCGCGGCCGACCTCAAGACCGCCTGACCGCACGCCCGAGAGGACGAGGTGACACGCATGGCCGATTTCGTCGGCGCGATCGATCAGGGCACCACGAGCACCCGGTTCATGATCTTCGATCATGGCGGGAACGAGGTGGCGCGGCATCAGTTGGAGCATGAGCAGGTTCTGCCGCGGGCGGGGTGGGTCGAGCACAACCCCACCGAGATCTGGGAGCGGACCCGCGCGGTGATCGAGACTGCGCTGAACAAGGCGAATCTGGGCCATTCTGATCTCGTGGCGCTTGGGGTCACTAATCAGCGTGAGACCACTCTGGTGTGGAATCGGGTTACTGGGCGTCCGTATTACAACGCGATCGTGTGGCAGGACACCCGTACCGACGGCATCGCGGCTGAACTCGACCGCGACGGCCGCGGCGACGTCATCCGCCGGAAGGCCGGGCTCCCGCCCGCGACGTATTTCTCCGGGGGGAAGATCCAGTGGATTCTGGAGAATGTCGAGGGGGTGCGGGAGGCCGCCGAGAGCGGTGAGGCGGTGTTCGGGAACATGGACACCTGGGTGTTGTGGAACCTGACCGGCGGGACCGACGGCGGGGTGCACGTCACCGATCCGACCAATGCCAGCCGCACGATGCTGATGGATCTGGAGACCTTGGACTGGGACGACGAGTTGCTGTCGTTCTTCGGTATCCCGCGCCGGATGCTCCCGGAGATCAGGCCGTCTTCGACCTCGGAGCTGTATGGCGTCACGAGGTCCGATGGTCCGTTGCGGGGTGAGGTGGCGTTGAGCGGGATCTTGGGGGATCAGCAGGCGGCGACGGTGGGGCAGGTGTGCTTTTCGCCGGGAGAGGCCAAGAACACCTACGGCACCGGCAACTTCCTCCTCCTCAACACGGGTACGGAGCTGGTGCGTTCCAAGAGCGGCCTGTTGACGACGGTCTGTTATCAGTTTGGTGATCAGGCGCCGGTGTATGCGTTGGAGGGGTCGATCGCGGTGACGGGGTCGGCGGTGCAGTGGCTGCGTGATCAGCTCGGGATCATTTCGGGTGCCGCGCAGAGCGAGTCGTTGGCGGCGCAGGTCGCCGACAACGGGGGTGTGTATTTCGTGCCGGCTTTTTCGGGGTTGTTCGCTCCGTACTGGCGGTCGGATGCGCGGGGCGCGATTGTCGGGTTGTCGCGTTTCAACACCAATGCGCATGTCGCGCGTGCGACGTTGGAGGCGATCTGTTACCAGTCGCGGGATGTTGTGGAGGCGATGCGGGAGGATTCGGGGGTGGCGTTGGATGTGCTGCGGGTGGATGGCGGGGTCACGGCCAACGAGTTGTGCATGCAGATGCAGGCCGACATCCTGGGTGTTCCGGTGTCCAAGCCGGTGGTCGCCGAGACCACCGCGCTCGGCGCCGCCTACGCCGCCGGCCTCGCCGTCGGTTTCTGGACGTCGACCGACGAACTGCGGCGGAACTGGAACGAGGACAAGCGCTGGGAGCCCACCTGGACCGAGGAGCAGCGCACCACCGGTTACGCCGGCTGGAAGAAGGCGGTGACCCGAACCCTCGACTGGGTCGACGTCCCCTGACCCGGGACCCGGATTAGAGGTCGAGCTGGTACTGGACGACGGTGTGCGTCAGGACGTAGCCAAGGGCGCCGTTGATGGCCAGCATGGGTGCGTTCTCCTCGGCGGTGTCGGTCAGCAGCCCGCTCAGGCGCGGATGCCTGCGGCGGGCGTGCAGGATCGACGCGGCCTTCATCCAGAGGCCGAGGCCACGGCCGCGGTGCCCCGGGAGGACGCCCGTGCCGTAGTGCTGGCCGTCGCCCGTCCCGTTCCCGGGGACGACCAGCTCGGTGAACCCGGCGAGGGCGCCGTCGGACTCGTCGACGACGGCGATGGTGTGCAGCAGGTCCCCGCGCCGGGCGATGGCCTCCCCGGCGGCGCGGACGCGGTCGACGTCCCAGTCCACGGTGCCGTAGTCGGTGTCGCCCACCGGCATGTCGTCCATGGCGGAGCGGGAGGCGGCGAAGGCGGCGGCACGATCGTCCGGGACCGTGCCGTCCCACTCGGTCAGCCGGTAGCCGGCGTGCGGGCGGCCGGCGATCGCGGTGAGGGCGGCGGGATCGGCCTCGGCCAGCGGCAGCCGGGAGTGGACCAGCGTCAGGACTTCGCGGAACCCGCGGGCCGCCAGGAACCCCTGCCCTGGGGAGCCCGGGTCCGCCTGCGCGATGACGCAGCGGCGGCCGTCGTCGCGGGCGGCCGTCACCGCCCGCTCCAGGAGTCCTGAACCCACCCCGGCGCGCCGTTCGGCCGCATGGACGTCGAGCTGGAGCTCGGCCAGGTGCCGCTGGCCGGGCGTGGTGAACAGCCGCAGGAACGCCGCCCCCGCCGGGGCCCCGCCGGACGCGGAGGCCAGCCACGCCAGTCGGTGCCAGGACAGGGCCCGCTCCGGGTCGATCAGCGGGGTGATGCGAAGCGACATGGTGTCTCCGGAGGCTGGACGGCCCGGCGAACCTAACCGCCCGCCCTGGCGCCCGCAACCCCGGGGCCGCGCGTCCGGTCCGCCGCCGGCGCGTCCTCCCGCCCCGGGGCGAAGGGGTCCGGCTCCGTCCGTCAGGACGCCCGGATGCCCACGCCCGCGTACATCAGCGCCTGGTGCGCGCCTCTGGCCGGCCCCTTCGGGCGCCACAGGGTGGTCGGCACCAGCCCGGGATCGGCCAGCTCGAAGTCGCCGAAGTAGCGTCCGATCTCCTGCTCGCCGCGCAGGACCAGCGGGCAGGAGGACGCCTCGCTGAACAGCCGGGCCGCCTCGCGCGACGGCTCGGGGGAGAAGTCGGCCGTGGCGTGCGAGATCACCAGCGCGCTGCCCGGGGCGACCACGTCCCGGATCTCGGCGAGGAGGTCGTGCGGCCGGTCGGCCTCGGTGAGGAAGTGCAGGACCGAGGTGAGCAGCACCGCGATCGGCTCGCGCTCGTCGAGCAGGCCGCAGCCGAAGGCGCCGCCGAGCAGCGCGCCCCTCCTGCGCAGATCGGCGTCGATGACCGCGACCTCGGCGTCCTGGGACAGCAGCGCCCGCGCGTGCGCGAGCACCATCGGGTCGTGGTCGACGTACACGACGCGCGCGGACGGGGCGTGACGCGTCGCGATCCCGTGCTCGGCGCTCTCCAGCAGGGGCAGGCCGCAGCCGACGTCGATGAACTGGCGGACGCCCCGGGCGAGCAGCGCCCGCACGGCCCGGTCGGTGAACGCCCGGCCGGCCCGCGCCGCGTTGGCCCAGTGCGGCTGGACCGCGAGGATCCGCTCGGCGAGGTCGCGGTCGACCGCGTAGTTGTCCTTGCCTCCGAGCAGGTAGTTCTGTATCCGCGCCGCGTTGGCCTCGGTGAAGAGGGCCCGCCGCCGGCCCGCCCACAGCGGCGGCGGCCGGTGGACCGGGACGGACGCGTTCATGCGTTCTCGCGGGTCCAGGTCACCGGCAGCTCGTTCAGCCCGCGGACGCTCAGTCCGGTCTTCCAGCGCAACTCGTCCGGCGGCACCGCCAGCCGCAGGGTGGGCAGGCGGCGCAGGACCGCGCCGATCGCCGTCTGGAGTTCGAGGCGGGCCAGGTGCGCGCCCAGGCAGTGGTGGATGCCGTGCCCGAACGCCAGGTGCGGGTTGTCGGTGCGGTCCAGGACGAGGGTCTCGGGGTCGTCGAAGACCTTCTCGTCGCGGTTGGCCGCGGGCCTGGCGACCAGGACGGTGTCGCCCGCGCCGATCACCATGCCGCCGAGCTCCACGTCGCGGGCCGCGATCCGCGGCATGCCGGTGTCGGAGCCGAGCGGGACGAAGCGGAGCAGCTCCTCCAGCGCGGTCGGCACCAGACCGGGGTCGGCGCGCAGCCGCCGCCAGTGCTCCTCGCGCGTGAGCAGCGTGTAGGTGAGGTTGGTGATCTGGCTCGCGGTGGTCTCGTAGCCCGCGATCAGCAGCCCCACCCCGAGGTTGACCAGCTCGTCCTCGGTGAGCCCGCCCTCCTCGTCGCGGACGTGCACCAGCGCCGACAGCAGGTCGTCCGCGGGTGCGGCGCGGCGCTCCTCGATGAGCGCGGTCAGATAGGCGTCCAGCGCGGCGTGCGCGGTCCGGACCTCCTCGGGGGTGTACGCGCTGACCGACAGGAACGCGTCCGACCAGCCCTGGAACCGCATCCGGTCCTCCGCCGGGACGCCGAGCAGCTCGCAGATGACCGTCACCGGGAGCGGCAGCGAGAACGCCGCGGCCAGGTCGGCCGGCGGCCCCGCCTCGATCATCGCGGTGAGCAGCTCGTCGACGATCTCCTCGACCCGGGGGCGCAGCAGCTGCACCCGGCGGTGCGTGAACGCCCGCACGGCCTTGCGGCGGACGCGGGTGTGCTCGGGCGGGTCGATGTCGGTGATGAACGTCTCGCGGCGCTGCGCCCCGGTCGACCGGCCGACCGCCAGCTCCCGGCTGAAGGCCGGGTCGGCCAGCACCCGCCGGGCCTCCTCCCAGCCCGTCACCAGCCAGCCGAGCCCCCCGTCCGGGAGCCGGACCCGGGCGACCGGTCCGTCACGCCGCAGCCGCCCGAACGCCGGGTCGAGCTCGAAGCGGGTGCGGCCGAAGTCGCCCATGGACGGGGGGAGCGTCGTGGTCATCCTCACCTCTCACGAAGGGACCGGCCCACGGTGGACGCGATGCCGGTGGTGCCGCCGACGCTAGGGGCCGAAGGTGAGCGCAAGGTCAGCGCGCGGCCCGCGCGGCGCACCGGCGGCCCCCGCCCGGCGCCCCGCCCGCGCCGCCCCGGCGATGATCATGCAGGTAGTGGGCAAAGTGCGTCTTGACTCTCCCTGACCAATGGCCACATCCGGTCTCGCGCGCTTCCCGATCCCCTTCCCCTCCCGCGCGATTTCGGAATGATCAGAGCACGGGCGGCTCAAGGGGGAGAGCAGTGGAGTTACGGGTTCTCGGGCGATTGGAAACGCACACCGACGAAGGGACGCCCATCACGGTCTCGCAACCGCTGATCCGCGCGGCGATCTGCGTTCTGGCGCTCAAGATGGACGGCCCGCTCGGCACCGAGCGGATCAAGGAGCTGCTCTGGCACCCCGAGGCGGCCCCCGACGGCACCGGCGCGGTCAAGACATGCGTCAGCGGGGTGCGCCGGATCCTCACCCACGACCGGCTGCCGCGCGGCCACGGCGGCTACCGGCTGCGGCTCCTCGACGGCGACGCCCTCGACCTGCTGACCTTCCGCGACCTGGCCCGCCAGGCGCAGGAGGCGGGCGGCCGGGGCGACCGCGAGCTCGCGGCCGAGATGTACGGGCGCGCACTCGGGACGTGGGGGGACCCGCCGCTGGCGGACCTCCCCGCGACCCCCGCCCTGTCGGGCGTCGCCGCGGGCCTGCTGGACGAACGCCGGGCCGCGCGCGAGGCGCTCGCCGACCTCCGGCTCGGCCTCGGCGGCGCCCGCGGCCTGGTCTCCGAGATCCGTTCGTGGCTGACCGACGAACCCCTCAACGAGCATCTGTGGACGCGGCTCATGCTGAGCCTGTACCGCTCGGGGAACAAGGCCGAGGCGCTGAAGACCTACGACGACGCGCGCGACATTCTCGTCCAGGAGACCGGGACCGAACCCGGGCCGGATTTGCAGCGGATGTGGCACCGCGTCAAAGTCGACGACGCCGAATTGGCCGAACGGCCCGGGCCGCCGCCGCATTCCGCGGCGGAAACGGCGGTGCGGGCCGCCGCGCCGCCGCTGGCCCGGCAGCTCCCGCCCGACCTCCGCGACTTCACCGGACGCGGCACAGAGGGCGCGCGGCTCCGGGACCTGCTGGCCCGTCCCGGCGCCGCCGCCCCGCCGATCGCGCACATCAGCGGCGCGCCCGGCCTGGGCAAGACGACGCTCGCCCTGCACGTCGCGCACGCCGTCGCCGGCTCCTATCCCGACGGCCAGTTCTACGTGCAGCTCGCCGGGGCGTCCTCGTCGCCGCGCGATCCCGCCGCCGTCCTCAACGAGGTCCTGCGCGCCATCGGCGTCGCCCCCGCAGACATCCCCGACAGCCTCGACGAGCGCGCCGCGCTGTATCGCTCGCGGCTGGCGGGCAGGAGGATCCTCGTCGTCGCCGACGACGCGGCCTCGCCCGACCAGGTGCGGCCCCTGCTGCCCGGCACCCCGGGCTGCACGATCATCATCACCAGCCGGATCCGGTCCCCCAGTGTGGACGGCGCCCACCTGACCGACCTGGAACGGCTCCCGCCCGCCGAGGGCCTGCGCATGCTCGGCCGGATCATCGGCCGGTCCCGGGTCGAGGCCGACCGGGCCGCGGCCGGCCAGGTGGTCGCCGCGTGCGACGGGTTCCCGCTGGCGCTGCGGATGGTGGGGGCGCGGCTGGCCGCCCGTCCCGCCTGGCCGCTGGCGCACATGGCCGGGCTGCTGCTGGAGGAGGGCCGCCGGCTCGACCACCTGGTCGCCGGGACGACCGCGGTGCGGGCCCACATCGAGGCCAGCTACCGGGCCCTGGACGCGCGGTCCCGCCGCACCTTCCGGATGCTGGCGCTGGCCGGGCCGCACGACGTCGCGCCCTGGGTCGTCGAGATCCTTCTCGCCGAGCGGCCCGCCGCCGACATCGTCGACGGCCTCGTCGACCGCAGCCTGCTCGTCGCCGCCGGCGTCGACCGGACCGGGCAGCCCCGCTACCGGCTGCACGACCTGCTGCGCGACTACGCGGGCGAGCGGCTCGCCGAGGACGCGCAGGCCGAGCCCGCGCTGGAGCGGCTGACGGCCGGATGGCTCGAACTCGTCGACGCCGCCGACGCCCTCATCCCTCGCGACCCGTACTTCCCCGCGCCCGAGCGGTTGGAGCCCCGCTCGGTGATCGTCGACGACCTGGTCGCGCGGCTCATCGCGCCCGACCCGGCCGCGTGGCTCGACAGCGAGCTGGCCAACCTCCGCACCATCGTCGAGACCGCGTGCGCCGCCGGCCGGTTCCGCCTGGCCACCGGCCTGGTCACGCGGATGGCCTCGCACCTGCACCTCCAGCACCACCACCGGGAGGCCGAGCACCTCTGGCGCGCGGTCATGGCGTCCGCCGCCCGCGAGGGCGACACCGACGCCGCCGCCTACGCCCGGCTCCGGGCCGCCCAGGTCATCGCCGCCGACCGCGGCCGCCCCGCCACCGCGCTACCGATGATCGACGAGTGCATCACCGACTGGTCCCCGTCCGACTCGGGCTCATCTGGGGGGCGCCCCCCAGACTCCCGTCGGGTCGTCGGGCGGTCCTCGCTTCGCTCCGGTCCGTCCGACTCCGATTCTCCTGGGGGGCGCCCCCCAGACCCCCGTCGGGTCGTCGGGCGGTCCTCGCTTCGCTCCGGTCCGTCCGACTCGGGCTCTCCTGGGGGGCGCCCCCCAGACCCCCGTCAGGTCGTCGGGCGGTCCTCGCTTCGCTCCGGTCCGTCCGACTCGGGCTCTCCTGGGGGGCGCCCCCCAGACCCCCGTCAGGTCGTCGGGCGGTCCTCGCTTCGCTCCGGTCCGTCCGACTCGGTGCAGAGTCGCCGCAACCTGGCCCGTGCCCTCAGCCTGCGCGCCTACAGCGCCCAGGTCCTTGGCCGGCTCGACACCGCCGAACGCGACGCCGCCGCCGCCCTGGAGATCGCCCGCGAGACGGGCGACGCGCATGTGGCGTTCGGCAGCCTCCGCGTCCTCGGCCTGGTCCTCAGCCAGGCGGGCCGGCACGCCGAGGCCGTCGAGGCGGGCGAGGACGCCTTCGCCACCGCCCGCACCCTGGAGGAACCGGCCTACCAGGGGGTCGCGCTCTACTCCCTGGTGCGCGCGCTACTGGCGGCGGGCCGCTACGACCGGCTACCGCCGCTGTGCGAGGAGGGCCTGCGGCTGACCGAGAGCATCGGGCACACCCTCGGCACCGCCTACTTCCACGAGCAGTGGGGCTGCGCCCACCAAGGGCTCGGGGAGCACGAGCGGGCCGCCGAACGCCTGCACCGCGCCGCGACGCTCTTCACCTCGCAGGAGGCCGTCGCCGCCGAAGCCGCCTGCCGCATGCGCCTCGCCGGCAGCTACCGCGCGCTCGGCCGCGTCCAGGACGCCCGTACGCAGCTCGAGTGGTGCGCCGACGCGTTCGGCGAACTCGACCGTCCCGAGGACGAGCGGCGCGCCCGGGACGCCCTGCGCGAGCTGGGAGGCTGACCCGGCCCCGCAGGACGGCGCGCGCCGATGTGGATGCTCGCCGCCGGGCCGCAGAAATAGGGCGTGGACGCCGTTCCGCCGGTCGAGAGGCCGAGCGCTGCGAGTGGCCCGGTATGGAGGTAGGGGAAAGAGCCCGCCAGGATGCCGAGATCACCGGGATTGAACGGAAGGCTCCGGCTTTTCGGGCCGGCTTGCCGGGGCGTCAGTTCCTTGTATACGATAGCGGATCATTCTGGAGTGGTTGTGTGGCATGAGAGGTTCTTTGGTATGCGGTTGGGAAGAATTCTCCGGTTCGATGATGTCCGCGGTTATGGGTTCATCGTGCAGGAAGGTGATGGCGACGATGTATTCGTTCACGCCAATGAACTCTGTGACGATAAATCCTTGTTCGCCCCGGGAACCCCGGTCGAGTTCGAGGTGACCGAGAGCAGCCGCGGGCTGAAGGCGTTCGCCGTGCACGTGTCGAACAAGGAGCCGGCGGGCGAGCCGGCCGCCGCGCGTGAGGTCGACAAGGACGTCGTCCCCGGTGTCCCGCCGCTCGACGACGGCATGTGCGACGTGCTCTCCGCCTCCGAGTTCAGGCAGGAGTTTACCGAACTCATGCTCGAGGCGGGTCCCGAGCTGACCGCCGCCCAGATCGTCCGGCTCCGCACGGAGATCCTCGCCGTCGCCAAGAAGCACGGCTGGGTCGAAGGCTGACCTACCGTTCCACCCGTGGCCGTTCCAGCCCGGCTGTTCCGCCCGCGCCTGCTCCGTCCGGGCCGTTCCGTGGTCGGCGCATTTCCAGCCGCCGTGAATGGCCCGCTGAATGGCAGGCCGCCCGGCGCGTGGTCAGAAGAGCGTCGGCGGCTCGGTCGGCTCCGGCTCCGGTAGCGGGTCGATCCCGGGCACCAGCGCCCGCACGTCGTCGTGAAAGCGGCGGGCGAGCGCCAGGGCCTCGGCATTGTCGGGGGTATGGATGAAAACGGTCGGTGAACGGCCCTCGCGCAGCCATTCGGCGACCGTGCCGGCCCAGTGCCGCCACCCCTCGACCGTGCGCGCGGTGTCGTCCCGGCCGAGATAGCGGACGATCGGCCGGTCGGTGAGCGCGAGCGACCGGCGCGGCACCCGCGGCTTCTTCGTCCACGCGTCCCGCTCGGCGTCGGTGGTCGGAGGGCTCTGGAAGAGGGTGGTGGTGTCGAACGGGACCCACTCGGCGCCCGCGCCGCCGAGCACCCGCTCGAGGAGCCGCTCCGACCGGGCGTCGTCGAAGAACGCCCGATGGCGGACCTCGACGGCGTACCGGTACGACCGGGGGAGCCGCCGGAGGAAGCCCGCCAGCACCCCGAGGTCGCCCGGCCCGAACGAGCCGGGGAGCTGCACCCAGAGCGCGCCGGCCCGCGGCCCGAGCGGCTCGATCGCCGCCAGGAACGCCCCGAGCTCCTCCCCGACGTCTCCCAGGCGCCGCTCATGCGTGATCGTCTTGGGCAGCTTGACCACGAACCGAAAGTCGGACGCGGTCTGCGCCGCCCACGACTCCACCGCGCTCCTGGCCGGCGTCGCGTAGAAGGTCGTGTTCCCCTCGACCGCGTTGCACCAGGTCGCATAGGACCGCAGGCGCTCCCGGGGAGGGAGCGGATGGGGCAGGTAGCGCCCCTGCCATGGCGCGTGCGTCCACATCGCGCATCCCACATGAAGCCGCATGACCGCGACGCTACCGAAGGATGCCCGGACCTCACGAAACGGCCGCGGCACCGCCACCCGGACCGGCCGTCCCGCGACCGGCCCGGTCAGCCCTGCCGGTCAGCCCTGCCTGGCGGCCTTGCGGGCGAGGCGTTCGGCGCGGCGCTCCTCGAACTTGGCCGCGGCCCGGCCGAGGCCGTCCAGGAACGCGGCGAGCCTCTCGCGCGCCTGCTCGGCCTCGGCGTCCAGGCCGGTGAGCTCGAAGACGCCCCACGTGCGCAGGATGGGCTGGAGCACCTCGTCGTGGTGCAGCCGCAGGTCGTAGATGCCGGCGTTGGCGATCGCGACGGACTTGCGCATGAACCCGTCGATGGTGTTGCCCGGCATCTCGAACGTGGTCACCACGTCGGCGACGGCGCGGACGGCCCGGCTCGGGTCCACCTCGAACGCGGCGCCGATGAAGTTGCGGTAGAAGATCATGTGCAGGTTCTCGTCCTTGGCGACCCGCGCCATCATCCGCTCGCACAGCGGATCGCCGGACGCCTTGCCGGTGTTGCGGTGCGAGACCCGGGTCGCCAGCTCCTGGAAGGCGACGTAGGTGGCGCCGCGCAGCATGTCCTGGCCGTGCGGCATCGCGTAGCCGACCTGGAGGTGCTTCATCCGGGCGCGCTCCAGCGCGACGGGGTCGATGGCCCGCGTCACCGTCAGGTAGTCGCGGATCACGATGCCGTGCTTGTTCTCCTCGGCGGTCCACCGGTTGGTCCAGTAGCCGTACGCGCCGTCCTGCCCGAACACGCTCCGCAGCGCGAAGTGGTACCCCGGCAGGTTGTCCTCGGTCAGCAGGTTGACCAGCAGCGCCTCCCGGGACTCCGGCGACACCTTCGAGTCGCCGGGCTCCCAGTCCTCGCCGTCGATGACGCCCGAGTAGGTACGGCCCTCGCTGTACGGGACGTACTGGTGCGGGAACCATTCCTCGGCCATCGAGACGTGCCGGTTCACTTCCCTCTCGACCGTCGGCTCGAGCTCCAGGAACAGCTCCAGCTCGGACTTGGAAACAGGCGCGATCGACATGCCCGACCCTTCATTCTGGACGACGAGGCGGGGGCACGGTGAGCGGACGATCGCGGATGCGGCCGTCCACTCCGGAGGTTGCGCGGGCAACGTACCCTCGGGCGCTCATCGTAGTAATGCCGTTCGCGCCGCTCTTGTCGTTATTGTTCGTCTCGGGCCCCGCGCTTTGTCATTCGACTGACAACCCCGCAGGCGAATCCGAACCGGTGACCGGTCCGCGCGGACCGGTCGCGGGGAGGGTGGGCGGTCCTCGGGGTCACGACTTGGGCGCCCACGTGCCCTGCTCGCACACCCAGGCCCTGAAACTGATCCCCGGAGCGGGCTTGATCGCCCCTGCGCCTTCAGGACTGCAAGGCAGCCCGGTGCCGACACTGGAAGTCGGAAGGTACCGGCCGGTCGCCTGCGTCCTGCCGTTGATGCACTTGAACTCGCGATATCCCTTCGACCCCACTTGGAAATAGAGGACCGATCCCTCATGGCAGGTGCCGGCGGAGATGTCCGGGCGGAGTGGGGCCGCCTGGGCGGGGGCGGCGGCCAGGACCGCGCCGCAGGCCAGGAGGGCGCCGGAAGCGAGGGCGGACGTCCATGTCACGTTCATGGCGAGGGTTCCCGATCGTGTGAGATGCGTCGGCTCCCACCGTGAGAGCTCTGCCGCACACTTACCCAAAAATTACGCACAGCAATCAATAATCTACTTAGGGTGAGCATTTCTCGTGATCGAGGGAAAGGCCCTGAGACGAGGTGCCCAGTCGCCGTCCGGGCTCACAGGTAGCGCAGCCACAGGTAGGGGACGCACAGGGCGACGGTGACCACGGTGACGACGAGGCCGTACTTGGTGAAGTGCCAGAAGCTGATGGGGTGGCCGTTGCGGGCGGCGATGCCGAGGACGACGACGTTCGCGCTGGCGCCGACGGCGGTGGCGTTGCCGCCGAGGTCGGCGCCGAGCGCCAGGGCCCACCACAGGACGTGGCCGCCGCCCGCGCCCTGCTGGTGGACCAGGTCGGCGACGATGGGGCTCATCGTGGCGACGTAGGGGATGTTGTCCACGATCGCCGACAGCCCGGCGGACGCGCCGAGCAGCAGCATGGCGGCGAAGCCGGGCCTGCCCTCGGTGGCGTCCGCGGCGGCCCGCGAGATGCCGCCGATGACGCCGGTCTCGACCAGGCCGCCGACCATGACGAACAGCCCGGCGAAGAACACCAGGGTGGGCCACTCGACCTCGCGCAGCGCGTCCTCGGTGGTGACCTTGGTGGCGGCGACCAGCAGCCCGGCGCCGAGCAGCGCCACGACGGAGGGCTCGTAGTGCAGCACCGGGTGCAGCACGAACGCGGCCACCACGACGCCGAGCACGCCGAGGCCCTGCCACAGCAGCCGCCGGTCGGTGATGGCCGCGCGCTCGTCGAGCGCCATCACCTCGGCGACGCGGCGCGGATCGTAGTCGAACGCCGAGCGGAACAGCCACCGGCACAGCGCGCAGAACACCACCATCAGCAGCACGATCAGCGGCGCGAGGTGGACCAGGAAGTCGTTGAACGTCAGGCCGCCCCGGCCGGCGATGATGATGTTGGGCGGGTCGCCGACCAGGGTGGCGGTGCCGCCGATGTTGGACGCCATCACCTCGGCGATCAGGAACGGCACGACCTTGAGGTTCAGGCGTTCGCAGACCAGGAACGTGACCGGGGCGATCAGCAGCACGGTGGTGACGTTGTCCAGCAGCGCCGACGCCAGCGCGGTGATGGCCACCAGCATGACCATCAGCCGGTAGGGCCTGCCGCGGGCGCGCTTGGCGGCCCAGATCGCCGCGTACTCGAAGACCCCGGTCTGCCGCAGCACCGAGACGATCACCATCATGCCGAGCAGCAGGAAGACGACGTTCCAGTCGACGCCGGTCTCCTCGGAGAAGAACGCCTTCCGCGCGTCGGTGATGTGCAGCAGCATCATCAGCGCGGCGCCGCCCAGCGCGACGGCGGTCCGCGGTATCCGCTCGGACGCGATGAGGATGTAGGCGACGACGAAGATGGCGACAGCGAACGCGGCGGTCAAGGAGTCTCCCGGTCGGAGGGGACGGGCGGGGCGCCGCCGGCCGGACCCGTCCCGCGCACGCCGGCCCGGCCCGCGCGCATGCCGCCGGCGAACGGCACGGCAGGGAAAGGGGGGTCCGCGAGGGCGGTGAGGGGGCTCGCCATCGGCGTGTCGCCGTCTTTCGGAGTCGGTCGGGTAGGGACACGCCGACCAGACTTCCCGGCTCACCAGTCCACGACTCTAACGGCATCCCGGGGCGTGGGGACACCGGCTGCGCGGTCCCCGCCGACGGCCGCGCCTCGACGGGAACGCGCGACCCGAGGGGCTCAGACGCCAAAGAGTTCGGTCGCCAGGTCGTCGAGCGTGGCGATGTCCTGGAGCGGGAAGCGGGCCGCGACAGGCACGAAGACGTCGATCGAGTGGTGCTGGGTCAGCCCGTGGGCCTGCCGGAAGAGGGCGAACGCCAGCGCACGGCGGGGGAAGCCGGCGTCGTCCGGCCAGTTGTAGGCGTCCAGGAAGGCCCGCAGCAGCGCCTTGTCGCAGTCGAAGGTGTCGCGGTGGATCTGGGCCAGTTCCAGATAGGGGTCGGCCGCCACCGCGTCGCCCCAGTCGATGACGCCGGTCAGCCGGCCGTCCCGCACGAACGCATGGGCGGCGACCAGGTCGGCGTGGACGAAGACGGGAACGCCGATCCCGATCCCTTCGACGAAGTCGTCCGCCTGTGCGACGAGGTGCGGCGAAAGCGAGCTTCGCACCAGGGCCGCCGTCAGGTCGAGGCCGCGCAGGTCCGGGCGCGGCAGGCCGTCCGGCGGGGGCAGCGCGTGCACGCGCCGGACCTGCCCGCCGAGCTCGGCGGCGGCCGAGAGCCGCTCCGGCGCGGAGAGCCCGGCGTGATGCCAGGCGACGCCCGGGACCAGCCCGCTGATCAGGTAGGGCCACGACTCGCCGGACAGGCTCCCCCAGCCCAGCAGGCCGGGCGTGAGGATCTCCGGCTCGGTGGAGAGCCGGTCCAGCGCCGCTCGCTCGGCGCTGTGCGCCTCACACCAGTTCGGCGAGCCGCCGAACAGCTTCACCACGACGTCCCCGCAGAGGAACGTCGGATAGGTCGGGTTGAAGCCCGCCACCGGCGCGGCGTCCGGCAGGCCGTGCCGTTCCAGGATCCCGGCGACGTGCGGACCCCAGAAGCCGACGTCACCGACCTGCGCTGATGAAGAGATCACCGCGCCAGTCTCCCCGGGGCCACCACTTCGGCCAAGTCGATTTCAGCCCTGGTCGACGGTGAGGGCCTGGGCGTCGATGCGGCGGATCAGCGCGTCGAGCTCCTCGGGGCGCAGCGCCTTGATCGTGGCGGGCAGCGCGGACTCCAGGTCGGCGAGGACGTCCAGCACCACCTCCTCCAGCAGGGCCGCACGATCATGACGGCCGGTCTTGGAGGCGGCGCTGGCGATCCTGGCGGGGTTCACCAGCGACGGCACCAGCCCGAGCAGGCCCGGCGCCGCCATGACCCGGCCGGGATCGTGCGGCGCCGACTCGTCGAACCGGCTCTCGGCCATCTCCGGGATCTTGTACTTGGAGGCGGCGAGCGAGGACAAAGTGCTGCGCCTGTCCGGCCACAGGACGTGGCCCTCGGCGATGTTGCCCTCGACCGGCGGCAGGCCGAGCGCCGCCGGGACCGCCGTCGGACGCCGTACCGGCAGCGCCGACATCGCGGCCCGCGTGCCGGTGCCGACGACCGGCGGGCTCAGGAGCCCCGAGCGCGCGGCGATCCCGGCCGTCTCCGACGGGGCCAGCAGCTCACCGTCCGCCGCTCCGGGCTCGGCGAGCAGGATCGCGAAGGCGGCGACGTGCGCGCCGGGGGAGTACCAGACCCCGGTCTGCACGGGGGCGTGCACCCGCCGGGCGGGCACGTCCGGGTGCGGGTAGCCGCCGCCGAACAGCTCGCAGTAGGCGACCAGATCCCTCCCGCCGAGCGACTCCGGGCCGACCTGCCGCCGCATCTCGTGCGCGGCCTCGGCCAGTTCGACGCGGAGCAACTGCCAGCCGAAGAACGGCTCGTCGTCCCCCAGCCACGCCTTCCGCTTCCCGACGCGCAGGCCGCCGCGCCGGTCGCCCCCGGCCGGCAGGCCGAGCACCAACTGCGCGCCGTGGATCTTCTCCAGCGCCCTGTAGGTCCCGCCCGGCGCGTGCGCGGGCGGGTGTTCACCGAGTTTGGGGAAGGGGCGGAAGCGCACGCGATCACGGTACCCGGATCACATGATCTTGTCGCGGGGTGTGGAACGCCCTACCGGAGCGGCACGAGCCGGAGCGTCGCCGCGCGCGTTTCGGGAGTGGTCATCGGATCGACGTAGCGCGGGTCGTACCCCCGGTACTTGGTGCGGTACTCCGCGTCGAGCCGGTCGTTGAGATCGGCGTCGCCGTCGGCGTTGACGAAGGTGACCTCCTTGCCGACGCCGCCCGCCTCGATACGGCCCTCGTGGCGCTCCTGGGCGCCGCGGTACCAGGCGCCGTCCGTCCCGTTCGCGGACCGGACGTACAGGTCGTCGCCTGCACGGACGACCCAGATCGTCGTCGGGTGCCGCAGCGAGCCGTCGCCCCGCATCGGCGCGATCTCCAGCTCGTCGGTGTTCTCGATCCTGGCGAGCTCGTCGGTCGTCCAGTCCATCGTCGGCGCTGTCATCGGCACGTCTCCCTCAACTGTCGTCGTAGCATCTCGTCAGGGAGTACCCGAAGGCAGTCGATACTCGGTCAATGGCGGCCACCCTCCACGCCCCGTTCTCGCCAAGCGGGCCTCCAGACCGCCGCCGGGCGCTGATCAGCGGCCCTCTTCGCGGCGGTCGCCGCGCTGGCGGTCGTCCTCGGAGCCGTCTCCTCGCTGGGCTGACCGGCGGCGAGCCGCGCTCCGCCTGTGGGTGCGGCCGGTCGCGGGTCCGGTCCCGCGACCGCCGCCTGCTCGCCTCCGATCAGCTCCTGTGCCGTCCGGCCAGGCGGCGGCGCCGTCCGGCTGATCACTCGGAGGAGACGGCCCGGGGGACGGTGACCAGCAGGAGGGGCACGGTCAGGAAGGCCACGGCGGCGGTCGCGAACGCGGCGGCACCGGTGCCTCCGGCGACGCCGGCGGCCAGGGCCGCGACGGCGGGGACGGCGGGCTGGGCGATGCCCCAGGACGAGCCGTGGAAGGCGAACCAGCGGGGCCGGTCGGCCGCCGGCGCGATGTCGGCGATCATCGCCTGCCACCGGCCGAGCAGCACGCCGTTCACCGCCACCCAGGCCAGGTAGGACGCCACGGTGAGCCCGACACCGCGGCCGAGCACCATCGCCAGGACCAGAACGCCCAGCAGCGCCGTGCCCCCGGCCAGGACCACCGTGTGCGGCAGGGCGGTCACCGGCTTGCGGGCCAGCCGGGCGACCAGCGGCACCAGCAGCGCCGACCCGGTCAGGGTCACGCCGGGCAGCCAGGCCGGGGCGCCCCGCTGCAACAGCACGAACGGCATGAACATCAGGACGGCCAGGTACCCGTAGGCGAACGCGGTGCCCGCCACCGTCAGCCTCAGCAGCAGCACCGGAGGACGCCAGCGTCCCGGCGCCCGGCCTTCCGCGGTCACCTGGGCGGCCTCCCGTCCCAGGAACGCCAGCGCGACGACCGCCGCCACCACGCAGGTCGCCCCGTCCACGACCATCAGCCACCGCACGCCCAGCGGAAGCAACATCGCGGCGAGGAGTCCTCCGCCCGCACCCGCCGCGACCAGGGACGTGCCCAGCAGCGCATAGGCGTCCTGGCGCCGGTCGCCCTCGGTGAGGCGGGCCAGCAGCTCCTGGGACGCCGGTTCGTAGACCTCGAAGGCCAGCCCGACCAGCGCGACCGCGACCACCACCTGCGCCGGGGTCCGGGCGACGGCCAGGACCAGCAGCGCGGCGCCGGTGGCGGTCAACCCCGACGCGATCAACGTCCGGGGCGACAGCCGATCCAGCAGCAGGCCCCCGGCCCACCGCGAGATCAGCGCGGCCACCCCGAAGACCGCCAGCGTCACCGCCGCCCGGTCCGGACCGGCCAGCACCGCCAAGAACGCCAGGGCGTACGCCCCGAGCTGGTTGAGGACCCGCACCCACAGCAGCGCCTTCACAGGCCGCGGCAACGACCTCAAACCCGCACCCTCCACCCCCGGTCGCCGAACGAGCAGCATCGTGCCACGCGCCACCGACGGTCCTGAACTGCCACACTGCCTCATGACCAAGCCGACCCTGATCGTGGTGAGCGGACCACCCGGAACCGGCAAGACCACCCTTGCCCACCGGCTCGCGCAGGCGCTCGGCTGCCCCGCGGTCGTCCGCGACGAGATCAAGCAGGGCATGGTGCTGGCCGCACCCGGATTCGACCCGGCCGGGGACGACCCGCTCAACCGGCCGACCCTCGTGGTCTTCTTCGACGTCCTGACCGCGCTGCTGAAGGCCGGGGTGACCGTGGTCGCCGAGGCCGCCTACCAGGACCGGCTCTGGCGTCCGAACCTGGAACCCCTCGCCGGGGTCGCCGACCTCCGCGTCATCCGCTGCGCGGTCCCGGCCGCCGTCGCCCACGACCGCATCGCCCGGCGCGTGGCCGACGACGCCCACCGGGCCGCGCACGGAGACCGGGAGCTGCTCGAGGCGATCAGTACCGGACGGCGCTCGACCGACTCCTTCGTCCCGATCTCCCTGGACGTCCCCGCCCTGACCGTCGACACCGGCGACGGCTACCGGCCGGACCTGGCGGAGATCGTCGCCTTCGCCGGCGGCTGAGCCCGCGCCGCCGGCACCGGAGCATGGCGGACCTGACGGCCCCTCCGCGAGGCCCGGCCCGTGCGCACGGGGACGTCCGGCAGGACCCCCTATCCTCATCGCTGGGGGCCGCACGGTCCTCGTCCAGACGGTCGCCTCGCCGGCCTTCCCGCTCGGATGGAATGCGTTGCCCTCCTGCACTGCGGTCTTCTCGCTCGACGAACCGGTCGAGCCGTTCGGGGCCCGCACCGGGCGGTCCGAGGCGGTGGCCCGGTGACCAGCGCGGTCGTGGTCGGCAGCGGGCCCAACGGACTCGCCGCCGCCCTCACCCTCGCCGCCGGGGGAGTGCGGGTGAGGGTGATCGAGGCGGCGGACACCCTCGGCGGCGGGCTCCGATCGGGTGAGCTCACCCTTCCGGGACTGACCCACGACGAGTGCGCCGGCTTCCACCCGCTGCTGCTCGGCTCCGCCTTCGTCGACCGGTTCGACCTCACCGGGGCGGGGCTGGCCTACCGGTGGGCCGATGCCGAGTTCACCCACCCGCTGGACGGCGGCCGGGGCGCGACGCTGTGGCGGTCGGTCGACGAGACGGCGTCCGCGCTCGGCCAGGACGAGGCGGCATGGCGAGGCGTCTTCGGTCCGCTCACCGAGCGCTTCGACGCCATCAGCGAGGAGTTCCTGCGGCCCATGGTGCACGTCCCCCGGCATCCGCTGAGCCTGGCCCGCTTCGGCGCGCATGCCGCGCTCCCCGCCGCCGTGCTGGCCCACCGCTGGCGGACGCCGCAGGCGCGGGCGCTCTTCGGCGGGGTGGCGGCCCACGCCCTCCGCCCGTTCGGCACCCTGATGTCGTCCGCCATCGGCGTGGCGCTCACGACGGCGGCGCACGCCTACGGGTGGCCGGCGGCCGAAGGCGGGTCGGCGGCGATCCGCGACGCGATCCTGGCCCGGGCCCGCGAGCACGGCGTCACCTTCGAGACCGGACGCACGGTGGGGTCGGTCGACGAGCTCGGACGCGTCGACGTCGTTATGCTCGACACCTCGCCCCGAGCGGCTCTGCGGATCGCCGGGCACCGGATGCCGCGCCGCGTCCAGCGCGCCTACCGGCGGTTCCGCCACGGTCCGGGAGCCTTCAAGGTCGACTTCGCGGTGGCCGGGGGGGTGCCCTGGACCCACGAGCCGTCCCGGCGCGCCGGGACCGTCCATCTCGGCGGCGGTTTCGAGGAGATGGCCGCCGCCGAGAAGCGGGTGAACACGGGGCGGATGCCCGAGCGTCCCTTCGTGCTGGTCGGACAGCAGTACCTCGCGGACGGGACGAGGTCGGCCGGGGACGTGCACCCGCTCTACGCCTACGCGCACGTGCCGGCGGGCTACACCGGCGACGCGACCGAGGCGCTCATCACGCAGATCGAACGGTTCGCCCCGGGCTTCCGCGACCGCATCCAGGCGACGTACGTGCGCTCCGCGACCGACATGGCCCGCCACAACGCGAACTACGTCGGCGGGGACATCCTCACCGGTGCGAATGACCCAGCGCAGTTGGTGTTCCGCCCCCGTCCGGGCTTCGACCCCTATGCGACGGGCGCTCCCGGCATCTACCTCTGCTCGGCGGCCACGCCGCCCGGGGCCGGAGCCCACGGCATGTGCGGATACAACGCGGCCCGCGCCGCGCTCCGCGCCCTGCGCTGAAGGGGGGCGGACGGCGGCCAGGGGCGAGGTGTCCGTGGAGGCCCATTCCGCGGGCTCGCCTTGGAACGGGACGGGCTCAGTGCGGATCGTCCAGGAGCCGGAAGCCTTCGGGGAGCAGCCGCCAGGCGATGAGTCCGGCGATGGCGGTGAGGACGGCCCCCGCGACACTGGTCAGGCCGGTGGCGGAGGTGAACGCGTCGCCGGCGGCGGCGAGGACGCGCCCGCCGGCCGTCCCGCCGAGCCGGTCGGCCACGGTGGCGGCCTCGCCGATGGAGCCGCGGATCAGGCCGCTGTCGGCGGCCGAGACCGGCAGCGGCGGCAGCCGGTCCCGGTAGAGGGCGACGGCCAGGCTGCCGAGCGCGGCCACGCCGAAGGCCCCGCCGAGTTCGTAGGCGGTCTCGTCGACGGCGGCGGCACCGCCGGACTCCGATGCGGGCGAGGTCGACATCAGTGTGGACGACGCGATGGTCGCCGCCACGCCGAGTCCGGCGCCGTTGAGCGCCAGGCACGCGGCGATCCAGGGATAGGTGAGCCCGCCCGCCACGAGGGCCGCGCCCGGCAGCGCCAGTCCGGCCGCGGCCACGAACATGGCCGAGCCCAGCACCTTGCGGACCGCGAACCGGTCGAGCAGCCGGGTCGTGAACAGCGGGGCCGCCAGCAGGGCGATCGGGGCGGGCAGCAGCATCACCCCGGCGCTGAAGGGCCGGTGGCCGTGCACGTACTGGAACCACTGGCTGAACAGGAACAGCACCGCCACCAGCCCCATGAGGCCCAGGAACACCGTCGCGGCGGCCACCGAGAAGGCGCGGTCGGCGAAGAGCCGCACCTGGAGCAGCGGATACGGGATGCGGAGCTGACGGCGTGTGAACAGCGCCAGCAGCAGTGCCCCAGCGCCCAGGAGGAGCAGCCCGGTCGCCAGATCGTGGCCGAAGACGAGCTTGACGCCGGCGACGAAGGAGACCATCCCGGCCAGTGACAGCGCCACGCCCCACCAGTCCCAGGAGCCTTCGCGCGGATGGCGGGACTCCGGCAGCAGCCACAGTCCGAACACGATCGAGACCGCGGCGAACGGGACGTTGACCAGAAACGCCGCATGCCAGCCGCGCCACTGCACCAGCAGCCCGCCCACCATCGGGCCGAGCGCCATCCCCGCGCCGATCACCGCCGTCCAGACCCCGAAGGCCAGCGCCCGCTCCCGGGGATCGGTGAACACCACCCGCAGGATCGACAGGGTCGAGGGCATGATCGCCGCCCCGCCGACCCCCAGCAGCGCCCGGGCCGCGATGACCAGCCATGGAGCGGTGGCCACCGTCGCCAGCAGCGACGCTGCGGCGAACACCGCGAACCCCACGATCAGCAGCCGCCTGCGGCCCCAGCGGTCGCCCAGCGCGCCCGCCGTGATCAGCAGCCCGGACAGCGCCAGCGCGTAGGCGTCCACGATCCACAGCTGCTCGATCGCGCTCGGCCGCAGATCGGCCACCAGCGACGGGAACGCCACGTTCAGGATCGTCGCGTCCATCGCGATGATCAGAAGGCTGGCCGACAGGACCGCCAGCACCGCCCAGCGCCTGCCCTCCATGGATCCTCCCCGACGAGCATCGGTCAAGGGAGGGAGGCACCAGCCTATGCCTCGGCGAGCGCCGGTCGTTCGCCCGGGTCGGCGCGCCGCCGGCCGCCGCCCGCGACCCCGGAACCGAGGCGGATCCGGCCCGGCCGGCGTCACGTCTTGACGGCGTCCGGTGCGCACCGCAAATATTGGACGTTGTGTCCAACAGGTCGGGAGGCCGCTCATGACCGGAACGCCGGACGCCGAAGTCGCGATCATCGGTGCGGGGCTGAGCGGGATCGGGATGGGCATCGCGCTGCGGCGGGCCGGCATCGACGACTACGTCGTTCTGGAACGGGCCGGGGACATCGGCGGGACGTGGCGCGACAACACCTATCCCGGGATCGGCGTGGACGTGCCCGCGCAGGCGTACCAGTTCAGTTTCGAGCTCAACCCGCGCTGGAGCCGGGTGTTCGCGCCGGGCGCCGAGGTCAAGCGGTACGTGGACCGCCTCGCCGACCGCCACGGCGTCCGCCCGCACGTGCGGCTGAACAGCGAGGTCGCCGCACGGATCTGGGACGAGGACGGGCACCTGTGGCGGCTCCGGCTCGCCGGCGGCGGCGAGGTGACCGCCCGGTTCGTGGTCAGCGCGATCGGGGCGTTCGTGGACCCGAAACCGGTCGACATCGACGGCGTGGACGGCTTCAAGGGGACGCTGCTGCGCTCCTCCCGCTGGGACGCGGACTACGACCTGACCGGCAAGCGGGTCGCGGTCGTCGGCACCGGCGCGAGCGCGGTCCAGCTCATCCCCGAGATCGCGTCGCGGGTCGGACGGCTCGACGTCTACCAGCGCACGCCGATCTGGGTCGGGCCCAAGCCCGACGCGGCGGTCCCGCGCCCGCTGCGGCGGCTGTTCCAGCGCGCCCCGCGCGTCCAGGACGCGGTCCGGCGGGTGGCCGCCCGCGGTGTGGAGCTGGTGCTCATCGACCTGGTAGTCGGGCACCAGCGCAGGCCGTTCGTCGCGCACGGCGCCGCGCGGCTGGCCCGGTCGGTCTGGTACCGGACCCAGGTCAAGGACCCCGACACCCGGCGCAGGCTCACCCCCGGATACGGCCTCGGCTGCAAGCGCCCGTCGGTGTCCAACACCTACCTCCGGACGTTCAACCGGCCGAACGTCTCGCTCATCACCGACCCGATCGACCGCATCACCCCCGGCGGCGTCCGCACCGGGGACGGGCGCGAGCGCGAGGTCGACGCGATCGTGCTGGCGACCGGGTTCCGCCTGGCCAGCGACCCGGAGAACTTCCGCCGCACCCCGGTGCGCGGCCGGGACGGGTTCGACCTCGCCACGTTCTACGCGGGCAACCGGCTCGTCTCGTACGAGGGCGTCAGCATCCCCGGCCTGCCGAACCACTTCATGATGTTCGGCCCGTACGGCTGGGTCGGCGGCACATGGCACCAGCTCGTCGAGACCACCTCCGAGCACATCGTCCGCGTCCTCGCCGAGGCCCGCCGCAGGGGTGCGACCGCGGTGGAGGTGAGGCCGGAGCCCACCGAGCGCTGGACCGAGCGGATGCGGCAACGGCTGTCCCGATCGCTCTGGTCCACCGGCGACTGCGCCACCGCCAACAGCTACTACTACGACCACCATGGCGACACGCCCTACCTGCGTCCCACCAGTGCCGCGCAGGCCGTCCGCGCCAGCCGCACCTTCCCGCTGGACGACTACAGCTACTCCGCACCCGCTGAGAGGACGCCATGACTCCCACCGGCGAGCAGGTGTCCGCCTGGCGCGGGTGTGCTCCGGCGCCCGGCGGGCGATCCTGCCCGCCGGGCGCCGGCCCATCTACGCCGCCCAGTGCCCGGACCCGGCGCTCGCGGCGTCGACCTCACCCAGGTGGCCGGCACTGGGGCAGGGCGGTTGCAGGCACGAGGCCGCGCCGGCTCCTCAGGCTGCGGGCCTGAAGGTCCAGACCTGGCTCGGGTCGGAGGAGGGAGGCGTCTGGATCACCGGGGCGCCGGGGGCGCGGCTGGCTCCGGCGACGGAGAGGTTCAGCTTGCTGGCCAGGTTCCGAAGCCGGCCACCGGGGCCCTCGGGAAGCAGGGTCCACACCTGCGAGGCGTAGTTGCCGCAGGTCTGCTGGATCGCGGGCGCTCCGGCGGGAGGAGCGGGGACGGCGAGGCACTTCTTGCTGACCACGTTGGTGATGGTGTAGTTGCCGGCCGGCGCCACGGGAGTGAGCGTCCACCTCGGGTCAGGGGCGGGGGCGGAGCAGGGCGTCTGGGCGGTCTTGGCCCCTTCGGCCAGCCGGTCGGGGACCGACAGGCACAGGCCGCTGTTGTAGTTGCCGAGCAGGTAGATGCCCTTGGGAGGGAGAGGGGCGGCCGCGGGGGCAGCGGCGGTCAAGGGGAGTTCCCGGGCGTGGGCACCGGCGCCCGGCAGGGCCGCCTGGGCGGCGAGCAGGGCGCTGATGACGACGGTCGAACGTGCCATGTGAACTCGCACTGGACTTCTCCGTTCGCGGGGAAGGTGAACACCTTCAATGCGAATAGTAATGACACGGTGACACTGTGTCTGCTTTCGGCAGGTGAGCCGCATGGAGGTGTACCGGGACGATCCGCGCTCAGGCCGAGGGGCGGGGCCAGGGACGTCCGGCGAGGCGTTCGATGTCGGTGTTGAAGCGCCTCAGATAGGACGCGAACGCGGCGATGTCGTCGTCCGACCAGTCGGCCATGACCTTGCCCAGGCCGCTGATGACGCTCTCGCGTTCATCGTCGAGCATGCGCGCGCCCTTGTCGGTGATGCGGAACTTGCGGGCGATGCCCCCGCCGGGGTCGGGGATGCGGTCCACGAGGCCGCCGCGCATCGCCGCGGCGGTCTGCCGGTTGAGGGTGGACGCGTCGAGGCCGAAGGCGTCGCTCAGTTCCCCGATCGACATCGGACCTTGGACGCGGATGCGGCTGAGCAGCACGTAGGCGCTGCGCTCCAGCATGTGATGCCGGTGGTGCAGGAGTTCGTGCCGGCTGAGCAGCATCTGCTCGTACTCGACCTCGTGTAGGGGCTCGAACCCGACCATGTGACTTCCGCCTCCCGCCTCGCCGCCCTCGCGCCGGTGCCCGACGTCCTGGGCCCGGCCCGTCCTCCCAGGATGATATGCGCCGGCCACAGTATGTGTACGCTGCATCTCGCATGTACCATGCACATGGTCGATTCCGACGCATGCCCTGAGCCGCCCTTCACCGAGACAGATAGCCGAGGAGTCCTATGGACGCCCCACAGACCACGGCCCGAGCCGGCGGCGTGGTCACCACGCTGGCCCTGGCCGGCATCACGGCAGCGATCATGCAGACGCTGGTCACCCCGCTCCTCGCGGAGCTGCCGAGGATCCTGCACACCACGCCGTCCAACGCCACCTGGGTGATCACCGTCACCCTGCTGGTGGCGGCCGTCTGCGTGCCGGTCTTCGGCCGCCTGGGCGACCTGGTGGGCAAGCGCCCGATGCTCCTGGCGTGCTCGGTGCCGCTGGTGGTGGGCTCGGTGGTGTGCGCCCTGTCGTCCTCGGTCGTCCCCATGATCATCGGACGCGGCATGCAGGGCATGGGCATGGGCATGGTGCCGCTCGGCATCGCGCTGCTGCGCGACGTGGTCCCGCAGGAGAAGCTCAGCTCGTCCATCGCGCTGGTCAGCGCCTCCATGGGCATCGGGGGCGGCCTGGGCCTGCCGATCGCCGCGGCGATCGCCGAGTACGCGAGCTGGCGCGTGCTGTTCTGGGGATCGGCCGTGCTCGCCGCGGCGGTCGCGACCCTCATCTGGTTCATGATCCCGAGCGTGCCGCCGAGCGCCAAGGGCCAGCGTTTCGACGCGCCCGGCGCGATCGGCCTCGGCGTCGGCCTGGTCTGCCTGCTGCTGGCGGTCTCCAAGGGCGCCGACTGGGGATGGTCCTCGGCGACCACGCTCGGCCTGTTCGCCGCCGCCGTCGTGGTGCTGCTGGCCTGGGGCGGGTGGGAGGTGCGCAGCCGCGAACCGATCGTCGACCTGCGCACCACGGCCCGCCCCCGGGTGCTGCTCACCAACCTCGCGTCGATCTTCGTCGGCTTCGGCATGTACGCCTCGATGCTGATCGTGCCGCAGCTGCTGATGTTCCCCAAGGCCACCGGCTACGGCCTGGGCCAGTCGATGTTCGCGGCGGGCCTGTGGATGGCGCCCGGCGGCGTCATGATGATGCTCGTCTCCCCGCTCGGCGGGAAGCTGACCAACGTCCGCGGCCCGAAGTTCACCCTGATCAGCGGTGTCCTGGTGCTGGCCGCCGGCTACGGCGCGGCGCTGGCGCTGATGGGCTCCGCGTGGGGCCTGATGCTCTCCATCATGATCATCAACAGCGGGGTGGGCCTCGCCTACGGCGCGATGCCCGCCCTGATCATGAGCTCCGTCCCGCTGTCGGAGACCGCCGCCGCCAACGGCTTCAACGCCCTCATGCGGTCGCTGGGCACCTCGGTCGGCGCCGCCGTCATCGGCGTGGTCCTGTCCCAGATGACCATCACGATGGGCGGCCACGCCCTCACCTCCGAGGACGGCTTCCGCGCCGGCCTGATGATCGGCTGCGGCATCGCCCTCGTCTCCGCCCTGATCGCCGCCGTCATCCCGGCCGCCCGCAAGGTCGCCGGCGCCCGGCAGGCCGCCGGGGCGGCCACCGCGCCCGTGCCCGAGCAGGCCAGGATCGACAACTGACGGCTCCGGCCCGGCTCCGCCATGACCGAGGGACCGCCCACGGCGACGACCGGACCCCCTCGGTCATGGCGACCGCGGCCCATCGACTCCTGCGCGAGCCCGGTCAGGGGATCTGGAGGGCGGCGAGCATCTGGGACAGCCGCTCGGGGCCATCGAACTCCGCGTCATGGAAGTCGTGGTCCACCTGGTGCACCCAGGGGTCGTCAGGGTGCGCATCGTCAAGATCGATGACCCAGTGGTACTGCGTCGACTCGTTGAACGCGATGATGAAGCAGGCGCGGTCCGGCGCCACGGGATCCCCGTCCACGAGCTGGGGGAACGTGACTTCGTACGCGTCGCCGTCCTCATAGGTCACAAAGCGCGCACCGCGGCGCGGCGGCCGGACCCGCCCCTCCGGCCATACGACCGACAGGAGCGCCTGGATCGGCGATGGGACGGGCCGATCTCCCAGCGGTGTGGGCACCCGCCGGTCATCCGGCTCGAAATCCTCATCGATCATCCCTCCCAGCCGCGCGACCTCCCGGAGCACATCCGCGTGCGGGATCCTGGCGGCCGAGCCGTCCGTCGTCATCGGTGGTTCCTTCCCGGTGCGGAATCCGGCGGGTGCGGATCGTAGGCGAATCGTAAGGGCCTCTGGGGCACACAACAACGTCGCCGCCTGATACTCCACGCACGGGCCGTACCTCCGCGCGGATGGCACGGACTTGACCGTCCAGGCTCCGATTTGACCACCAGGATCTCACTTTTCGGATCTATTTTACTTCATAGAGTAACGATCTTGATGTGAGGGCATTGTCCGTACCGGAGTCCCGGCCCCCGGCGCGCGAGCTCCTCGGCGCCGGGGGCCGGGGAGCGTCGTGTATCGGGGGTTCTGCGGGCCAGGACGGGCGGTCCGCAGCCAGTGGTGGAGGTCGTGCGACTGTGTCGAGTGTGCCGTGTCATGTGGCGTGCGTGATGGACGGGAACGGCCGGTGGGCGGCACAACGGTCGTTGCCTCGGTCGGCCGGGCACCAGGCGGCGGAAGCCGCCGTGATCGACGTGATCGAGGCGGCCCATGCGGCCGGGGTCCAATGGCTGAGCCTGTACGCCTTCTCCACGGAGAACTGGCGCCGTCCCTGCGACGAGGTCGACCACCTCATGTGGCTGGTGCGGCGGACGCTGCGCAAGCACGCCCTGGCGCTGCACGCGCGGGGGATCCGCTGCCGGTTCCTGGGCGTCGGCGACCCCAGGATCCCGCCGACGCTGACGCGCGACATCACCGATCTGATGGAACTGACCCGCGACAACAAGCGGATGACGCTCACGGTGGCGTTCGACCACGGGGGACGCCGCGACATCGTCGAGGCCGCCCGGTCCCTCATCCGCGACCGGGTCCCGGCCGAGGACGTCACCGAGGCCAACTTTGCCGGCCACCTGCCGCACCCCGACACCCCGGATGTGGACCTGGTCATCCGCACCTCGGGAGAGCAGCGCATCTCCAACTTCATGCTCTGGCAGGTGGCCTACGCCGAATGGGTCTTCCCGGAGGTGCTGTGGCCCGACTTCCGGGCGGCGCACTTCTGGGAGTGCCTGACCGCCTACCGGCAGCGCAGGCGCCGCTTCGGCGACGTCACGGTGCCGGCCACCACGGACGAGGGATAGCGATGAGCGACACGACAGCCACCGCCGGCTCACATGCCACCGCCGCCTCCGGCGAACCGGCCACCCCTGACAGCGCCCTTCTCGGGCCGCACTCACTGCTGCACGGGTACTGCAACGATGCCCGCTGGGGCCTGGCGGTGGTCCGGGCGACGGTACTGGAGGCGGCGCACCCGCAGATCGGTGCCGCACTGCTCGACAACTCCACCTTCGTGGCGCATCCGTGGCGGCGGCTGCGCAACACCCTGACCAGCACGCAGCGGATCCTGGACGCCGATACCGGAGTCCGCGACCGGGAGGTCTCCAGGCTCAACCGCATGCACGCGCGCATCTCCGGCGACGACGCCCAGGGCCGCCCGTACAACGCGATGGACCCCGAGGCGCGCGCATGGGTGGTGGCCACGCTGTTCGAATCGACGCTCACGATGTCCCGGCTGAGCGGCGAGTCCCTGGACGGACCCACGATGGAACAGCTGTACGCCGAGTTCCGGGCGTTCCTGGCGCTGCTGGAGGGCGACGCCGACCACCTGCCGCTCACGCTGCGCCAGTTCTGGCCCTACTTCGACGACATGCTCGCCCGGGGGCTGGAGAACACCGAGGCGATCCGCGTCATCCTCTTCCGGCTGTTCGCCCAGGTGCCCCCGCCGCCGCTGCTGCGCGGCCGACCCGCGGTCTGGGCGGTGGGACGCACCGTGGCCGGACCGGTGGCCGCCGCGGTCATCATGGCGTCCCTGCCGGAGTCCTTCCGCCGGCAGGCGGGGCTGGGCGACCTGCCCGGCGCGCAGGCGCTGAGCCGCGGCGTCCATCTCGGCTCCGGCGTGGCGACGCGCCTGCTCCCGCAGTCCTGGACCCGGACGGACACGCTGATGGGCATCCTGGACCCCGCCCCGGGGCAGGGGTCCGGCGCCGCCGCCGGCGCGCTGGCGGCGCTGAACCGCCGCAGGTCCCAGGCCGCGGCCCTGTTCCGCCTGCTCACCCCCGACCCTGAGGACGCCGGCTCCGGCGGCCCGGCGGCCCGGTCGGCCGATCGCTTCTTCGCCGAGGTGCTGGACCAGACGGGGGACGGCCACCTGGACTGGCCCGACCTGGCCGCCATGGCCCGGGAGATCGCCACCCGGCTCGACCTGGGCGAACGCGACGAGACGCGGCTCTACGACGCCTACGCCGACTGGTGGCGCGAACTGCTGGGGGCGCTGGACGCCGACGGCGACGGCCGCATCACCCGCCAGGAGTACGCCGCGACCGCCGCGTCCCTGGCCGGACCCGCGCTGATCAAGGTCGCCGAGGTGCTGTTCGACGTCGCCGACTCCGACGGCGACCAGTCCATCGACGCCGCCGAGTACCGGACGCTGTTCCGCAGGGCCTTCGAGCGCGACCTGGCCGGCGCCGACCCGGACGCCGGCGGCCGCTACTCGCGCGGCGAGTTCGTCCGCGAGTTCCTGGCCTTCATGTCAGGGCAGCGGCCCTCCAACGCCTACGACGCCCTGCTCGCCCAGTCCTGACCGGCCCGCCCGCCCATCGGCGCGCGGCCGCCGTCCGGCGTCCCCTCCGGCGACCGGAGGGGACGCCGGGCGTCCGTCAGCGGCCCACCGCGTAGGCGTCGAGGACGGTCTGGGTGACCGTGGAGCCGGACGGGCCCGTCGCGGCGGCCCGCAGGGAGACCGTCCCCGGCTGCGTCCCGGTGATCGTCAGAGTCCGGCGGTCGCCGGAGCGCTTCACCGGGACCTTCCGCCAGGTGCGGCCGCGGTCGAAGGACGCCTCCGCGGTCACGTCCCCGGTGGGGGAGCCGTCATTGCTGTCGGTCCACAGCGAGACGACGGTCGGCTCGCCCGCGGCCGCCCGATTGAGGTCGTCGAGTCCCTGCGGCGCGAAGCGGACGGCGCGCAGCGGCAACGATGTGCTCTGCGCCGCGTGACCGGACCGGAACTTCCAAGTGGCCGTCACCCTGGTGGACAGTTTGGCGTTCGGGACGTCCCGCTGGGCGTCGGCGGTCAGCTCGTACTCCGCCTCGCCAGGGGGAACGGCGGCGGTCAGGTCGTACGACTCGAACGGGGCGGTCTTGATGACCTTCCCGCCCGATTTCAGCTCGAGGCCGCCCTTGGCGGCGGCCTCGTCTCCGAAGCCGCCGTGACCCGACTCGCTGAAGAAGCCGGCCGGCGCGTAGTGCACGACGTCCCCGGTCCGTTCGGCGTTGGGGGTCTGTCCGTCCCCGCCGAAGACCGGATCGTGCAACGCCGGCCCGATGACCGCCGATCCGAACGTGACACGGTGAGAGGGACCGGCGAGGGTCATGGGGGCGTAACCGGTGAACGTCCCGGCGTGTTCGTCATCCGAGCCCAGCCCCTCCAGGATCGACCACCATCGGAAGTCGGGATTGCGCGTGAGGTGAAGCGTGATCGTGCCGGGGGCGTGCACGCGGCTCCCCACCATCCAGGGGGAGGCGAGCTCGGGGAACGCCGCGCCGATGGCGAGGCTCGCGGCCGACTCGGCGGCGAGCCCGCGCACGGTGGCCCGGACCGTCGTCATGTCGGCCGCACGCGCGCTGTACGAGGGGTCGGCCGGGAACTCACCGCGCCGGTAGTCGTAGACGGCGTACTGGTAGGGGCTGGGCGTCTCGTCCGTCGAGCCCTTTCTCTCCCAGACCGTGTGGCTGAAATAGGCGAGGCCGCTCTGCTTGACGGGCAGCAGGTAGCGGTGCGAGAGGGGGCAGTTGCTCTCCGGGTTGTACTCGTACTTGACGGCGCCGCCGGCATACCCGAAGCCGAGATCGTAGACCTCGTCCATCTCCGCAGAGGGATCGTCGAGCGTCACACTGACCGGCTTCACGGCGGCGCGCGAGTCGAGCACCACCGACCGATCCCGGGTCAACGCGATGGGCTGGTGCGCGAGCGTGCTGTCGCGGCACCCATCGGGTTTGACCGCCGTCGCGATACTGCCGAAGACGTTGTAGCGGCCCTCGGGGAAGCGGTACTTGGTCGTTCCGTCGGAGATGACGAACTCGTTGTACGGGGAGTCCTGGTCCTGCACGGTGAGAAGCTCACCGGTGTCCTGACCGTCGTGGTCGATCGCCTTGAAGGTGACGTCGTGGGCCTTCGGCTCGAGGTAGGCGCCGACCACCGTGCGGACGGCAGTCGTGCCGGAGGTGGCGACGACCGTGCCGCTGTGAGCGCCCTGGGGCGCGTCCGGTCCGCCGATGGCGAGCCGCACGTCGGCCCGGCCCTTGGCGGGCACGGTCACGGTCGGGCGGTCCAGGCGGAACACCTTGCCGGGCGCGTCCACCTGGAGCGTCAGCTCCGCCGGCCGGTCACCGGAGTTCTCGTAGGTGATCGTGCGGTACGTGGTCTCGGCGTGCGGGTAGCGCTGGACCTCCGACAGCGTGCCCTCGGTGCTCACCACGGACTGGCCGACGGCGCGGGCGACGTCGACGCGTCCGGCGCCTTGCCGGAAGGCGGACGCCCCCTTGGTGGGTCCGGCCGTGTTCATGAGCGCCGCCTTCAGCCGCGCCGCCGGCCAGTCCGGATGCTGCGCGGCGACGATCGCGGCCGCGCCCGCGACGTGGGGTGCGGCCATGGACGTGCCCGAGGCCCGCACGTAGTTGTCGTCGTAGGGCTCGTCGAGAACGGTGTCCTTCGCCCGCGCCGCGACGATCCCCACTCCGGGCGCGGTGATGTCGGGCTTGACCGCGTAGTCGCCCAGCCGCGGCCCGCGGCTGGAGAACTCCGCCAGGGAGTCGTCCCTGTCCACCGCGCCCACGGTGAGCGCGGCGTCCGCGGTGCCCGGGGAGCCCAGGGTGCGCTCGCCCGGACCGTCGTTGCCCGCGCTGACGACGAAGAGCGCGCCGGTACGGGCCGTGAGCGTGTCGACCGCCTGCTCCAGCGGATCGCCGCCCTGCGAGTCGGGGCCGCCCAGGCTCATGTTGACGACCCTGGCCTTGACCTCGGTGGCCGCCCACTCCATCCCGGCGAGGATCCACGAGTCGTACCCGGATCCGGAGTCGTCGATGACCTTGCCCGCCGCGACCTTCGCGCCGGGCGCCACTCCGCGGAAGCGGCCCGCCGGCGCCGTCCCCGATCCCGCCACGATCGATGCCACGTGGGTGCCGTGGCCGAACCTGTCCTGGACGTCGCCCGCGCCCTGGCCGGTGAATCCCCGCGACTGGACGACGACGCCCTTGAGATCGGGGTGGCCCGTGTCGTATCCGGAGTCCAGGACGGCGACGGTAGTGCCCTTGCCGTCCCATCCCTTCGCCCACGCGGCGGGGGCGCCGATCTGCTTCACGCTCTGGTCGAGCCGTGCCCGGCGCTTGCCGTCGAGCCACACGCGGGTGACCGCTCCGCCGGCGCGCAGGCCCGCCGCCGTGAGCGAGGTCCAGGCCGTTCCGGCGTTCTTCTTGTCGACCCGCAGGGCCTCCATGCCGAGCGCCGGCAGGCCGGTGACCTTCGTGGCCCCCGCGATCGCCGTGCGCTTCCCGCCCCGCTCGACGATCACCGGGATGTCCCCGCGGCGGGCGTCGCCGTACCCCTCGCGGGTCAGCAGCCCGAGATCGAAGAGCCGCCGGTCGAGCCGGCCCCGCCCGACCAGCGGCGCCGCGTCGGACGGGATGACGTAGCGGTGCCCGCCGACCAGCATCTTCTGGAATGTCGTCCGCTCACGCCCCTTACCGGGGCGGATCCCCAGCACGGAGGGCGCCGGACCGCCCCCTCGCACCCGCACGACGTCCCCGGTCACGAGCGTCACCTCGTCGACGCCGGCGGTCCCGGTTCGCGTGCCCTGCTGCTGCGCCTCGGCTGGGGGCAGGACGTGAACTCCCGCACCGGCCAGGACGGCGACGGCCGTGACCGTCACCCTTCGCTTCACTTTCATCTCACTCCGTGGGGGAGTAATGAAGATCCGTCGCTACCTCTTGTCCAAAGCCCCCACTGCGGTTGCATTTTCCGCGCCGGAAGGCGGCTCATGCCGGAATGAAAAAGGATCGCTGGACGGCATAGCCTGTAGGCGTAGGGGTAATGCGGGCGCGGCGGTGAGGAGAAACGGTGTCAGGCGAGCGGCCTCGACTGGGGGAATTCGATCCGGGTGTCCCGAATATTGCCCGGATGTACGATTACTATCTCGGCGGTAAGGACCACTACGAGGCCGACCGTGCACGCGCCGAAGAGGCGATCGTGGCCGACGGCACCCTGGTGACGCTGATCAAAGAGAACCGGGCCTTCCTCGGACGTGCGGTGCGGTACCTGGCCGAGCAGGGCATCGACCAGTTCCTGGACATCGGCACCGGCCTGCCCACCCAGCAGAACGTGCACCAGATCGCGCAGTCGGTGAACCCCGACGCCCGGGTGGTCTACGTCGACTACGACGGGCAGGTGGTCGCGCACGGACGGGCGCTGCTCGCCGACTCGGCGGGCACCAGGATGGTCCAGGCCGACCTGCGTCGTCCCCGGGAGATCCTCGACCATCCCGAGGTCCGCCGATCGCTGGACTTCAGCAGGCCGGTGGCGCTGCTGCTGGTGGCGACCCTGCACTTCGTCCCCGATGCGGACGATCCGACGGCGATCATGGCCGAGCTGCGCGACGCGCTGGCGCCGGGCAGCCACCTGACGCTGACCCATGCCTCGGCCGACGGCGTTCCCGACGTGGTCGCCAAGGTCGTGGAGGTCTACAAGCAGACGTCCGCGCCCGGCACGGCACGCACCCGCGAGCAGGTGACCGGCCTGTTCGGCGACTTCGAGCTGCTCGATCCCGGTCTGGTGTGGGCCCCGCTGTGGCGCCCCGAGCGTCCGGTCAGCATGCAAGAGGCCCTGCCGATCTGGTTCTACGCGGGCGTCGGCCGCAAGTCCTGAGGCATCGGCGGACGGCTCCCGATCAATGGTCGTGAGGCAATCGGCGTGGGAGGCGACATGCGGGCGAGGACGATCGGGGCCGCGCTCGAGGACGCGGCGGCGCGGGATAAGGCGTTCCTGCACGACGGCGACGACACCATCACGTTCGCCGAGTTCGACGAGCTGACCGACCGGGTCGCGGCCGGGCTGCTGGGCCGCGGGATCGGGCGCGGCGACCGGATCGGGCTGCTGGCGCTCAACACGCCGCAGTGGCTGGCCGCGTTCTTCGGCGCGGCGCGGATCGGCGCCGTGGTCGTCCCGCTCAACGCGCGCTACCGGGAGCGGGAGCTGTCCCACATGCTCGGCCAGAGCGGTGCCCGGATGGTCATCAGCGTCGGTGCCGTCCCCGGCTTCGACTTCGCGGCGTTCTTCGAGGGGTTCCGGTCTCAGGCACCCGACGTGGGCGACTACGTGTTCTTCGGCACGGGCTTCCCGGGCAGCACGCCGTTCGGCGAGCTGACCGCGGCTCCGGCGGACCCCGCGGCGCTGGCGGCGGCGCGCGGGGAGGTGGCGCCGGACGATCCGCTGATGATCCTCTACACCTCGGGGACGACGGGACGCCCCAGAGGCGCGGTGATCACCCATCGGAGCATCCTGGCGTCGGCGACGGCGCAGGCGGAGCACTTCGCGATGCGCGACGACGACGTGCAGCTCGGGCACCTCCCGTTCAACCACGTTGGCGGCATCACCTGCACCATCATGGCCGCGCTGGTCAGCGGCGGATCAGTGGCGCTGCTGCCCGCGTTCGGCCCGCAGGCGGCACTGCGCGCGATCGAGCGCCATCGGGTGACCTTCCTGAGCGCCGTGCCGACGATGTACGTGCTGATGCTCGGCCGCGACGACTTCCCGGGCTACGACCTCTCGTCCGTGCGGCTCTGCCTGGCGGGCGGGTCCAACGTGGAGCCGGCGCTGGCCGAGGCGATCCGGCGCGCGTTCCCCGGGGCCCCGCTGTACGGGCTGTACGGGCTGTCGGAGTCCTCGGGGGCGTGCGTGCTGTCGCGGCCGGACGACGACCCGGAGACGATCTCCCGCACCCTGGGCGTGGTCATCGGCGGCTTCGAGGCCCGGGTGGCCGGACCGGACGGGACCGTCCTGCCGCCGGGGGAGGTCGGCGAACTCCAGGTCCGCGGCGACTGCGCGGCCTCCGGCTACTGGGACATGCCGGCCGAGACCGCCGAGGTCTTCCTGCCGGACGGTTGGCTGGCCACCGGGGACATGGTCGCCATGGAGCCGGACGGGCATCTGGTGCTACGCGGCCGGAAGAAGGAGATGTACATCCAGGGAGGCTTCAACGTCTACCCGGTGGAGACCGAGAACGTGCTGACCGCGCATCCGAAGGTCGCGATGGCCGCCGGAATCGGCGTGCCGGACGGGGTGCTCGGCGAGGTCGGCCGGTTCTACGTGGTGCCGCACCCGGGCGCCGAGCCGCCCACCGCGGAGGAGCTCATCGACCACTGCCGGGACCGGCTGGCCGACTACAAGGTCCCCCGGCAGCTCGTCATCACCGCCGAGGTCCCGCTGACGCCGGTCGGCAAGATCCACAAGGCCCTGCTGAAGGAACGCCACCTGCCGGGCCTCTGACAAGGGGGTCAGGGCCGGATGCCCGATACCTCGAACGAGGTCCCTACGTCGGGCGGCAGCTGAGGCCGCGTCGTCCGATGGCCTCGTAGACGTGCGGGACGTCCGCGCGGTAGCGGATGAAGTCGCCGGCGGCGAGTTCGACCGGTTCGGCCTTCGCGCCCAGCCGGACGGTGCCCTCGTGGAGAAGGAAGGCCTCGACCACTCCCATCATCGCCCACTCCGAGGCGTTCAGTCGGGCAGGCCGGGGAGCAGGCCGGGGGCGATGTTCGCACCGGTGATCACCATGGCCACGTTGGCGCCTGCGAGGTCGCGGCGCAGAGCGACGGCGGCGGCGACGGCGGCGGCGCCGGACGGCTCGGCCACCAGGCCGGTCGTGCGCACCAGCAGTCGGACGGCCTCGACGAGCTGACCGTCATCGACCAGGACGAAGTCATCGACGGTGCTCCGCATCGCCCGTACCGCGCGGGCCGCGGGCACCCGGGCGGCCAGGCCCTCGGCGAGGGTCGTGGTCGGCCCGCCGGGAGTGGTGTCGCCGGTGCGCCAGGCGTGCTCCATCGCGGGCGCCCCGGCCGCGCCGACCGCGATGACCTTGGTGGACGGCGAGACGGCCTTGAACCAGGCGGCCACCCCGCAGGCCAGGGAACCGTTGCCGGTCGGCACCAGGACGTGGTCGACCGGCCGGGCGCCGGCGCGGGTCAGCTCGACGGCGATCGTGCCGGCCCCCTCGGCCAGCGGGGGGTCGCTGCCGTCCTCCACCAGCTTCCAGCCGTGCCGGGCGGCCTCCTCGGCGGCACGGTCCCTGGCCGCGTCGAAGTCGCCGTCGACGAGGCCGACGCTCGCGCCGAACCTGCGCATCGCCGAGAGCTTCCGCGGGTTGACGGAGCCGGCGGCGAAGATCTTGGCCGTGAGCCCCCGCCCGCTCGCGGCGAAGGCGAGTCCCTGGCCGAGGTTCCCGGCCGAGGCGCACACCAGGACCTCGCCGGGGTCGCTCGTCCGGACGAGGAAGTCGGTGCCGCGGCCCTTGAAGCAGCGGATCGGGTTGATCGTCTCGACCTTCAGCAACGCCTCGAAGCCCAGTTCGTCGCCGAGCCGGGGCGCCGGGAACTGCGGGGTGTCGCGGAAGACGGGGTCGATGAGAGCCGCGGCCTTCTCGATCCGGCCGACGTCGACGAAGCTGTCGGACATGCCGTTGCCACCGTTCCAGCGGGTGCGGATGGGGGAGGCGGCAGGTGCCGCCTATCAGAACATCAGGCACTGCCCATCAAACGGGCACCGGCGGCCTTCACAAGGCGGGAGGCGCGAGAGAGGTCAAGGTGAACAGCAGCTCCGAGGCGGTGATGGCGTCGAGGTCGCCGAAGCCGACCTTCGGGGCACCGGGACGGTCCGCTTCGGATGCGGCGATCCGGACGGCCGTGAGGGTCTGCTTGTCATCGGCCGCCGGTGCCCAGGGCGCGATGCCGGGGTTCACCGTGAGGATGATCACGCGGCCGCCCGGTGCTTGCCGGACGAGCTCGTCCTTGACGCCGTTGTCTCCTCCGGCGAGGCCCTTCCAGTCCCCGCTCTGCAACAGCCGCAGCAGACCGCCGACGCCGACCTCGACGTCGGCGAACCGGTCCAGCCTGCCGCTGGTGCGCTCCTGCTCGGTGAACGCGTCGACGGGCCTGCCGACCTGCGGGAACGGCTGGAGGATCTCGTAGTCGGCGAGTGTCTCGCCCCATACCTGGAGTCCGTCGCCCAGGTGCAGGGGATGGGCGATCTGGACTGCGCCGGAATCGGGCAGGGTCCAGACCTCGTCGTCCACGTCGGCGAAGGTGCGGTCCTCCGCCAACCGGAACGCGGTGTCCTTCCCGCCCTCCCGGTGCAGCCAGACGAGCCGCCGGACGAGGTGCCACATCAGCGGATGGTCGACGAACAGCCGCTGGAACTCCGCCGGAGCCCACCGCCGCTCGGCGACCATGGCGCGCTCCATCCGCCGGATCTGGTCGGCGGCGACCGCGCGCACGTCCTTCTTCAACCCGCCGAACGCACGGTGGGCGGCGGGGGCCAGCTCCGGGTCGTCCTTGACGCCGGGCTTCGGCAGCGCCTTGCGGAGCTTGCCCGCGTCGTCGATCACCACCGGCCGCAGCTGCTCGTCGAAGCTCACCCGGAAGGCGCGCGGGCCGTAGTCGAGCGTCATGCCGGCCGCCTCCCCGGTGGCCGGCGCTGAGTCCAGGCCGAAGTCGGGCACCATCCGGTCGCCGAGCTCGTCCATGGTCAGCCCCCGCGCCTGGGAGGCCTGGGCGAGGAGCTTGCCGGCCTTGTTCTTCAACCTCTTCGGCCGGGCCTTGTCCGCGACCAGCTGGAGTTGCAGGATGGCGACGTCGGACGCGGTCCCGGCGAGCACCTCCAGCCCGTTCAACGGCACCTTGATCCCGTCCTGCCCGGTCCAGGACCGCGCCAGCGCGCCCAGCCGCCGCATCGTCTCGTCGTCGCCGGTCCAGCGCAGCTGCGCCCAGCCCATGCGCGTCTCCTCGCCCGAAGCGCGCCACTGCTCGAACAGCGCCCAGCCGAACTCCGCCAGCGAGCCCGGGTCGAGCTCGCCGAGCGCGGCACCGACCGCGGCGGACGCGGCGCGTTTCGGGCTCGCCTTGCCCAGGGCCTCCAGCAGATGCGTGACCGCCGCGTCCGGCAGCGCCCGTTCTCGTCCCCGCAGCAGGATCTGCGGGAGCACCGCCGTCGGAGCCCAAGGCGGAGCCTCCTGCTTGCCGCCCTTGCGAAGCCCCTTGGGGACCGCGTCCGCGTCCGCCTCCGCCACCCGGGACGCCTGGGCGGCCTCGACCGCCGCCCGGACGTGCTCGCCCAGTTCCGGCAGCCGCTCGGCCAGTTCGGGCCGCGCCCGCAGATGCCCGGCCACCAGGAGCGCCGAGAGTCTCGCCCGGTCGTCCCCGCCGGCGGCCGACTCCGCGAGCAGGCGCAGGCCACGCGCCGGGAACCGCTCCAGCATCGTGACCAGCGCGGGCAACGCCCTCGGCATCATGAGCCGCTCGGACACGATCCGGAACGCCTCGTCGGTGGGAAGCACGGCCAGCACCTGGAAGATCGCCGCGCGCGCCGCCTCGTCGAAGCCCTCTCCGACGAGATAGCGGCGATAGCCGTGATCGGTCAGTTCGTGTGCGTCGTCCACCGCGTCCGCCAGGAGCGGGGCGATTCCCGGACCGACCCCGTCCACCGCGGTGAGCAGAACGCCCACCCGCCGCTCATGGTCGTCGAACCGGGCCGCGCCCCGGCCGCGGAGCCGGGCCACGTGCTTCATGGAACCGAGCGAGCACAGGAGCAGCTCCGCCCCATGGGAGTGATAAGCGGCGTGTGCGGGCGGCTCGGCGCAGCACTCGTCCACCCAGTCCTGCCGCGTCGGCACCAGGAACGAGACCACCCGGCGCTGCTGCGGCGTCCGGCGATGGCCGGCCAGCCGCTCGACGGCCTCGGCGTAGTCGGCCTCGTCGGCGACCGCGAGCAACGACCGCATCCGCTTCCCGGCCGGACCGGTCGCCCAGTAGGCGTCCTCGCTGCTCCACTTATCGGCCTGCACCGCGTGCTCGGCGCCCTTATCGCCCCAGGGGAGGGCCAGTCCGTCCACCTCCGCGCATGCGCAGGCGGCGAAGGCCAGCCCATGCTCAGCGGTCCAGGCATCGATCCACAACCAGGTGGCGTCCCTGCCGTCACCCTCGCCGGTTCGCCGCTGGAGGACGGCGTATGCGACGACCGCGGCTCCCAGCGGATCAGGTTCTCCGGCCAGATATCCCCGCGCTGCCTTCACCGCGTGAGGATCGCTGCGGGGATGGGCGAGCTTCTCCTCAACATCGGATTTCGCCCGTTCCAGTAGCGCTCTCACCTGCTCGGCAGCCGACCGGTCCAATTCAGGGAGCTGAATCGGCGGCGTTCCACCGCGTCTGGGCATGAGTTCCCCGCGCAGCTCATCGGGAATCACCAGAACGTTCTCGTCGCCAATGGCGGGGGGCTGACCATGCATGCGGGTCACCCTAGACCGACCCACCGACAAACAGCCGCGACCCGACGGCCTCCCGATCCGGCCCACCCGCGCCATGCTCACCGCCACCAGCATCGCGAGGCCGCCGATGTTCCAGAGTGCCCGCACTGTCGAGATGCAGATGCGGCCCGCCGCTCGGACTACGTCATTTGATGTAATCGATGCATCTTCGGCCGGTCTAGCGTTCCGGCCATCTCCCATGGAGCCCGGGGCCCGAACTCGGGCGAAGGAGGCACCACCGTGAACGCAGGTCCGGAAGTGAAGAACATCGTGCTGGTCCACGGCGGGTTCGTCGATGGCTCTGGCTGGCAGGGGGTCTACGACCGCCTGACCGCCGACGGGTACCGGGTGTCCGTCGTGCAGAACCCGACCCTGTCGCTGGCCGGCGACGTCGCCGCGACCCACCAGGTCCTCGACGGCCTGGACGGCCCGGCCGTTCTGGTCGGGCACTCCTACGGCGGCGTCGTGATCACCGAGGCCGGAAACCACCCGGGCGTGGCCGCGCTGGCCTACATCGCGGCCTTCGCGCCCGACAAGGGCGAGTCGGTCAACTCGCTGATCGCCGACCCGCCGCCCGGCGCACCGGTCCCGCCGATCCTGCCGCCCAACGGCGGGTTCCTGTTCCTGGACCGGGACGAGTTCGCCGCGGCGTTCGCAGCGGATCTGCCCGGAGCGCAGGCGGCGTTCATGGCCGACTCGCAGGTTCCGTGGGGTGTCGACGCGCTGGGGGGCGTGGTCTCCGCACCGGCCTGGCAGACCAAGCCGTCCTGGTACCTGGTCGCCACCGACGACCGGATGATCCCGCCGCCTGCCCAGCGCGCCATGTCCGAGCGGGCCGGATCGACCGTCACCGAGACCCCGGGAAGCCACGCGGTCTATGTCTCCAACCCGGCCGCCGTGGCCGCCGTCATCGCCCAGGCGGCGGAGACCCTCACCGCCGGGTGACAGGCGCGGCGCCCCGCGCCGCCGCACATCCGTCCCGCCCGGTTCCTCCAGCCGGGCGGGACGCCACTCCCCAACCCGCATCCAACTCACCCACGGCGATAAGCGGTCATACCGCAGTGAACTCCCCACCAGCTGACGTGATGCGTGCTGGCGTCCACCTCGGTCCAACCACCGTCGATCTTCTCGAAGAAGCCGTCGTCCGCACAGCAGCCCCCTGGCCCTTCGCCGATGTAGATCAGCGTGTCGCCCGCGTAGGCGGCGAGCGCCTCCGATGCCCAGGGCGCGTCGTTGGTCGGCCAGCAGATCAGCAGCGCCCGGTCCGGGTGGAGCGCCGCAGCCTCGTGCCCGCCGCGCCGAAGCTCGGTGTACACCCGTCCGTGCACGTCATGGTTGTCCGCCGGTTCCTGCGGTTCGTAGGCGACGACGTCGATCCTGGCCTGCCGAGCCTGCCATGCCCAATAGCCGGCTCCGGCGCCGATCTCGACGACGCCGCGGCCGTCAAGGATCTGCTCCAGCCACGCGACGTCGCCCGGCGAGGGGATCGACCAGGAGAACCGCTTGGTGAGGCGCCCGCGATGGCCCACGCTGAGCTGGTCGGGGCGGCTGTAGGGGGTGACGCCGTACCAGTCCGTCTTGATGGACGGCAGGTTGCGGACGATCTCCCAGTACGGGTTGTCCATCCCTCGGGGCATGGTCTGGTCGCACCGGCTTCCGGCGATCGTGAAGGCGCGCGAGTGGTCGCACACGCTGATGCCTCGCTTCCACCAGGCGCGGATCTCAGTCAGCTCCGGAGGCTCAATAATGGTCATTGCCCTTTCCCTGACCGATCATCCGCTGGACGGTTGTGCTGTCGGGAAGGCGAGGAGCGGGAATGGGGGGACGCGGTGCGCGTAGTCGTATTCGCTCAGTAGGCGGAGGTCATTGATGCCGCCCGTGTCGCGCAGCTCGGTCTCGTGCACCGTGCGGCCCTGCCTGCGGTCGATGACTTGTATCCAGGAGTTGCCCGCATGACGGCGGCCGCGTCCCCGGCACTGGGATATCGCGACGACGAAGTACTCTGCCGTCATGGCGAACCCACGAGGGTAGCCCGGCCTGTGCAAGAACAGGCGGTATCCGCGGTCGGAGCGGATCTCCTGGGTCATGGTGCTGACCCAGAACAGCTCGCCCTCATGGCGGGCCAATCCGTGAATCGAATGGCCTGCTCCGTGAAGTGTCTTCTGAAACCGCAGTGTCTCCGCGTCGTAGCGGTTGATGAAGCTGCCTTCTCCGAATGCGTGCGCTGCGACGAACAGATGCCCGTCCGCCCAGAGTATGGAGTTGAAGTGATGTTCATCCGCGGATGGGCGGCCCTCACGCCGGCGATAGGGGACCAGGACGTTGCGGGAGAGGTCGAACTCGATGGCCTCGACGCCGGCACCCGTCGGGGCTCCGATCAGGGAGTTGGTCCACGGGCTGACAGCCCACACCCGTCCCTTGCCGAAGGCGAGCTGATGAATGTTGATCTGTAGGCGGACGGTGGACGACCGCACGTAGTTCAGAGCGTGGTCGAATATCAGTAGCTGCCGGTTGTTGGCGATGAACAGCTCCTCAGGACTCCACGTCACCCCGAACGGGCGGCACGGAGGGCGGTCCGTGACGGTGGGGTCCACGAACTGCGGCCGGACCTGAATGACCTGGGTCCGTGAGGACTCGAGATCGAGGACGATGGCGAGCCGTGCCATGTCGGAGGGCGTCACCAGGACTCGCATCTGGTCCCGCCCGAGCCGCACTGGACGCTCGTCATCGCACTCATCCGGCTGTGTCCCGCGCCAGCGCGAGGTTCTCGGCCACGTGCGCCACGCTTCGCATTCCGACCAGCGCGGACGTCACGCCGGCGCGAGATCGCGCGAACTGGATCGCGCGCTGGGCGTCGGTCCGGAGGCCGGACCGGGACGGCGGAGTATCCGCGGTCAGGTCCCGTGCGAGGCGGCCCTGGAGCAGCGAGGCGCTGACGATCACGGTGATGCCGGACTCAGCGGCGAGCTTCAGCACGCTGCCGCCGCCCTCCGCCGGGTGGGTCAGCGCCTCCTGCATCCCGAGGTTCAGGGGGAGTTGGAGGAACCGGAGGTGATGGCCGTCTCCGCCGACCTCACGGGCGGCCACCACCAGCGCGGGCAATGACAGCAGACCGCTGCGGTACCCGTCCCACGTCGCCGTGCCGTAGTAGCGGATCGAGCCATCGGAGACTGCGCATTCCAGTTGGTGGAACGCTGCCCGAATGCGTCTCATGAACTCGGAGCCGCCGACGTGCTTGAGTTGGGTCTCCGGATTGTGCAGGTAGTAGACGTCTATGGTCTCCAGGCCCAGGTTCTGCCGGCTGCGCCTGATCTGGTCGGCGAGGAACGCCGGAGCGATGGAATGAACGCCGCCCGCCACCTCCGTCGGCTCGAGTGCGCCCGGAGTGACGCACTCGGAAAGCAGGTATCCGCCTTTCGTGCAGACGACGACCTGTTCGCGGTCGCCGCCGTCGTTGTCGATGAACCGGCGTAGGCCGGTGGCGGTCGCCCGTTCCGACCTCTGCCGGCGGTAGGTGAGAGAGGTATCGATCAGGTTGGCGCCCGTGCGCAGGGCTGCCCGGACGGCGTCGGCGTACATCGCGTCGGTCTCCTCGTCCGCTGCGCCGAGGTGGGTGCCGATTCCGATGGTCGACAGCGACAGCCCTTGCGCCGGTCGATAGAAATCGACGGTCCCCGCACCGAAGCGGGACGCGAACTCTGTGGTTCCTTCAGGAGTTGCGTGACCGGCGAGCCGTTCGCTGTAGGCGTCCCTGACATCAGGATCTGCTGCCGGAGCAGGCCCGTGGGCTTCGGCTCGCCGTACGGCTTGGTCTTGGGCGCGATGCTCCAGGTCGTCGAGCTGACCCTTCAGCAGCGACAGCTCGCCCTCAGTGAGGTCGACGCCGTGCTGGAGCTTCTCGAGGACGGAGTTCAGCGTCGGATGCCGGGATCGTCGGGGTCTCCGTGAAGTGGACATGGCGCCTGCCCTCCCTTCTCGACCAGGCCAACGCCGGCACGCCGAGCAGCGGGTTCAAGCGTCGAGCAGCGGCTTCAGGCGCTGACTCGAGGTCTCGACCATCTGGCGGACGATCGCGTCCGGCACCCGTGACTCCGACAGCGTGTAGCCGTCGTGCGAGGCCTGGAGGATCGCGCCGGCCACGACGGAGCGGATGCCGGTGAACCGGGTCCTGGATTCGCTGATCGGAAGACGCCCCTCCGCATCGAAGAGCTCCGCCGTGGCGTCATCGAGCCGCTGGAGGGCCTCTCCCGCTTCGATCGCGGCAAGCGCGGACCTCGCACCCGCGATCTCCATCCTGGCGAGCTCCGACAGGTGGTCGGACAGGTCGGGTCCGCACGCGCTCAGCCGCTCGACCGATCGTGCCTCCCGCTCGTAGCGATCCAGCAGAAGGTGCACGTAGGAGTCGCTCGGAGGCGGAGCCGGATCGAATACCGTCAGGACGGAGTCGAACCACTCGACGTACTCCTTGCCGGCCTCTCCCATTTCGTCCCAGCACACCGCCCTGATCTGCTCCGCCAGGTAGTGGGCCCGGGTCGTCGCCTTCCGCCGGCCGGTTATTCCCGCGGGCGGGCCGTGAATCTTTTGGAGGTGGGCGGAGCGCTCCTCGGCCAAGGTGAAGAAGAGGCCGAGGTGGACGTAGACATGGAACGCCGCAAGACCGCGGTAGATATTCCAGTTGTTCTTGTCCGGCAGGTTCCACAGCGAACAGAATGTAGGCGCATCTTCGCGGTGCACGTCTTCGACGAGCAGAGTGTGCCCGTGCCGGAAGTCGTACATTTGCTGATGTAGCGTTTCATGCAACAAATGCTCGGCCACTCTCCAGGGATTGGAAAGCAGCTTCCGGTTCAGGAATACTGTGCCGCTGAGTTTGAACTCGGAACTCGAGTTGACCCTGGCGAAGGGCCCGTCTTCGGGAAAGATGGCGACAAGGTGGGTGTGTCGCAGTGTGCTTCGCGACACCATTGGAACGGTGTCCTGAAGGATGCGAACCGCTTGTGCCAGAACCGCTTGCTCATCCTCTTCGAGGGTGCAGGGACGCTCACCGTAGTTGTCGTCGACGAGATCCCGGAATGCTCGGGAGAAGCGGTCGTCGCCGCGCAGATCGCTCCAGACGAACGTCTGCTCGAGGTCGGGACTCAGTCGACTCGCGGGCGCCGACCGAAGGAGGACCGGCTTCCCGTCGGCCAGATGGTCGGCCGCCTCTTCGAACAGTTCTCCGCACTGCTGGAGGGGCATGCCATACGGAGTGCCGGCCTCGACCTGCCGCAGGGCATGGTTGACCGCACAGCGAACGACGGTGTCACCGATCACCCGATGTCGCCGTGCAGGACCGGCCCGGTTCAGGGCGTCGAGCAACGTTCCGGCCGACGGCAGGCGTGGCGAGATCTTGCCGAGCCGGCGCATGTAGCAGATGTGCAGTTGACGGGTGATGTAGTCGGCATTTCCAAAAGGATGTTGCGCGAGCAGGGCGTCGAGCTTGTCGGTAGGCCCGCTCGTGCCCCCATCGGCGATCTCCGCACTCATGGCTCGCCCTTCATGTGACCTGACCAGGGGTGCGAGGTGACCTCACGAATGACGAGACGGCTCGGGAGGTCACCTCAACTCGAACGACATGCACCGCGTTTGCTTTGCGGACGGTCTTGCTAGTCCTCCACGGCATGGAGGTCGTGATGGTGCGAGCTCGTGGAGATACGCGATTCGAGCTCGTCGATGTGTGTTTGCAGGGCGCGCAGCTCTTCGTCCGTCAGGCTGGCGCGGTCACGCAACTTGTCCAGCGCCGTGTTCACCTGTTCGGGGCGGTCATCGGCCGGGTTCGGCATGGAAATAATCTCCGTTCCTGTAACGAGTACTTCCGATTTGAACAAACTGCTCGGAAGGCCTTGACGGAACTAGTTTTAACATTGGGATTCCCGCGGTGTCAACGATGGTATATCCGTTGTGATCGAGCCGATCAAGCTCGCTCTTGATCGCTAAATACCGAATCAAGGATTGCCGAGGACGCCGGTCGGCCTGCGCCCCTGTCTTTTCCCGGACCCACACCGCCACGCTCACCCGTTGAGCGCCAATGTCAAGCAACGGGGGCGCCACCGGGACATCACCCCGAGCCAATGCGGGCTGGCCGGGAGAGTCCTGTTATTGAAAGAAGTGGCCTCTCGAGCCGTCCGGAAGTGGAGAGGCAGAGAAGGCCGATCGTCCTGGGCGTCGAGCTTCCTCACAGCCCTATGTTGGTCTTGGGCCCCATGTAGGATCCGGCGCCCGGCCACCCGTCCGCGGCCAGGCCGGCGAACCGGTCGCTGAACCCCAGGGCGGGCAGGTCGGCCAGCCTCACCATCTCAACGCCCCGGATCGGGCGGGTGTCCGCGTCCGCCACGACGTCGCCGATGGTGCCGCCGACCCGCCGGGCCTCGAAGGTGATGTGCACGACGTGGGTCCCGTCGCCGGGCAGATGGTCGCAGATGTACAGCAGCCGTCCCACCTCGACGGCCAAACCGGTCTCTTCGCGCACCTCCCGGACCAGGGCGTCGGCGAGGGGCTCGCCGGGCTCGACCTTCCCGCCCGGCAGTGACCAGGACCGGCCGCAGCCGGTGTCCTGATCGAGCAGCAGGATCGCGTTGTCCTCAACGACGACGCCGGTGACCCTGACGTTGATGGTCGCGCTCATCCGCGCACGGTATCCGAGGAGCCGGGCTGGAACCGCCGGCCGCAGGGTGGCCCGTCGGCGGGGAGGTGGAGTGGAGGCGGGGGGCGCCTGCCGTGGTGCGGCAGGGGGTCAGGAACTGGCGGGTCCGGGGAGCGGCCGCACGGGTGCGGTGAGGGTCAGTGCCTCGGGGTGGCCTCGCCGGAGAAGTGGAACGTGTCGCCGGGGACCAGCAGTGTGCCGGTCACGTGGACCCTCCTTCCGTGCCGCCAGTTGCCCCTCGCGCCAGGGGCCCGGGAGGAGTGGAGGGTCGACCATGTGTGGAAATGGCGGTCGCAACGGACCCGGGTCTCACCGCGCGACTTGAGGGGCCTCCACCCGACGGTGGGGCCGCCGGGCTGCTGGGCGATGACGACGAGCCTGACCCAGTGGCTCCGGGACGAGCAGAAGACGGTGCCGGTCACGCGGAGCGTGGTGCCCCTGATGGACGCGCCGGTCACGCGGACCCGCGCCCGGGCCGCCGCGGCCGTCGTCGCGGACGCGGTGGCCGTCGTCGCGGCCGTCGCGGGCGCGGCGGGTGCGGCGAGGGCGGCGGTGGGGACGGCGAGTGCAGCGGCCGCGGCCGTGGCCGTGGCCGCGGTCAAGCCGCCGATCCAGCGAGTGGTGATGGACATCGAACGGTCACCTCCGAGGGTGATGACGATAAGTCGACTGAACACCACTTAGCGTAGTTCTCGGGACCGGTTTGCGGGGGTGAGGCCGGCCGGGTCGGGAAGTGACACTTCCCTGGTCAGGACGGATTTCCGCCCCTTCTCGGCAGGACGATCCTGGTGTACTGATCCGCGGACGCGGCCGATGGCGCAGGCTCAGCGATACGAGTCGCCGGCGTCCGCCGCGGCGTTCTCGGTGATCTCCGCCAGGGGCATTCCGAGGTAATGGACGATGATCTCGTGGTTGGTGGAGTTGACCGCGGTCTCCGCGTGCGCCCGGTAGTACAGGTCGACGGTGACGGGGCCGGGCAGCGGATCCGGAGTCGCCCCGGCCCGCAGCGCGGCGGTGATCGCCGGCACGTCGTGGGCGAGCCGCACGCCGCGCCGCACGTGGTAGACCTCGCCGCGCACGGCGACGGTCCCCTCCGCCTGCGCGGCGTCGTCGCCCACCAGCGGCATCGTCAGCAGGTCGTAGCGGAACATCTCCTCGATGACCGGCGCCGCCTCCGGCGGCAGCAGCGGCGTCATCCGCTCCGTCCACCATCGGCGCAGCAGCCGCTTGGCCGCGGGGTCGGTGTAGAGGAACGCGACTCCGGCGCCGAAGTCCCCCGCGCCGAACACCGCGCTGCGCATCGCCTCCCGCATCGGTTCGGCGGACGGGTCGTCGGCCTCTCCGAACCAGGAGTCCAGGCTCTTCAGCACCGCGGACTGCCGGATCCCGGCGAGCCGCCGCAACCCGTGCCAGACGTGCCGCAGCACCGCCATCTCGGCGACGACCCGCGCCCAGAACAGGAAGCGGTGCATCCGCTGGTTCTCGGCGAAGCTCACCCAGCCGGTCGCCAGGACGTACTCGAAGTCGTCCCGGTCACCGCGGACCGACACGATCCCGTAGTCGGCCTTCCGTTCGCTGTACCGGGTGTTCGGCAGCAGCAGCATCGGGTAGACGGCGATCCGCGTCACCCTGTCGGCGAGCCGGTCGTAGCCCGCCATGAACGACTCGGGCGTCTCGCCCGGCGCGCCCCAGATCAGCTCGGCGTAGCAGTCAATGCCCTCGTCGCCGAGCCAGGAGGTGAGCTCCTCCCACTCGTTGACCTTCATATTGCGCCGGTCCATGTGCCCCAGCGTCTCGTCGTCGAGGGTCTGAAGCGCCAGGGTGAACGAGCTCTTCAGCCCGGCCCGCTTCATCCGCCGGACGATCTCGTAGAAGAGCTTCGACTTGTTCTTCGCCCAGGATGTCTCCAGCGCGCGGGTAGCCGAACCGGTCGCGTACCTCGATCATGTCCTCCACGAAGTCGAGGTCGCTCCGCAGCATCCCGAAGTTGGCGTCGCACAGGACGATGGTGTGCACCTTGTGCCCGGCGAACAGCTCCAGTTCGGCGCGCAGCCGCTCCCGTGAGAACGCGCGCACCTTCTGCCCGACCGCGCCGCCCCAGAAGCAGAAGGCGCACTTGTAGGGGCAGCCCCGATTGGACTCCATCAGCGCCACGTCGTACCGGAACCGGCCGTCGGCGTCGGTCAGGTCGATCGCCCCGGTCAGGAACGGCGACGGGATCAGCTCGAGGTCGTCGATCCGGGGGCGTTCCGGCGTGGTGCGGACGGCGCCCGTCCGGTCCCGGTAGGAGATCCCGGTCACGTGCCCCAGCTCGGTGGGCGGCACGCCGTCCAGCCTGGCCGTCAGCAGATCCCGGAAGGCGAACTCGCCCTCGCAGTTCACCACCACGTCCACGCCGGGGCACAGCGCGAACACCCGCTCGGCCTGATGGGCGACGTGCGTCCCGCCGAAGACGGCCCAGCCGCCGGGGGCGAGCTGCTTGAACGTCTCGGCGAGCGCCCCGAAGGCGCGCTGGTTCCAGCCGAGCACCGAGCAGGCCAGGACGTCCGGCGGACCGTCCCGGAACAGCTCGAAGGCCATGCTGGGCGCGGTCGCGCCGCCCTTGAAGTTGAAGATCCGCAGGTCGGCCTTGCGGCGGATCCGGTCGTCGGCCAGCGCCGCCGCCTTCAGGTAGCCGCAGGCGAGCGGCATCGATTCGAGCGGCGTCTCCCAGATCCCCTGCTGGACGAGGGCGATCTTCCTGGGCGGTCGCGTGTCCATGTCAGTCCCGGCCGAACGAGTACCACTGCCAGACGCCCAGCCCGAACCGCCGGCGCGGCGTCATGCCGTGCGCGTGCGCGAGCCCGATGATCTCGTCCGGCGTGGACTGGTAGGCGCGCGGCTCGCGGAGCGAGAAGCGCAGATCCATCAGTTCCTGGTCGCCCGTGCCGACCCGCGACTGGACGTAGCCGAGGCAGGCCGCCGCGATGGGCTCCGCTTGGCACGCCGTCCTGGACGTGCTGGAGGTGCACCTCGACGGCCGCGAGGTCGGCTGGTCGGTCTGGGACCGCGAGGCCGAACTCAGGGACGAGTACGCCCAGGCCATGGGCTGAACGCGATGGGTCTTCCCCGCTCATGACCACTGCGGGGAAGGATGTGGCGGCTGCGGCGGTCACGTCCATGTCACCGGTGCTAGGCAAAAATAAAGTGACCACTTAGCCTGGCAGGGACGTGCGACAGTGACGCGGAGGGCCACCATGCCGGACGGCACCACCCTCGAAGCCGCTGACAACGCCGCCTACGGCATGGCGATGAGTGAGATCTACGACCTCGTCTACCGCGGCCTGGGCAAGGACTACGCCGCCGAGGCGGCGGCGGTCGCGGCGCTGGTGCGCGCGCGCCGTCCGGACGCGGTGTCGTTGCTCGACGTCGCCTGCGGCACCGGCGAGCACCTGGTGGCGCTGCGGGCGCTGTTCGGCGAGGTGGCCGGGCTCGACCTCGCGGCGGGAATGCGCGCCGTCGCGTCCCGCAAACTGCCCGGCGTGCCGGTGCACGCCGGCGACATGCGCGGCTTCGCGCTCGGCCGCGCCTTCGACGCCATGTGCTGCCTGTACAGCGCGGTCGGCTACATGTCCACGGCCGCCGAACTGGACGCGGCGCTCGAACGGATGGCCGCGCACCTGACGCCGGGCGGCGTCCTCGTCGTCGAACCGTGGTGGACGCCCGGCCGGTTCCTTGACGGCCACATAGCCGACGACGTCGTCCGCGCCGGAGGCCGGACGATCTCCCGGGTCTCGCTGTCGACCCGGGACGGCGGCGCCGCCCGCCAGGAGACGCATTACACCGTGGCCGGACAGGACGGCATCAGGAGCTTCGTCCACGTCCAGCGCCTGACGCTGTTCCGTCCGGAGGACTACGCGGCGGCCTTCCGCCGGGCCGGCCTGAAGGCCGAGTACACCGCCCATGACGCCTTCCGGTCCGGCCGTGGGCTCTACGTCGGAGTCCGGGAGGGGGGAGGGCGATGAAGGACGTCGAACGCCTGCTGGCCGCCACCGAGACGCGTGACGGCGATGTCGCGGGGGTGATCGACGCTGTGGGCGTGGACGCGGCGGCCCGGCTGCTGTTCCTACGATCTCCCGCATCGGTGGCCTGCTGTACGCACGCCGGCGGTCGAGTGCTCTGAGCCGCATGACGAGCTCTTGCAGTTCGAAGGGTTTTGTGAGGTAGTCGTCGGCGCCGAGTTCGAAACCGGTGGCCTTGTCGTCGAGCCGGTCGGCTGCGGTGAGCATGAGGATCGGCATGCCGCTGCCGGAGGCGACGATGTGTTCGGCGATCTCGTCACCGGACGGTCCGGGGATGTCGCGGTCGAGGACGGCGATGTCGTAGGTGTCGATGCTCAGAAGTTCCAGAGCGGTGTCGAAGCCGGGCTCGATGACCACGACGCGCAGGCCCTGACCTCCTGCCGCAGCGCCAGGCCCGGTCGGTGCGTCACCGGCTGCGCGCGCGGCCCGTACCGGCTGACGAGTAGCTGAGGAGGGGGATACCGGGACATGAATCACCATGGCTCTGACCTGCGAGTTCTCTGTGTCGACTCGACTGCCCCAACCCATCGGCCGCTCAGGGGTTCTCTTGCGGGAGAGCCGCGCGTGCCGCCTGCATGGACCGTTGCCGGGCGACGAAGCGGATCGACATGCGCTGTACGAGACCAGGGGCCAGCCGCCCGATCAGCCACGCGATGTGAGCGGCGCGCGGGGTCACGAGCAGCGCGCGGCCTTCGGCGACGGCGTCGAGCGTCCGGCGTGCGAGCACGTCCGGGGCGAGCGGTCGCCGCACCCCTTGGCCCTTGAGGAAGTAGTCGCGGCCGTGGAACCGGCCGATCGCGCCTTTGTCGAGGATCGGGGTGTCCACCGCGGCGGGACAGATGGCGGTCACGGCGACGCCGTGCGCGGCGGCCTCGGACCGCAGTGCCAGCGACAAGCCGACGACCGCGTGCTTGGTCATCGCGTAGCCGGTGAGGAGGCCGGCCGCCATGAGGCCGCCCATCGACGCGGTGTTCACGATGTGGCCTCTCCCCTGCTGGATCATCAGCGGGTAAGCAGCGGTGACCCCGTGGACGACACCCCGGATGTTGACGTCGATGATCGCGTTCCACTGTGCCGGCGAGATCTGCTCTGTCTCGCCGCCGATGAAGATTCCCGCGTTGTTGAACATCAGGTCCAGCCCGCCGTGATGGGCGGCCACCTCTTCGACGAGCCGCCGTACCGCTGTGGCGTCGGTCACGTCGAGCGCGACGCCGCGGGCGGTTCCGGGACCGGCCAGTTCAGCCGCGACGGCCTTGGCGGCCTGCTCGTCGAGGTCGCCGAGCACGACGTGGGCTCCGGCCTCGACCAGCGCCTTGCCGATTGCCGCGCCGATGCCGGAACCCCCTCCCGTCACGATCGCGGAGGCGCCGGCGAATCGCGGGGCACTCATGCGAACGCCTGCGTCACGTGGGCGTGCAGGTCGGGGTCGGGGTCGGCGCGCCCGTTCGCGGCCAGGGCCTGGGCGCCGTCCCGGCCGAGCCCGGACGCTCCGCCGACCATCACCGCGTTGCGCAGGTCACCCATCGTGATCTCCTAACGCACGTCGACATTAATTGACGTGCGTCAAAAATAGCCGTTACCGTGACGACTGTCACCTTCGTCATAGATTGCACGCAAAAGAGGCTCCGTGCCGCTTCCCATCACCGCAGTGATCGGCGCTGGAATCAGTGGGCTGACCACCGGAAAGATGCTCGGCGACCGCGGCGCGCCAGACCTGTGCTTCGAGACCCCGGTCGAATCGGAGGTAATTGGGCCTTCGGCAAAACAAGCGGGCGTAGCAGTGCGTAGCGCTTGCTGCAATCGACACGTCCACATCGACGCGACGGGCCCCACCATCAGCGCACCGAACGACCACATCCGGCTTTACGAACGGATCTTCAGGCCGGATATCGACGATCTTGCTTTTGTTGGCTTCGCCCAGCTCATGCCCGCTTGTTCCCGCTGGTCGAGTATCAGGCCCGCCTGGTCGCGGCGTACCGCGCGGGGTTCTGCGGGCTTCCGCCGACCGAGGAGTTGGAGACGATGATCACCGCCGACGAACGGCCGTTCACCGCGCACAGGGTGGACTCGCCGCGTCACACCCGACAGGGGGACTACTTCGTCTACGAGCACGAGCTGCGCACGAAGGAGCCGCCGTGCGGGAGGTACCGCGCGGCCAGGCCCGGGGCGCCGGTCCTGGTGGGCCGGGTCTGATGGTCGCCGCGGACCGGGCGGACAGGCTCGACCGGAGGCCACCAGGCCGCGGGGAGCAGCGGCGTGAGGCGCTGCTGGCCTCGTTGAGGGAGCACCTCCAGGAGAACGGTCTGGAGGCGGTCAACATCGCGGACATCGCCCGCCGGGCAGGTGTGACCAGGTCCGCCTTCTACTTCTACTTCGAGAACAAGGTCCACGCCGTGGCCTCGCTGGCAGGGGAGCTGTACGACGACATCCAGTCCGCCGCGGCCGTGCTCGTGGGCCGGGAGGGCAGCCCCGAGTGGCGGATCGAGACCGTGATCCGCCGCCTCTTCGAGGCGGTGGACGAGCACCGCCACATCTATCGGGCCGTACTGGAGACGCGCGCGATCGACGAGACGGTCAGAAGCCTCTGGGGGGCGGACCGGCAGTCCTTCGTGGAGCCGGTGGCGAACATGATCCGGGCCGAGCGTGAGGCCGGCAACGCCCCGGAAGGAGCGGACGCCACTGCACTGGCCATCGTGTTGCTCGACCTCAATGACCGAGCGTTGGAGCATGTCGTCCTTGGTGGCCGGCTCTCCAGGGAACAGCACATCCAAGCGCTGACGACGGTCTGGCTGCGCACGATCTACGGCACCGTCCCGAACGATGCCGCAGGCACCACACCCGCGGAGCCGCCCGATGACCCTTGAGACGATCAGGTTCGGGGCGAGCGGTGTCGACTGGGCCGAGCCGGCGCGATCGGATCGGGGCCGCGTTCACCGTCGAACTCGGCTCGCACCGTCCCATCAAGGACGCCGCGGTGGTCGCCTGCCCGGTGTCGTTTTAGATCGCGGACTCAGACCGGAGCGCACCGTCGTATGCCGCCCTCAGACACCCATGACCCGGTCAGGACGCGCTTGCCCCGGGGCACCGCGTACACGGCCCGTGGCTGACCCGAACAAGAGCAGGATGGCAAACCGAGGAGGACACATGAAGTACGACGTCGTGGTGCGGGGCGGCCGATGGTTCGACGGGACGGGAGCCCCCTCCGCGGTGCGCCACGTGGGTATCGTCGCCGGCAAGGTCGGCACGGTCAGCTCGGAGCCGCTGGACGAGGACGGCTGCCCGCGGGTGATCGACGCCTCCGGACAGTGGGTCCTGCCCGGGCTCGTGGACATCCACACCCACTACGACGCCGAGATCCTCGCCGCTCCGGAACTGAGCGAGAGCCTGCGGCACGGGGTGACGACCGTCCTGCTCGGCTCCTGCTCGCTCTCCACGGTCCACGTCACCCCCGAGGACGCGGGGGACCTGTTCGGACGCGTCGAGGCCATCCCGCGCCGGCATGTCATCGACATGCTCTCCAGGCGACGGTCCTGGTCGAACGCCGCGGAGTACGCCGAGGCGCTGGAGGAGCTACCGCTGGGACCCAACGTCGCGGCCTTCATCGGGCACTCCGACATCCGCGCCGCGGTGATGGGTCTGGCCCGCGCGACCCGGCACGACGTGCGGCCCCTTCCCGCAGAACTCGGGCGCATGGTGGAGATGCTCCGAGAAGCACTGGACGCAGGCTTCGTGGGGATGTCGGCACAACGGCTGCTGTTCGACAAACTCGACGGGGAACGGTGCCGGTCGCGAACCCTGCCCTCCACCTACGCCAAGAGCAACGAGATGCGCCGGCTCACACGGCTGTTGCGGGCCCGGGGCCGCATCCTGCAGGCTGCGCCGGACGTGGGGTCGCCCAGCGACATCGGACGATTCCTGCTCGGCAGCATCGGAACCGTACGCAAACCGCTCAAGACGAGTCTGCTGTCCGCTGCGGACGTCAAGTCGAACCCCGCGGTCATCCACCTCATGCCGCCGGCGGCCAGCGCGGTGAACCTCCTCGGCGGTGACTTCCGCTGGCAACACCTGCCGGTGCCGTTCGAGGTGTACGCCGACGGCATCGACCTGGTGATCTTCGAGGAGCTGGGCGCCGGCGCCGCCGCGCTGCACCTGCGGGAGCAGGCCGAACGCGACGAGTTGCTCCGCGACCCCGGCTACCGCCAGTGGTTCAAGCGCGACTATGCCAAGCGGTTCACCCCCCGGGTCTGGCATCGGGACCTGAACGATGCCGAGATCGTCGCCTGCCCCGACCCCTCGCTGGTCGGCAAGTCCTTCGGACAGGTCGCGGTGGAACGCGGTGACCAGCACCCGGTCGACGCCTACCTGGACCTCGTCCTGGAGCATGGCACCTCGATCCGCTGGCGCACCACGATCTCCAACCACCGGCCCGAGCGTCTGGACAAGGTGGCGGCACACTCGGGGGTTCAGATCGGTTTCTCGGACGCGGGTGCCCATCTGCGCAACATGGCGTTCTACAACGTCGGTCTGCGCTTCCTGCGCCGCGTCCACGACGCCGAGCAGGCGGGCCGCCCCTTCATGGCCCTCGAACACGCCGTCCACCGGCTGACCGGGGAACTGGCCGACTGGTTCGCCCTGGACGCAGGCCGGCTGCGCCAAGGAGACCGCGCCGACTTGGTCGTCATCGACCCTGCCCGCCTGGACGACTCCCTCGACGCCTACGCCGAGGACCCGTTCGAACCGTTCGGGAACCTGTCGCGGATGGTCAACCGCAACGACCATGCCGTGACCGCGGTCCTGGTCGCCGGACAGTACGCCTTTGGCCAGGGCACCGCGGCAGGCGGCCTCGGCCAGCGTCGCACCGGCCGCTTTCTTCGCGCCGGCGAGGCGAGGGGCCGGGTCGACCCGGCCACCGTCGCGTAGGCAGAGGATCCGGCCGGGTATCAACCCCCTGAATGATGATCGTTCACATCATCCTGGACAGATCACGCGGTCGACTGTGAACATGCAGGTGAGAACGGCGTCTCGTCGGCCACCATCAGGTACAACAAGGTGGTGCTCAGCGCGATCTTCACGACCGCGCTCAACGACCAGGTCAGCTACCTCCATCCCGGCAAGGGCGTGCGGACTCCCACCGTCCCGGAGAAGCCGCTGGACATCATCACCCCCCGAGCAGTTCGATCAGCTCTACCGAGCGCTCCCCGGCGCCGATTCCAAGCTGCTGGTGGAGAGCGACATCGAAGCCGGCCTGCGGTGAGGCGACCTCACCGAGCTGCGGCCATGTGAAGTTCCTCGGCCTGGGCCAGTGCCAGGCGATTGACGGCTGTCTTGACCAGGTCGTAGGCCAGGTTCCCGCGGTAGTGGGTGCCGTCGCCGCCGGTCACCTCACCGAGGCGGACCGGCGTTACCCCACGAGTCCGGGGCCGACGGCGGGCTACCCGATGGTGGGCTTCGGTGCACGTTCAGACTGGTGCGCTCTGGTTCACGAGTGCCACGTCCCACAGCCGCACGGTGTGGTCGGCGCTTGCGCTGACGAGGGTCCTGCCGTCGGGACTGAACGCCAGCGCCTCGACGGTGTTGGTGTGGCCGGTGAGGGGCCGGGTGAGGGGCCTTCGGGCGGCCACATCCCACAGCCGCACCGTTTCGTCATCGCTCGCGGTGGCCAAGACCTTGCCATTGGAGCTGAAGGCCACCGCGCCGGCGGCGCCTCTGTCCACGAGGGGGTCACCGATGGGCTTGCGGGTGCGCGTGTTCCACAGCCGCGCCGCCTGGAAGTGGCTTGCGGTGGCCAAGATCTTGCCGTCCGGGTGGAACGCCACCGCACCGACACCGTGGCTGTCGCCCTTGAGCGGCTGGTAGACGGGCCTACGGATCGCCACGTCCCACATCATCACCTGGGTGCTCGCGGCGACCAAGGTCTTGCCGTCCGGGCTGAACGCCAATGCGCCGACGCCGTTGCTGTGCACGAGGGGCACGTCGTGGTGCTTGCGGGTGTCCAGATTCCACAGCCACACCGTCCCGTCGCCGTCTCCGGTGGCCAAGGTCTTGCCGTCGGGGCCGAACGCCACCGACCAGACGGAATCGAAGTGGTCGGGGAGGGGCTTGCCGAGAGGGGCGCGGGTGACCATGTCCCAAAGCCGCACCGTCTTGTCGTCGCCCCCGGTGGCCAGGATCTTGCCGTCGGGGCTGAACGCCAGCGCGCGAACGGCGCCGCTGTGGCCGGTGAGGGCCTGGTGGTGGGGCGTGCGGGTGGCCACGTCCCAGAGCCGTACCGTCTGGTCATCGCTCGCGGTGGCCAGAGTCCTGCCGTCCGGGCTGAAGGCCACCCCGCTGACTGGCCCGCTGTGACCGGTGAGGGGACGACCGAGAGAGGCTGGGCCAGCGGGGGCGGGAGTGTGGTTCCCGCGGGGCCGTTCAGCCCGCCGGTCGCGAGTGAGGAGGTAGCCGACGGGGACGGCCAGCGCGAGAGCGGCGGTGCTCGTCGTGACCAGGAAGGCGCGGCGCGAGGGCTGGGGGAAAGGTGTTACGAGGGCGAGGCTCGCCAGGTCTGGTGCGGTGCCGGCTGATGCAGCGGCAACTGGTTGCGGGGTGGCCGGTTGCGGCGCGGCCAATGCGGCGAGAGCGGTGGCGGCGGCCTCGGCGGTGGGACGCCGCTCGGGATCACGGTTCAGCAGGTCGCGCAGAATGGATGCCAGGCGCTGAGCGCGCTGGGTGGGGGCGGGTTCACCCTGGGAAACGGCCAGAAGCAGCGCCCCGAGGGTGCCGCCGCTAAAGGCGGGACGGCCTTCGACGGCGGCGTACAGGGTGGCGCCCAGGGACCAGATGTCAGAGGCGGAGGTGGCCTGGCGGTCGTTGACCTGTTCAGGCGACAGATAGGCCGGGGTGCCCACCAGGGCGCCGGTGGCAGTGAGGGTGACCTCTCCGGGGACGGCGGCGATCCCGAAGTCGGTGACCACAGCCCGCCGGCCTTCGATCAGGATATTGGCGGGCTTGATGTCCCGGTGCACGATCCCCGCCCGGTGCGCGGCGGCCAGCGCTGCGGCGACCTGCTCGCCGATCCGGGCGGCCCACACCTCGTCCAGCGGACCCTCGTCGCTGATGACGGCGGCCAGGGAACTGCCCTCCACCAGCTCCATCACGATCCAGGGCAGATCGTCCTCATCGTGGAACTGGTCATAAACGGTCACGACGCCGGGGTGCTTGAGCATCCCGATCGACCGCGCCTCCCGCGCCACCAGCTGTTCACGCAAGTCGGCGTCCAGGCTCAGGGGGGAGCTTGAGCTGCTTGAGCGCCACGTCCCGGCGCATCCGCTCATCGTGCGCGCGCCAGACGGCGCCCATCCCGCCCTCGCCCAGCATCTCCACCAGCCGGTATCGGCCGATCACGACTTTCCCAACACCCTGCATCACAGCCGAACACAACCACATCGATCACATTGTCCGGTACCGTCACGGCCCGATTGTGACCCCGGCGGTGCCCGGAACCGCCAGGTCGCGGTATCAGTTGTCTGGAATCGTCGTCCCGCCCAGACCTGGCGAGCCCTGGGCGGGAGAAGCCGAATACCGGCGGTGACCGGCGTCGGTGAGCTGGGTGCGGAAGGACCGCACGCCCAGTTCGATGCGGCGGGAGCTGGAATCGGATTGGTCTAGGCCCACGAACACTGGGGAGAGCACAGCCGACTGGAAACCGCCGGCGGAACAGAATCCGCCGTAGCCCACGGCGTGAGGTCGAGTTCGGATACCGAAGCGCCATCCTGGCCAGCGTCTCAGCTGTCCAGTAGGGATGCCCGGGTGGGGGGAATCCAAAGGCTTGGAGCTGTTGCGTCTCCCCTCGCGCGATGGGGAGCAGCCGGCGGGCACCTTGGACGGTCGGGCGGCACCCTGACGGATCGCTGGTGCCTACCGGTCGCGGAACGTGCGCGGGAGGCTGAGGGGCGCGGGGGCGCTGGTGGAGCGCTGACCCGTCCGGCCGGGTCGTCGGTCGGGCCGGAGGAGCGGGGCCATCGTTTGGATCCTTCAGTCAGGCGAGTTCGGTGGCTTGGCGGGCTCGGGTCTGGGCCATCCGGAAAGAATCATTGCCGGTGTCGATGATCGTGGCGTTGAAGGTGAGACGGTCGACGATGGCGCCGCAGAGACGGGGGTCGGTAAAGGTGTTGGTCCAGCCGCCGAGCTCTCGTTGGAGGCGATCGCGACGCTGGCCCTCTCCGCGCGTTCGGTGAGTACCTGGAAGAGCAGGTCGGCGCCGCGTTTGTCGAGCTCCATGTAGCCCAGCTCCTCGATGCAGGGCAGGTCGACGCGGCCGTAGCGGGTGATGGTCTGTTGAGCTGGGGTTCGTCGGCGGCCTCGACCCGTTCGTTGACCAGCTTGGCGGCCAGCACGTACTTGACCCGGAAGCCGACCATGGCGGCCTCGGTGCCCAGCGCGATAAGCAGATGGGATTTGCCGATGCTCCGAGTCACCGATCAGGCAGAGCGGGTGCCCATGCCTGATCCATTCGCATTTGGCCAGGGTCTAAACGGCGGCGGGCAGGATGTTGGGGTTGGCCCAGCCTTGTAGGCCGCGGTGAACGAGCGGCGCTTGGGCCTGGCCGGCCGCTCGTTCTGGCTGCTCATCGGTCACCCGCCATCTTGCCGCTCAGTCATGGCGGCCTGGTCCGCGAGGGTCGTCGTCGACCGTGTCGATCGTCTTGTCTCGCCCTGCTTGATATTAGAAGGACTCATTCGTCCCATGTCTCACTGGAGTCTGAGAGAGGGGGCGGATGTCCATGGTGGGTGCCGGGGTGCCGGGGGTGCCGGGGTGCCGGGGTGCCGACAGGGAGGTGACCTCCGCCTCGATGCCCCCGGAAGTCACCGCCGGAGTGGACCCGCTGCGCGGTGGTGGGTGATGTGTGACCAGACACATCAATTTGCCTGGTCACATACCCCAGGGGGTATGTTGTGGGTGATTAGGGGGAAGCATGCAGATGAATCAGGAGCTGGCCGGTGATGCGCTGGTGCGGCTGCGCCGGGCCCAGGGCCAGCTCGGTGGCGTGGTCGCGATGATCGAGGCGGGCGAGGACTGCACCAAGGTGCTCACCCAGCTGGCGGCGGTCTCCAAGGCCCTGGACCGGGCCGGGTTCAAGCTCGTGGCCAGCGGGCTGCAGCACTGCCAGGCCGCCCAGCAGCGCGGCGAGGAGCCGCCGATGGACATCGCCGACCTGGAACGCCTGTTCCTGGCCCTGTCCTGACCTCGCGGTCGTGACCCTTCCGGGGCGGGTCCGAGGGCCCGGTCCCGGCGCTCACACCTGATCTGACACCTCCGCCACCGCCAAGCCCTGCCGGGGCTACCGGCCAGGGCGGAGCCATGACCGGCACATACCCCCCCGGGTATTGAGGAAAGGTGAATCATGGAGATCGTTTCGTTCCGGACCCCAGGGCTGGGGGACCAGAGCTACCTGCTGATCCACCAGGGGCAGGGGGTGCTGGTCGACCCGCAGCGCGACATCGACCGGTTCCTGGAGGCCGCGGCCCAGCGCGATGTCGAGCTGCGGTTCGTGGCCGAGACCCACTTGCACAACGACTACGTCTCCGGTGGCCCGCAGGCCGCGCTGCGCAGCGGCGCCGAGCTCGTGCTGCCCGCCGCCGCGGCCCCCGCCTACCGGCACACCCCGGCCTTCCACCTGGAGGACATCTCCGGCGGGCGAGGACTGTCGCTGCGCCCGATCCACACCCCCGGCCACACGCCCGAGCACACCTCCTACCTGGTGCTGATCGAGGGCGAGCCGGCCGCGGTGTTCTCCGGCGGCAGCCTGCTGGTCTCCTCAGCCGGGCGGCCCGACCTGCTCGGGCCCGAACGCGCCCGTACTCTGGCCCGGCACCAGCACCGCTCACTGCGCCGCCTGGCCGGGCTCCCCGGTCATGTGGAGCTGCTGCCCACCCATGGCCAGGGGTCGTTCTGCACCTCCAGCGGCGCGGGACGCTACACCTCCACCATCGCCGCCGAGAACACCGGCAACCCGCTGCTGGCCATCGACGACGCCGAACAGTTCGCCGACCGGCTGCTGGCCGAGCCGATGCCGATTCCCGCCTTCTACCAGCACATGGGACCGGCCAACACCTTGGGCGCACCGCCCCAGCCCGCCGCCGCCCCACCGCTGATCGGCCCCGGCCAGGCGCCCGATGGCGCGCACCTGGTCGACATCCGCCCCCGGGCCGAGCAGGCCGCCGGGATGCTGCCCGGCTCGCTCGGTATCGAGCTGGCCGACGACTTCGGCAGCTGGGCGGGCTGGCTGCTGCCCTATCAGGCACCGATCATCCTCGTCGCCGGGACCGGCGCTGACACCGAGGGCGAGGCAGATGAGACCGCGCCCGGTGCGCAGGTACGCCAGGCGGTCACCCAGCTCGCCCAGATCGGCATCGACAGCGTCCAGGGCGTCATCAACGATCCCGGGCCGGCCGCGACCAAGGGGTTCGAACTGCTGGAACTGTCCGAGTTCGCCGCCCGGCTCGCCGAGCCCGCCGCCCAACTACTGGATGTGCGGATGCCCAGCGAGCAGCGCGCCACCCCCTACCCCGGCGCGGTCCACCGCTTCCTGCCCGACCTGGTCACCAACGGCATTCCCGCCGGACTCGACCCCGCCCGGCCCGTACTGGTGGCCTGCGGTTCGGGCCGCCGCGCCGCCATCGCCGCCAGCCTGCTGCTGCGAGCCGGCTACAGGCCGATCGTACTGACCGGCGCCGGCGTTGCTGACCTGCGGTCCACCGCGGCAGCCACCTGACCAAGATCTTGAATCTGACCACCTCTCACGCGAAGGACCCCTTTGATGACCTCCACTCCCAACCTCGATGTATCCGCCGCACAGGCCCTCCTGCACGGCGACCCCGCCATTCAGGTCGTGGACGTCCGCACCCCCGCCGAATACGCTGCCGTTCACATCCCCGGCGCCCTCAACCTGTCCCTGGACCAGATCGAGACCCACCCGCAGCGCATCGCCGCTGCCGCGGCCGGCCCGATCCTGCTGGTGTGCCAGACCGGCGGCCGTGCCACCCGCGCATACGGCGTCCTCACCGGCGCCGGACTGGACCAGGCGCAGATCCTGGCCGGCGGAATGAACGCCTGGACCGCCGAGGCCGGCCCCACCGCCCGCCTCGACGGCAGGCCGCGGTGGGGACTGGAGCGCCAGGTCCGCCTGGTCGCCGGCGGCATCGTCGCGTCCTCCATCGCCGCCAGCCTCCGCTGGCCACGGGCCCGTTTCCTGGCCGGTGCGATCGGCGCCGGGCTGGCCTTCGCCGCCGTCACCGACACCTGTGCCATGGGCATGGCACTGGCCAAACTCCCCTACAACCGCGGCCCGCGCTTCGACCTCGACCACTCCCTGGCCAAGCTCCGCTCCCGCGGTACCGGCGGTGAGAGCCAGGAGCAGGCATGACCCTCGCCCTGGTGCTCGCGGGCGCGCTCATCGTCGGTGCCACCCTGGGCCTGCTGGGCGCCGGCGGATCGGTCCTGGCCGTACCGGTGCTGGTCTACGGGGCCGGGCAGCCGATGACGGTGGCCATTCCTACCGCGCTGGTTGTGGTCACCGTCTCCAGCCTCGGCGCCCTGGTCCCACGGCTCGGAAAAGGACAGGTGCGCTGGCCCGTCACCGTGGTCTTCGCCACCGGTGGCGTGCCGGCGGCACTGGCCGGTGCGGCAGTGGGCCGCGGCCTACCCGACCGGCTACTGCTTCCGGCCTTCGCACTGGTCATGATCGTCATCGCCATGCGGATGCTTCGCGGCGGCGAGAGCACCGGCGGCGCCTGCCGGGCCACCGGCGGCCGTGTCAACCGCCGCCGCTGCCTGCCCCGCGCCCTGGCCACCGGAGCCGGCATCGGACTGCTGACCGGACTGCTGGGCGTCGGCGGCGGCTTCGCCGTCGTCCCCGCCCTCACCCTGCTCCTGGGCCTGCCCGCCGCCGAAGCGGTCGCCACCTCCCTGGTCATCATCGTCATCAACTCCATCGCCGCCTTCGCTGGGCATGCCGGCACCGCCGCGGAGCTGGACTGGACGATCATGCTCGCCTTCGCCGGCGCGGCGCTGCTCGCCTCCCTGGCCGCAGGCAAGCTCGCCGGACGACTGGACGCCGACCGGGTGCGGCGCTGGTTCGCGTGGACCATCCTGATCCTGGCCCCCATCACCGCCGCCGGCGCCTTCACCTGACCCACGTCCCGACGCACGACCACGAGCACCCCGCGCTCTGGGCACAGCCTTCCGGAATGAGCACCGCGGCTCGGTGCGGTCGGACGAACTGCGACTACGGAGGATCACGTTGAAGGCGGACGGCGATCACGTGGATTGTCGTGAGCTCAGTCGAGGGCGTCAGTGGCGCCCGCGATCGACGGCAGCCTGATCTCGAGTTCCACATCCAGCTTGAACCCGCCAGCTTCTCGCCGCCCATAAGTCTGGAGGCACGATCGTGCAACCATGAAGTACACCGATCTCGCCGAACTCCCACCGTCGTCAGCATCATGACGCGGCCAGAGCACTGGGCCTCTCCCGAACATGCGCCTACGACCTCGCCAAGCGAAACAAATTTCCCTGCCGTGTCATCCGAATCGGCACCGTCTATCGCGTTCCAACAGCCGGACTTCTGAACCTGCTCGAGGCGAACCAGGTGCGTAGCCAGATCTCCTGAGCACCTGGGCAGGCCATGTCACCGAGAGGGGCCGTGTGCCACGCACGGCCCCTCGACGGCCGCCATCCTTGCGTACGTTTTCGCGCGCCCTGGATGGCTTCGAGAAGCTCTGCGTCGTGCATGTGGTCTCGTCATCGCCCCCGCGCTGATCGCCTGCGACAATAGCAATGTTGGCTGCTGACGCTGATCGGGCGTTGTCCGGCTTGCTCTGGACGGGCGAGGTGGCGGCGCTTTGGACCCGGGTCCCTGTGGGGTGAGCGCAGTTGAGCGTGTGGCTCTGGCTGAGGGGCAAGTCAGCATTGGGGGCTGTGAGCGCCGGGATCGGCGGTTGTGCTGGCTTGTGTTGAAAGTGGCCGGTTGGTGGTGGCGTGGCCTGATTCGGTGGGGCGCGTAGCGGGGTGCCCGGTCCTGGGAGCTGGAACACATGGCGGGTGGATCTTGGGCCTGTCGATGTCGTGGCGTCCGGTGTGAACCTTCTGGCGGCCGGGTGGCGGGGGTTCGTCCACTAACGAACGACTAACGAACAAGCGAAAGGCCAGCTCCCCGTGATGGAGAATTGGCCTTTGACCTGCGCTTACCCGGTCGGGACGGCGGGATTTGAACCCACGCCCCCTTGGCCCCCAGGACTGCGGGGGAAATGGTATGTGCACCTCAAAGCAACTCTCGAACGTGTGTGTGAAGTGCTGTGACCAGGGTTGTGTTCGCCGCGACGCATCGCGTGTGGTCCCCGTGTGGTCCTCAAGGTGGACAGTTCGATTTGCGTTGGGGCGCGCCCGTAGCCTGGATGTGGCAGACGGGCGATACCCGCCTGCCTGCATCGGCTAGCTTCGAGCCAGGCCTCAAATTCCGGCCTGCGAGCCAGCTGCGCGTGCGGGCCGAATTATTGACCGCTAAGATTGTCTAGTATCTGTGATGATCTGATTAATCAGAGAGTCGGATACTGTTTGAAAAACGGGTTTCACTTCAACGCTCCAGACGAAGGTGCCCTTGATTCCAGATATAAAGGTGCGTTCGTCATAGATTATTTTTTCGAATTTCTTTGTCTCGCGCGAAAGCTCGATTATATTGCCGACATCTACGTCGACAAGATGGTTCAAGTTGGAAGCCAAATCGACATTAGGCATTTCCACCCACGAGAGTGCCGCGAGTGCCAGATTTTGACCTCCTTCTCCGATTTGCATGTATGCCCGTGCCAGGTACTTGCATGGGTTGGATCGGAAGTATTCATGCATCTCACCTTCTGAATGTCTCGCGCAGTCACTGTCGAATCGCACTGAGAGTTTCGTCTTGAGGTGGTGTGCTGTCAATGCGGCTTCGGCTCGATTGAAGTTATTCCTAGCCGCTACTGATAGTGCATTGGTGGGTGTCTGAGCCTGGGACCCTTTTGTTGATTTCGACGATAGATACTTGACTGTGAAGCCCAAACTTGGGACTGCCACGACCAGTGCGACGATGATAATAGCAAGGCGCAATACGATGTCGTCGCCATCGCCTGGCCCGGGGACGTTTGATTGCCGGCCTGGGTTCCTTCTTCGGTAGCCCCTAACCCATTTCCCGTCTCGGAAATGTGGGCGCACATTGTGCGACATTCGCCGCTCCCGGTGTCCCTGCTAGCTGAGTCCTTAGATGATTCACTAGGTGCCTATCACGGCGTAGGGCAGGATCGACACTGTCCCTGGCGTGCAAGGTTGTACTCTGACCACAAGAGGCTAATCCCTTGCTGGGGGCGCTTCGCCTGCTGGTGTCGCCTCGCCGAAGGGAGAGAGCCTGGAGGTGATCAAGGTGAACGGTCTCGGACTAACTTGGGGGCGGGGTGCCGTAGCCATGATCGGCGAGCGGGCTTAGTCGGGCCTCTCACCTGGTGATGGGCAACCCGCGTGCTCGCTGGCGTACTTCAGCACGCAGCGCCGCGAGCTGAGTATGGAAGGCGTTGTGACGGTTCTGGTCGAGGTTCAGCGGCAGGTTCAGCTGTGTCATCTGTGCTGACTCGACTGTTTATGGCTCGGGGTGCTTGATCCAGCAGACCTGGGCGTGTTCGTGCATCCACTCCGTGAGAGTGGCTTCTCCCATCTGGGCGAAGGTTAGTCGCATATCGCTTCCGACTCGCCGCAGTTCCAGCCCCAGCAGGCATCCGAGCGAGAGCCGGAGTGTGGATCCGTAGGCGTTGCCGCGGTAGTGGTAACGGATGCGCCTGCGAAGGTGTTGAGAGCTAGGTCGCGTGGGGGAGTTGACGCCTTTCGCACATGTTTTGCCTAAAGTTCTGCCCGGAATGCCTGGAGGCGTCGGCGGAGCACATCATCGCGTTCGCTTAGTTTGCAGTACTCTTTATAAGCCTTTTGGAATATTTCTAGGCATACGATCCCTCTGGAGTCGTGCAGCGAGATTAGTTCGTACACGAACGCGGGCAGCTCGGCCATCGCGGCGGGCGTCCGGGCGCGCTCCTCAACGCGACGCGTGATCATCGGTTTGCGACCTCCGGGTGTCAGGTGAGCGGAGCTCGTACCCGGCAGTCAGGTAGTGGACGGGGGCAACGGCGATGGTCACCTTGACCGCCCGTCCTTCGGCTGTCACGCCCACGTGCGTGATCTCGATGACGGTCCGCTCAGGGCCGATCTCCAGCGCGTTCGCCTTCGCGTCAGTGGGCACGCGGCTCGGGATGATCTGCTCACGAGCCGAGACCTGCGGATAGCCCAGTTCGCTGAGGGCGCCGTAAAGCTGACGGTCGCGACGCGGAGCCCAGCGCGGGTTTGATCGACTCGCAGTCCGTCCGCACCGCCGATACCGTCCCCGCTGCCACCAGGGGCTTCGACGCGGGTAAGAAGGTGAAGGGCCGCAAGAGGTTCATGGTCACCGACACCCTCGGCCTGCTCTTGGCCGTCCACGTCGTCGCGGCGAGCATCCAGGACCGCGACGGCGCGAAGCGGCCGTTGCGGTGGACCAGGCTTGACCACCCCGGGGTCCGGAAGGTCTGGGCCGACCAGGGCTTCGCCGGCCGTCTGGTCGACTGGACCGCCCAGATCCTCGGCCGTGAGCTGGAGATCGTCCGCAAGGGATCCTGACCAGCGCGGCTTCCAGGTCCTGCCCAAGCGGTGGGCGGTGGAGCGCACCTTCTCGTGACTTACCGCCCACCGGCGCCTCGCCAGGGACTATGAGACCAGCCCCGCCCGCTCGGAGACGATGATCCGCTGGGCGATGATCGGCATCATGGTCCGCCGCCTCACCCGAGGCCGACCGGCAACCAGACCAGGCCCACGATCACTCTCTCGCACTGAGGCCTGTGACCGCCGTGCAGCCGAGAGCTCTCCGCTCACCTCATGAACGCAATCACCAGAGGGGCCGACTCTGGCGCGATGTGGTCGCAGGTCGGGGAGTCGACGTGGCAATGATCGCTTGCATCTGCCTCGGAGGCGAAGTCTTCGATGTTGTCGGCGAGGAGGTTGAGAGCTTCCCGCCCTCCCTGGATCCTCAGGATCCTGTCCTCCGTGACGATCGAAGCGGTGTCGCGCTCCGGATCCTCCCGGAACGCGATCTCGGACAGCGACCTTTCGTAGGGAGAGGGGTGCCGGTTCTCCGAGAGATCACAGCTTCCAGCCTTCCCCCGCAGCAGCTGCCCGAACGCCAGGAGCCCTCGACGCGTCCCGGAGAGCTCAAGCTCCCTGGTTTCCCCGCTGTACAGAACCTGCAACATCACATGCCCTCCTACCTGCCGATCCTACTGATCACCAAGGCGGATCGCCCTGCCAGTCCTACGGCTTCACAACAGATCTCAAACGCGGTCTGAGTGACAGCGGAGTGCCGATCGAGAACATCGCCGATCTGTGCGGGCACTCCGGGACGGCGGTCACCGAAGAGGTCTACCGGCACCAGCTCAGGCCGGTGATCACCAAGGGCGCCGAGGCGATCAACACCGTGTTCGGCGCGAGCAAGGCCGAGCCGACGAAGAGGAAGACCCAGAAGTCCGCGACAGTCGCGTGACGGTGGCTCCCCGTTCGGCTCCCCATCGACTTCCAAGATCGAAAAAGGGCTCCGGAATGATCTCCGAAGCCCTTCTGACCTGCGCTTACCCGGTCGGGACGGCGGGATTTGAACCCACGACCCCTTGACCCCCAGTCAAGTGCGCTACCAAACTGCGCTACGTCCCGGTGCCTGCCGCAGCAGGCGTGATTACTCTAGCGCAGTCTGCGGGGTCGTACGCACAGGGTTTGGTGGCTGGAGGTCCGGTGGGGATGGCGGTGAGGCCGGTGGAGGGGGTGTCGGCGGGGTATGCGGTCTTTGATCGCGGGGCCGGGGAGACGCTGGTGGGGTATCGGGAGCGTCGGCGGTTCCGGTCGGCGTCGGTGGTGAAGGTCCTGATCGCGCTGGATCATCTGCGGTCGGGGCGGGACGAGGGGTTGCTCGGGCCGATGCTGCGGTCCAGTGATGACGCGGCGGCCAGCGAGCTGTGGCGGCGGGGTGGGCAGGGGGAGATCATCGAGCGGATGGTGGCGCGGGCGGGGTTGGCCGAGACCGCGCCGCCTCCGGCGGAATGGCCGGGGTTCTGGGGGTATACGGCGGTCAGTGCGGCCGACGTGGTGCGCATGTATCGGTATGTGCTGGACGAGGCGTCCGAGCGGGACCGGGAGCTCGTCATGGGGCATCTGGAGAGGGCCACGCCGTGCGGGAGCGACGGGTTCGACCAGACGTTCGGGATCCCGCGGGCGCTCGGGCGGCCGTGGGCGGTGAAGCAGGGGTGGGCGGGATTCGGGGAGGAGCCGGACGGGCGTGCGGCGCCGGGGCTCGGGCTGGGGCGGCCGGTGCTGCACACCAGCGGGGTGGTCGGCGACCGGATCGTGGTGGTGCTGACGCTGCATCCGGCGGGGACGTCGTTCCGGACGGCGTCGGCCCGGTTGACCACCCTCACTCGGCAGGTCCACCGGGCCGCGGGGTAGGCGGCGGTGTGCTGGAACCTGGCGGTTGCGAACGTGTCGGCTTGGAGGCTTGGTTCTGGCCCGGTTGGTCCGGTGGGTGATTTCCTTGATCCGAAATCGACGCTGAGGAGCAGCCATGACCCCTGAACTCCGCCTGGACGGCAAGGTCGCCATCGTCACCGGGGCCGCCCGGGGGCAGGGCGCGGCGGAGGCCCGGCTGCTCGCCGCGGCCGGGGCCCGCGTCGTCCTCACCGACCTGCTGGAGGGGGAGGGGGGCGAGACGGCCGCGTCGATCGGGGAGGCCGCGCTGTTCGTCCGGCACGACGTCACATCGGCGGCGGGGTGGGACGAGGTGGTGCGGCGGGCGCTGGAGGCGTTCGGCCGGATCGACGCGCTGGTCAACAACGCCGGGATCTGGCGGACCGCGCCCGTCGACGAGGAGACCGAGGAGCGGTTCGAGCGGATCCTCCGGGTCAATCTGATGGGACCGTTCCTCGGGATCCGGGCGGTCGTCCCGGCGCTGCGCGCGGCGGGCGGCGGGGCGGTCGTGAACATCTCCTCGACCGCCGGGCTGCGCGGCATCGCGGGGCATGCGGCGTACGGCTCGTCGAAGTTCGGGCTGCGCGGGCTGACCAGGTCGTCGGCGCTGGACCTGGCCGGCGACGGGATCCGGGTGAACTCGGTGCATCCCGGCGCGGTCGACACGCCGATGGTGGCGGAGGCGAACCGCGAGCGCGGCGAGGGACGACTCGAGCGGATCCCGCTCAAGCGGGCCGGGGTGCCGGACGACGTGGCGGGGCTGGTGCTCTTTCTGGTCTCGTCCGCGTCCGCCTACATCACCGGCACCGAGTTCGCCGTGGACGGCGGCCTCACCACCGGGTGACCGGGCGGAGGGCGGACGCGTCGCCGGTGACCGTGACGTGCGGGGCGCCGACCAGGTGCGTGCAGCCGCCGGCGATCTGGCGCTGGTGGGCGGTCGACCCGACGATCGCGGCGATCTCCCCGCGCCCGGTCATGAGCAGCTCGTCGACGTCGTAGACCCCGTCCGGCTCCCAGAGGAGGCCACGCCGTCGGCGTCGCCGCCGTCGACCGTCGGCCCGTACGACAGACCGGCCGGGTGATCGCCAGCTCGTCCTCCAGTGCGCGCAGCCGAGCCTCGACGGACGCCAGGCGGTCGTCGTCAGCCGTCATCGGTGCTCCCGAAGGCCAGTCCGGCCTCGTCGTCCAGCATGCGCGGCGCCTCCAGCTGTTCGAGGTAGTGGTCGGGCGAGCGGGACGCCAGGCCGGCGCTCGCCACGGTGGCGCCCGCCGCGCGGACGGCCTCCAGCCTGTGCTCGACGTCCCCGGGGGGAGTGACGACCAGGCGGCCGAGGTGCTGCGCGAGGCCGGCGTGATCCGGCTGCTCCAGCCCGCCCGGTACGGCGGGCACGAATGCCACCCGCGAGTTCGCCGAGACCGTCATGAAGATCGCGAGCCCGGACGGTGCGACCGGTTGGGTGGCGGGCATCATCGGCGTGCACCCGTGGGAGATGGCCTTCGCCGACCCGCGCGTGCAGGAGGAGGTCTGGGGCGGCGACGCCGACACCTGGATCGCGTCCCCGTACGCGCCGATGGGCGTCGCGCGGCCGGTCGGCGGCGGCTACGTCTTCAACGGGCGCTGGCAGTTCTCCTCCGGCACCGACCACTCCGACTGGATCTTCCTTGGCGGGTTCCTCGGCGACGCCGGGGGCGAGGCGGTGCAGCCGCCGGTCTCGCTGCACCTGATCCTGCCGCGCTCGGACTACGAGATCGTCGAGGACTCGTGGGACGTGGTCGGGCTGCGCGGGACCGGCGGCAAGGACGTCATCGTCAGGGACGCGTTCGTGCCGGGCCACCGGGTCGTCCCGTTCGCCAAGGTGATCGACGGGTCCGCGCCGCGCGAGGCGGGGCTGACCAACCCGACCTACCTCACCCCGTTCTCATCGGCGGGCACTCGCCACCCGCGGCGCGCCGGGCGGGCGGCTCGGCGACGGGCTCCAGCCGCTCGGCGTCGCGGGCGACGACCTGCGCCGCCTCGTCCAGACCATGCGGGACGAGGCCGAGCGCGGCGGCCGGGACGCCGGCGCGCTCGAGACCGAGGCCGCCGAGCGCGGCGTGGAGCAGGCGATCGCGTTCGACGATCCGGCCGGGACCCCGGTCGAGGTGTTCTTCGGACCGATCCTGGACCATCGCCCGTCCGCACCGGCCGGGGACAGCGGTTCGTCACCGGCGCCCAGGGGATGGGCCACCTGGTGCTGCCCACGACCCGGATGGAGGAGACGGTCTCCTTCTACACCGAGGTCCTCGGGTTCCTGCCGCGCGGCGCGATCCGGCTGAGCGGCGGCGACCCGGCGGCGCCGCCCCGCAGGGTCAGATTCATGGGGGTGAACCAGCGGCACCACAGCCTGGCGGTGCGGCCCGCGCCGTACGCGGGCGACCCGGGCCTGGTGCACCTCATGGTCGAGGTGGACGGCCTCGACGCGGTCGGGACGGCGCTGGACCGGGTGCGCGAGTGGGGCTTCTCCATCTCCTCCACGCTCGGCCGGCACACCAACGACAAGATGGTCTCGTTCTCCGTGCGCACCCAGGCGGCTGGGACATCGAGTACGGCACCGAGGGCATGCTCGTCGACGAGGCGCACTACACCGCCGAGGAGATCACCGCCGACGGCTACTGGGGCCACGACTGGTCCGGCACCGAACCGCCGGCGGCCTTCTCTCCGCAGACGTGACCGGGCGGGCCCGCCCGTGACCGCCGCGGACATGGCCGGGCCGGTCGCGCCGTCGGCTCAGGGGCGCCTGGCGGCCGAGTCCCGGTAGCGGCTGGGCGGGACGCCGTGCCAGCGGGAGAACGCGTGGGTGAACGCGGCGGTCTCGGCGTAGCCGAGCCGGCGGGCCACCTGCCCGACGGTCAGCCCGGTCGTGACCAGCAGCTCGGCGGCGAGGGTACGGCGCACCTCGTCGCGGAGGGCGCGGAACGAGGCGCCTTCGCGGGCCAGCCGCCGGTGCAGGGTGCGCGGCGTGACGCCCAGCTCGGCGGCGATCTCGGCCATGCCGGGCGGCGCCGCGGCGCGGGCCAGCAGCCGCCCGCGGACGGCCGCGGCGGAGCCCTGCCGCCCGCCGCGGCGGTCCAGCAGCTCGCGGCACTGGTCCCGGCAGACCCGGGCGATGTCCGGGTCTGCGGCGGGCAGCGGCTCGTCGAGCAGCACGCCGGGGAACGTCACCACGTTGCGCGGCCGGTCGAACCGGATCCGCGCGACGGGGACCGCCGCGCGGAGCTGCGGGCTGGCCGGCACCCGCACCTCGAGCTCGGCCGACGCGGCGGGGAGCCGCCCGGCGAACAGCACCGGCAGCAGCCCGCCGATCGCGGCGAGGTCGCGTTCGACGAGGAAGGCGCGGACGTCGCCGGGGAGGTCGCGGTCGTCGAGCAGGATCCGGGCCCGCCCGCCGTCCTCGCGCAGCGCGGGCCGCAGGAACGACGGGCTCAGCGCCAGGTAGCGCAGCGCGAGGCCGATCGCCGCGCGGAGCGTCGGGCTGGAGAGCAGGGCGTAGCCGAGGACGCCGGTGGTGCCGAGGGTGTGCAGCGCACCCGCCTCGCAGCCGAGGCCGGGCCGGTCTCCCAGTTCCGCCAGCAGGTTTCGGACGATCGCCAGCTCCTGCCGCGCCTCGATCGCGCCCGCGTCCCCGCCCAGGTCGCCGGGCCTCAGCCCGGACCCGCGCAGGCACGCTTCGGCGGAGAGCCCGTGCGCTGCGCCGGTCCGGAGCAGGATCGCGGCGGCGGCGGGGCCGCGCCGGAACTCCCAGGGCGGGGGAGGCTGCTGCGATTCCGGCGGCATGGTCCGAAATTATCAACAGGCGGTCCGGTGTCGCCATTCACCCCGGTTGGCGCCCGGCCTACGGTTCGGGCATGGCGACTTCCAGGACCGACGGCAAGAGCCCGCTGACCGGCCGGGTGATCGTGATCAGCGGGGCGGGGCGCGGCATCGGGCTCGCGACCGCCCGCCGCCTGATCGGCACGGGCGCCCGGGTGGTGCTGCTCGACCGGGACGCCGGCGTGCACGAGGCCGCCGCGGGGCTCGGCGACCGGGCCGCGGCGTTCACCGTCGACGTGACCGACGCCGGGGCCATGACCGCGGTCATGGACGAGGTGGCGGCGCGGCACGGCGGCATCGACGCGGTCGTCGCCAACGCCGGCATCAGCGGCCCGAACGCGACCGTCGAGAGCGTCGACCCCGCCGCGTTCGAGCGGGTCGTGGAGGTGAACCTGCTCGGGGTGTGGCGGACGGTCCGCGCCGCGCTGCCGCACGTCCGGGCCCGCCGCGGCTACATCCTGATGACCTCGTCGATCGCCGCCGCGATCCCGTGCCCGACCGTCGCGGGGTACGCGGCGTCCAAGGCGGGCATCGAGGCGTTCGGCCGGGCCCTGCGCATCGAGCTGGCGCACACCGGGACCCAGGTGGGCATCGCCTACTTCGGCGCCGTCGACACCGAGCTGGTGCGCGGGCTGATCACCCGTCCCGCGCTGCGCGAGGGCCTGGAGAAGATGCCGCGCCGGCTCGGCGCGCCGATCCCGGTCGACCGGGCGGGCGCGGCGATGGCCGGCGGCGTCGAGCGGCGCGCGCGGACGGTGTACGCGCCGTGGTGGGTGCCGGCGCTGCTCGCCGTCCGCGCGCAGCTCGCGATGGCCGACCCGCTCGCCGCCCGGATCCCGGCGCTGGCCCGGCTGATCGAGGACACCGGCAAGCCGGGATGAGCCGCGCCGGGTCCCGATGAGTGGACTGCGCGGCGGCCACGATGATCAAAGCTGCTACGGGGTGGGCGGGCGCGGGACGGCTACTGGGGCTTCGCCGTCCTGGTCGAGGCCCGCGCCGATGACGACCGCGCGGGCCCGGCCTACGAGGCCCTTGCCTGACCCCGCCCGCATCGGTCAGCCGTCGTGGCCGAGCAGCCTGCGGGACGCCTCGTGGGCCCCGGCCACGAGCTCGGCGCGGGGGAACCCGCTGCGCTTCTCGGCGGCCCCGCGGTGCCGCCCGCGATCCAGACCGGGCCGTCGGCGAGGTGCGCCAGCCCCTCGCGGGCCACGTCCCCGGCCCGGCGGCGTCCGGTTCGAAGTGTCCGATGGAGGCCATCCCTCCCGGTGACCGGGACGGGCGATCGTTCTTCCCCGGCCCGTGCCGGTACCGTCGCCGGGGCCGAGATCCCGGCCGACGGCGATCCCGTGCCCGACCCGAGCGAAGGGACCATCGACATGACACGCACGATCGCGGTGAGCGGGAGCGCCTCCGGTATCGGCCGCGCCGTGGCCGGCCTGCTGCGCGACCAGGGGGACGAGGTGATCGGCGTCGACCTGAAGGACGCCGAGGTGACCGCAGACCTCGCCACCCCCGAGGGACGCGCGCACGCGGTCGAGGCGGTGCTCGGGCTGTGCGGCGGGACGCTCGACGGCGCCGTCCTGTGCGCCGGCCTCTCCGGGCCGACCCCGCTGACCGTCCGGGTGAACTTCTTCGGCGTGGTGGCGATGCTGGACGGGCTGCGGCCCGCACTCGCCGCGGCGGTCCGGCCGCGCGCCGCGGTGGCGGGCTCGATCTCCGGCACCCAGCAGGCCGACCCCGACGTGATCGCGGCGTGCCTGGACGGCGACGAGACGGCCGCCCTCGCGGCGGCCGAGCGGACCGTGGCGCGCCACGCGGGCCATCGGCTCTACCCCTCGTCGAAGTCGGCGCTGGCGCAGTGGCTGCGCCGCAGCGCGGTCACGCCCGGGTGGGCGGGCGCGGGCATCCCGCTCAACGCGGTCGCGCCGGGCGTCGTGCTCACCCCGATGACGACGCCGCTCTTCGAGGATCCGGCGATGCGCCGGGTGATGGACGAGGCGGTGCCGATGCCCCTGAACGGGCACGCCGAGCCCGAGGTGGTGGCCGAGGTGCTGCGCTGGCTGGTGAGCCCCGCCAACTCGCACGTCACCGGGCAGGTCCTCTACGTCGACGGCGGCGCCGAGGCGACCCTGCGCGGCCCCGGAGTCTTCTGACCCGCGGGAGGGGCCGCCCCCTTCCGGCGGCGAGATCTCGGCGGCCGGAGACGTGTGCGTCAGCGCGTCCGGCCTGTTCATCGCGGTCCACCCGCCCCGCCCCCGCTGACGGTGCGGGCGGTGCGGGCGGTCCGCTCGACGCGGGTCACCCGGTCGGTGTGGGCTGAGGGTCCCCCTCGGCCGGGCTGACCATCAGCGTGGCCACTTGCGAGCTGTGCAGCCACGCACCCGTGACACGCCGGCCGGGGGCGGGACGCCAGGAGGGGGCCGGGGTGAACCAGCTCCCGGACCCGCCAGGGGTGAAGGACCCGATCTCGTAGACGGCCCCGAGCCCGTTCCCGCGCAGCCGCGCGAGCGCGTCCGCGACCGTGAGCCCCCTCAGCTTCAGCCGCTTCAGCGGATCGCCCTGCTGGGGCGGGTCGTCGGCGTAGACCTCTCCCGGCCGGGCCCGCCGGCCCAACGTCACCTCCATGGGGGAGTGAACGTCGCCGCTCAGCCGCAGCGTGAGGGGGCAGGCTCCCGCGGGCGGGCAGGTGAACGGCGTGACGTCCACCTCCCTCGTCCGGCCGCCCGTGGGCATCTGCCTGTCGTCGCCCTCCGCCGTCCCGCCGAAGCTGAGGACCCGGCGTTCTGAGCGCGGCGATACCGGGACGATGCTCAGCCTCACGTTCAGGCCGAGCTTGGCGAACGCCTCGGCGAACTCCCGCTGGTCGGCGTAGGCGTCCTTGACGCGGACCTCGTACACCTCGCCCTTGTGCTCGATCGCCACGGCCGCGTTGGCGTAAGTACGCACCGGCTCCGGACCGGCACCGGTCAGCGCGACGAGCGCCATCGCGGCCATCGCGGTCGCCGCGGCGCCCGCCGGGAGCAACCGGGCGTACCGGGGACGCGGCGCCCGCACGGCCTCCGGCCGCTCCGCGGTGATGGCGGCGAGCAGCTCGCGCGCCCCGGGACCGCTGGTCAGCTCCTCGTCGCGGACGGTGGCCAGGCCCGCGACGAGGTCGTCGATGGAAGCCGTCATCTGATCTCCTGCACGATCGAACCTCGGACCGGTCACGACGCCGCCCTCTCCGCCCGGCCGAGCCGGCCGGCCGGGGCGGCGGGGTAAGGAGTGTCGACCCCGGCGGCCCGCAACCGGCGCGCGAACCGCCGCCGCGCGCGGTACAGCCGGATGCTCACCGCGTTGCGCGAGCACCCGAGGACGGTCGCGATCTCCGCGACGCCGAGCCCCTCCCAGGCGACCAGCGTGAGGACCTCGCGATCGGCCTCTGCGAGCTCCCGGAACACCCGACCCACCGGCGCGGCGTCCTCCGGCCCCGGCACCGCTCCGGACATCGCCTCGAGCTCGCTTCGCAGCGCCGCCGTTTTGAGCAGGTGCCGCCGCTCGCCGCGCCGGTGGTTGGCCAGCACGCGCCGCGCCGTCCCGAACAGCCAGAGCCGGGCCTGGTCGCCCCCGGGCACCTCCGCCGCGCGGCGCCACGCGATCGTGAACGTCTCCGCCACGATGTCGGCCGCGTCGTCGACCGAGCCGCAGCGCCGCAGGACGTAGCCGAGCAGCGGCTCGTAGGCCTGTGCGTAGACGGCCGCGAACTCATCCTCGTCCACAGCGGTTCCTCATGCGCTCTCCTCGCCTTCCGGGTGCCGTCCTCCAGTACTTGTCCGGAAGACGAGGGATCTTTCCAAACCGCCGGCCGCTGTCCCGCAGGTGGTCGGGGTCGACGTGAACTGCGCCCGAGATGTCGGTGAGGGTCGCTAGCGTTCGCGGCATGAGCATCAGGCTGACCAATGCCGAGATCGACCACCTGGTCCACCGCTTCGACATCTTGGATCTGGAGCAGTGGGACCGGGGTGCGATGGAGCGCGCGGCCGCCGGTCTGGGCTGGAGGCTCCGGTCCGAACTCGCGGAGGGGCTGACGTTCATCGGGCCGCTGCCGGACGGGTGGAACTTCGCCTACCGGGGGCATGTGCACGGGTCGCCGCGCGAGGGCGCCTTCACCATGCTGGAGTGCGAGCTGGCGCGCACCGGGGAGACGGCCGTTCTGACAGAGGTGTTCCTGGCGGCCAAGGCGGCGGCCGAGAAGCGGATCGGTCCGGCGCCGATCTGGCGCGGGCCCGGCCCGGTGTTGCGCTGGCGCCGGCCGGAGACCCTCTTGGAGATCGAGCGGACCGGAAACACGGTGCGGTTGCGGCTGCTGCCGGCCGATGTGGCCGAGAACCACGAGTACCAGCTGGCCAAATGGGGCGAGCGTGACGACGCGGTCGCCGAGATCGGGGTGTGGCAGGCCACCACGACCGAGGGCGCGGCGCTGGAGGGCGTGTTCGTCCCCGGCGGCCACCTCGCCGAGACCTGGGACGAGTTCGGCGAGTGGCTCGAGGAGACGCTGGCGGCGCTATCCGGCGCCATGGGGCCGCTCGATCAGGAAGTGGTGCTGGTGATGGCACCGGTCACCGACCGGTACCCGGGGTTCGTCCAGTTGCGCTGCGACGCTCGGCTGCTGCATCTGGAAGCGGGCACGGAGGGACTCGATCCGCGCAAGGCGGCGGAACTGGGCTGGCAGCAGGACGACGCGGAGAACCTGGTCCACGTCATCGATTTCGGCCATCCTCGGCCTTCCGACATCGAGGCCGCGGCCCGGGTGCTGGTGAACACCCTGCGCGTCCAGGACGTACCGCTGGACGATCTGCACTGCACGGCATGGCTGGGCAAGGGCGGCTACAGCCTGGACCTGTACGGGCTGGGCATCCCACAGAACTGACTGGCGCCCTCGCCGTCACCGGCGGTCCCGCACCGTCCGCCGCCCCACGGTGCGGGACAGCTCTAAGCCGTCACGACGTCGTGGCGGAGATCTTGATGGCGGGGGTGAGCTTGAAGGAGGCGTCGAAGCCGATGGTCTCTCCTGCGGTGAGGGAGCCCGCGCACGAGGTGGTCCCGTCGGGGAGGGTGCCCAACTGGGCCTGGGCGGTCGTCGCCTTCAAGGTGCCGGTGCCGTTGACGTAGCTCAGCTTGGTGTTCTGGGTGACGAAGGCGCACTTGCCGTCGAGCGAGCCGAGAACGTACTGGACCCATCCGGCCGTGATGGACGTCCTCCCCTGGGCGGCGTCGTAGGCGGTGCCCGTCAGGGGCGCGTTCCAGTGCGACGAGTCGATCCGCACGCTCCACTTCACGCCCCCGGGACCGGCGCACGTGGTCCCCTCGCTGGTTTCGAGGGTGCCGAGCGCGCCCGTGGTGTTGGTGCGGCCGGTGGCGTGCCCGCTCGCGTTTAGGCCGGCGCAGGTGACCAGCACCTCGCCCGCGGCGTTCTTCACCGTCAGGGGTCCGCCGGGGCTGGTGAAGGCCCCGTCGGCGTTGGGGTTGGTGACCGTCCAGGTGGTCGTGGCGGCCTGCGCCGGGGCCGCCACCGCCGCCGTCCCGGCCGCCGCCGCCGTCAGGACAGCGAAGAACGTGGTGCGCATGCTGGATCAGCTCCTCCGCCCGCGGACGGGCCTCAACCGGAGATCACTTGCCCTGGCACCGAGCAACGTAACCCGCCGCTTATCCAAGATCAACCGTTCTGGACCGGGAGGCTCAATGCTTCCGCATAATTGATCTAGCACTTCAAAAACAGGAAGCTACTAGGTTAGTATCAAGCACTCGCTGATCTCTAGGGGGACTCGTCATGACTACTTTCATCCTTGTCGCCGGGGCCTGGCACGGCGCCTGGGCCTGGGACCGCCTCGTTCCGCTGCTCAAGGGCGCACACACTCTGGCCCCCGACCTCGCCTTCGACGCCGGCACCGGACTGCACGACCACGTTCGGGAGGTCGTCGCCGCCGTGGACACGGTGGACGGTGACGTGGTGCTGGTCGGGCACAGCTATGCCGGGCTGGTCGTGCGGGAGGCGGCCGATCTGAGGCCCGAGAGGGTGAGCCGCGTCGTCTTGGTGGACGGCTGGGCGGGCGGCGACGGCGTGAGCCTGTTCGGGCTGGCGCCGGAGGCTTTCGAGAAGGCCGTCCGGGCCGGGGCGGACGGAACGCTGGTGCGCGTGCCCAAACCGGAGGTCTTCGGCGTCACCGACCCGGACGACGCCGCATGGCTCGCCCCACGCCTGCGTCCCCAGCCCCTGGGAACCTTCATTGAACCCACCCGGCTGAGCGGCGCCGTCGACCGGATCCCGGGGACGGCCATCTGCTGCCGGCCGGCCACCTACGCGTTCGACCGGTTCGCCGAGGCGGTCGGATATCGCGTCCTCACGCTGGACGGCCCGCACGACGTGATGCTCACCGACCCGGAAGCGCTCTCCCGGCTGATCCTGGAGGCCGCTTCGATTCAGTAACAGAAAGCCCGAGCATTAGCATGATGAAGTGGATCAGCGAAGCTACGCCCAGTACTGCGCGACCGCGCGCACCCTCGACATCGTCGGAGAGCGCTGGACGCTGCTCCTGGTCCGCGAGCTGCTGACCGGTCCCAAGCGCTTCGGCGACCTCCAGCGGAACCTGCGCGGCCTCGGTACTGGGCTGCTGTCGGCGCGGATGAAGCACCTCGAACGCGAGGGACTGGTCGAGAGGATCACCCTTCCACCGCCGGCCCGCACCCCCGCCTACGCCCTCACCGAGGCGGGGGCGGAACTCGGGCCGGCGGTGCTCGCGCTGGCCCGCTGGGGCCTGCGGTGGGCGATGGACGACCCCCGGGAGGACGAGGCGTTCCATCCCGGCTGGGCGGTGCTCGGGCTGAAGGCCGCCTTCGTCCCGGCCGCCGCCGCGGGCCTGACCGCGGTCTACGAGTTCCGCACGGGCGACGAGACCTTCCACGCCCGGGTGGACGACGGCGAGATCGAGACCGTGTACGGGCCGGCCCAGCACCCCGACGTGGTCATCACGCTCAGCGCCGACGCCTTCCGCGAGCTGGCCTCGGGACACCTCCGGCTCGGCACCGCGCTCGAAAGCGGAGCCGCCACGGCGACCGGAGACCGGGACGCCCTCCGCCGCCTCGGCGACCTGTTCCGCCTCCCCGCCCGCCGAACACGCTAGGTGTACTTGGTCATGAGGTCGGCCAGGAACCGGACCCGCTCGGACGGCCGAGCCGGACCCGTCTCCGGGGGGCGGGCGGGGCACCGACCGGTCAGGTCCTCGCGAACGCGGCCTCCAGCAGGGCGGACGTCTCGTCGAGGGCGGCGGTGAGCGCGTCCGGGGTCGGGGCCAGGCCGCTGAGGACGCGGTCGACGTCGCGGAGGCCGGCCCGGTCCAGGAGGGTCTTCTCGTTGGTGACCCACTCGCCGCGGGCCGCGAGCACCGCGTGCGCCGCCTGGACGGCGGCGGTGGCGATGGCCCCGGCGCAGTCGGTGAGATGGCCGCGTTCGGCGTGGGCGGCCCGGGCGTAGACGAGGGTGAGCCGCGCGTCGCCCTGCCACCGTTCGGACGCGGCGCGCTTCAGCGCCCCGGGGTACTCGGGGCGCGGCAGCTCGCCGTGCAGGACCCGGTTGACGGCGAGCTCGGCGAGGAGGATGTAGCTCGGGATGCCGGCCAGGTGGAACATCAGCCGCTCGACGTGGAAGCTGCCTTCTCGCGCTTCGGCGAGCCCGCGCTCGACATCGTCGAGGTCCCGGTAGTGCACGTCGATGGACCGGTCGTCGACGGTCAGCCAGGCGCCGCCGTTGTACACGCCGCCGCCCCAGCCGCCGATCTCGGAGACCTCGCCCGGCCACCCCAGGGCGCGCACGTCGGCGGGGGCGAACGTGCCGCGGTAGTAGACGGCGAAGTCCCAGTCGCTGTCGGGTCGGTGCGTCCCGGCGGCCCGGGAGCCCCCCAGTGCGACGGCCTGCACGCCGGGCAGCCCGGCGAGCCGTTCCGCGACATGGGCGGGGAAGGATGTGTCATCGAAGGCGGGCATGGGCGCGAGTGTAGGAGCTCCCCGGGCCGGAGGCGATCGAATTTCGCGCGACCGGCGACTGAAGTCGCGGTGCGATCGACTCTTGGCCGTGGTCCCCGGCCGCCGCCCCGCCTAGCGTCCGTGGGAGAGGCCGGGCCGGACGGGTCTGGCCGCGACCGAGAGCGGGGCGTCGTGGACGAGCGGGAGTCGGTGCTGGGGTATCCGCGGGGCGATCTTGTCGTGATCATGGCGGGTTTCCCGGTGCTCGGGCTGGTCCTCGGGACGCTGCTGCCCTGGCTCGCGCGGTGGGTGACCCGGCTGCCGGTCCTGCCGATGCGGGGCCCGCTGGAGTTCGTCGGCGATCTGCGCGCGCCGTGGCAGGTCGCGATCTGCGCGGCGGCGGGCCTGGCGCTCGGGGCCGGGCTCGCGTTCATGGCGATGGCCGACGGGATGCGGCTGAAGGTGACCGGCGCGCGGATCGAGGCCCGGCGGGACGGCCGCAGCGAGGTGATCGACGGCGACACCGTGGCCGCGGTGTTCCTCGACGGGAAGCGGCTCGTGGTGCTCGACGCCGGGTCGCGGCAGGTCCTGCGCGGTGAGGCGCAGGCGTCCGCCTCCGCGCTCGCCGAGGCGTTCCGGGCGCACGGGTACCCGTGGCTGGACGCCGACCCCTACGCCGGCCTGTTCCACGCCTGGACGCCGCACACGCCCGAGCTCCCGGCCGAGGTCAACGCGGTGCTGGAGTCCAGGAGGGCCGCACTGAAGGCCGGTGAGGACGGCGAGGTCAGGGTGCTGGACGAGGCCGTCGAGAAGCTCGGCTTCACCGTGCGGGACGAGAAGGACCGGCAGTACTGGCGGCCCCTGCTCCCGAACACTGACTTGAACGTCCGTTTTGAATGAACGTTTTGAACGGGTGTTCAAGTCTGGGCTAGGGTGTCCGCCATGGGACATCGAGAACGGCTGATGGCCGGTGCCAAGCGCTGCCTGGAGGAGCGCGGCTACGCCCGGACGACCTCGCGCGACATCGCCGCCGCCGCGGGCGACGCGCCGGTGGGGACGATCAACTACCACTACGGCTCCAAGGAGGCGCTGCTCAACGCCGCCCTGATGGAACTGGTGCAGGAATGGGGCGACCGCACCCTGCACGCCGCCGAGCAGAAGGCCACCACGACCGCCGAGCGGCTGGAGCGGCTGTGGTCGCAGATCGCGGAGCCGGGCGACGGCGACCGGCCGATGCTGGTCGCGACCGTCGAGGCGCTGGCGCAGGCGACCCGCTCGCCCGAGGTCCGCGCCCAGATCGCCGACGCCTACGAGCGGGGCCGTCCGGACATGGCCGCCGAGCTGCACGGCCTCGACGCCGCGGACGACGCCGAGACCGCCCGCGCGGTCGGCTCGGTGCACATGGCGCTGATCGCCGGGCTCCACCTGCAATGGCTGGTCGACCCCGAGCGCGCCCCGTCCGGCCGCGAGGTCGCCACGGGGCTGCGGGCCATCGCGCGCGGTCTCGAGGCCGACGGCTGAGCGGGGGCGGGGTGAAACGGCCATTCACGCACCTGCACGTCCACACCCAGTACTCGCTGCTGGACGGCGCGGCGCGGCTCAAGGACCTGTTCGCCGCCTGCGGCGAGATGGGCATGACCCACATCGCCATGACCGACCACGGCAACCTGCACGGCGCCTACGACTTCTTCCACCAGGCCGCCGCCGCCGGCGTCACGCCGATCATCGGCATCGAGGCGTACGTGGCGCCCGGCGCGCGGCAGGACAAGCGCAAGATCCGGTGGGGGCAGCCGCACCAGAAGCGGGACGACGTCTCCGGCTCGGGCGGCTACACGCACAAGACGATCTGGGCCACCGACCGGACCGGCCTGCACAACCTCTTCCGGCTCTCCTCCGACGCCTACGCCGAGGGCTGGTTGCAGAAGTGGCCGCGCACCGACAGGGAGAGCATCGCCCGGTGGTCGCGGGGGCTCGTCGCCTCGACCGGCTGCCCCTCCGGCGAGGTCCAGACGCGGCTGCGCCTCGGACAGGACGCCGAGGCGCTGCGCGCGGCGGCCGAGTACCAGGACGTCTTCGGCAAGGACGGGTACTTCCTGGAGCTGATGGACCACGGCATCGAGATCGAGCGCCGCGTCCGCGACGGGCTCCTCGACATCGGCCGGAAGCTCGGCATCCCGCCGCTGGTGACCAACGACTCGCACTACACCCGCGCGGACGAGGCGACCGCGCACGACGCCCTGCTGTGCATCCAGACCGGTAAGAACCTCACCGATCCCGACCGGTTCCGGTTCGACGGCACCGGCTACCACCTCAAGCCGGCGGAGGAGATGTACGCGATCGACTCCTCCGACGCCTGGCAGGACGGCTGCCGCAACACGGCCCTGATCGCCGAGCGGGTCGACACCACGGGCTGGTTCGAGAAGCGCGACCTGATGCCGCGGTTCGACGTCCCCGAGGGCTATACCGAGATCACCTGGTTCCGGGAGGAGGTCGAGGCGGGGCTGCGCCGCCGCTTCCCGGGAGGGCTCGGCGACGGGTACCGCGAGCAGGCCGAGTACGAGATGGACGTCATCGTCCAGATGGGGTTCCCGGGCTACTTCCTGGTGGTCGCCGACTTCATCATGTGGGCCAAGACCAACGGCATCGCGGTCGGCCCCGGGCGCGGCTCGGCGGCCGGGTCGCTGGTGTCGTACGCGATGGGGATCACCGACCTCGACCCGATCGAGCACGGGCTGATCTTCGAGCGGTTCCTCAACCCCGAGCGGGTCTCCATGCCCGACGTCGACATCGACTTCGACGAGCGCCGCCGCGGCGAGGTGATCCGGTACGTGACCGCCAAGTACGGCGCCGACAAGGTCGCGATGATCGGCACCTACGGCACCATCAAGGCCAAGAACGCGGTCAAGGACTCGGCCCGGGTGCTCGGCCACCCGTACGCGCTGGGCGACCGGATCACCAAGGCGATGCCGGCCGACGCCGGCGGCAAGGGCATCGACCTGAACGGGATCACCGACCCGTCGCATCCGCGGTACGCCGAAGCGGGCGAGGTCCGCGCGATGTACGAGGGCGAGCCGGACGTCCGGCAGGTCATCGACACCGCCAAGGGCGTGGAGGGGCTGGTCCGGCAGATGGGCGTGCACGCGGCCGGCGTGATCATGTCCAGCGAGACGATCACCGATCACGTCCCGGTCTGGGTGCGGCACTCCGACGGCGTCACCATCACCCAGTGGGACTACCCGAGCTGCGAGGCGCTCGGCCTGCTCAAGATGGACTTCCTCGGCCTGCGCAACCTGACCATCATGGACGACGCGATCGCGCTGATCGAGAAGAACACCGGCGTCGCGCTCGACCTGCTCGCCCTGCCGCTGGACGACCCGGAGACCTACGCGCTGTTCGGCCGCGGCGACACCCTCGGGGTGTTCCAGTTCGACGGCGGCGCGATGCGCTCGCTGATGCGGCTGATGAAGCCCGACGGGTTCGAGGACATCACCGCCGTCACCGCGCTGTACCGGCCGGGCCCGATGGGGATGAACTCGCACACCAACTACGCGCTCCGCAAGAACGGCCAGCAGCAGATCACCCCGATCCACCCGGACCTGGAGGAGCCGCTCAGGGACGTGCTCGGCCTCACCTACGGGCTGGTCGTCTACCAGGAGCAGGTGCAGAAGGCCGCCCAGGTCCTCGCCGGGTACACGCTCGGCCAGGCCGACCTGCTGCGCCGCGCGATGGGCAAGAAGAAGAAGGAGGTCCTCGACAAGGAGTTCGTCCCGTTCCGGGACGGCTGCCGTGAGCGGGGCTACTCCGACGAGGCGATCCAGGCGGTGTGGGACGTGCTGGTGCCGTTCGCCGGATACGCGTTCAATAAGGCGCACGCCGCCTGCTACGCGCTGGTGTCGTACTGGACCGCGTACCTGAAGGCCAACCATCCGGCCGAGTACATGTCCGCGCTGCTGACCTCGGTGCGCGACGACAAGGACAAGTCCGCGGTGTACCTGAACGAGTGCCGCCACATGGGCATCACGGTGCTGCCGCCGAACGTGAACGAGTCCGAGGCCGACTTCGCCGCCCAGGGCGACGACGTCATCCTCTTCGGCCTGACCGCCGTGCGGAACGTCGGCCGCAACGTCGTCGACGCGATCATCCGGAGCCGCGGGGCCGGCGGCCGGTACGGCTCGTTCCCCGACTTCCTCGACAAGGTCGACGCGGTCGCCTGCAACAAGCGCGCCGTCGAGTCGCTGATCAAGGCCGGGGCGTTCGACGAGCTCGGGCACACCCGCAAGGGCCTCACCGCGGCGTTCGAGCCGATGGTCGACGACGCGGTGCGGGTCAAGCGCCGGCGGGCCGAGGGGCAGTTCGACCTGTTCGGGACCCTGGCCGAGGGGGACGGCGGCGGGCCGGGCGGCGTGCTGGAGGCGGCCTTCGCCGCGGACGAGTGGGACAAGGCGCACCTGCTCGCGCAGGAGCGGGAGATGCTCGGCCTGTACGTCTCCGACCATCCGCTGTTCGGCGTCGAGCACGTCCTGCGCGAGGGATCGGACGCCTCGATCTCCCAGCTCACCGGCGGCGAGCACGCCGACGGCGCGGTGGTGACGATCGGCGGCATCGTGTCGGGCCTCCAGCGCAAGATGACCAAGAAGGGCAACGCCTGGGCGATCGCGACCGTCGAGGACCTGGCCGGGGCGATCGAGTGCCTGTTCTTCCCCGCGGCCTACCAGCTCGTGTCGGCCCTGCTCGCCGAGGACACCGTGGTGTTCGTGAAGGGCCGGCTGGACAAGCGCGAGGATGTGCCGCGCCTGGTCGCGATGGAGCTGACCGTCCCCGAGCTGGACGCGGCGGGCGAGGGCGCGCCCGTCCGGCTGGAGATGCGGGCCGCGCGGGTGACGCCGCAGTCGGTCGGTCAGCTCAAGGAGATCCTCCAGGCGCACCCGGGACCCGCCGAGGTGCAGCTCTGGGTGCGCGGCCGGCACAAGACGACCGTCTACCGGCTCGCCTTCCGGGTCGACGCACGCCCCGGGTTCTGGGCCGACCTCAAGGCCGCCATCGCCGTGACCCGCGCCCCGTGACCCATGCCGCCTACGGCTCGACCGTGATGTCGCGGCGGACGACGCTGCCGCCGGCGGAGGCGGCGGGCGCCCATCCCGCCCGGCTCGCCGAGCCGGACGGCCGGTTCGCCGCCCCCGTCTTCCCCGGTGATCGGCTTCACATCGCCGCGTGGCAGGATGACGGCGCGCTCGGCTTCACGGTCTCGGTGGGGGACCGGACCGTGATCTCCGGAGGCCGGGCCCGGTGGCACAGAGAGCGGTGAGCATGGACGAGCACGCCTTGATGACCATTCCGGCGATCCTCGAACGGGTCGCGCGGGAGATCCCGGACGCCGAGGCCGTCGTGGACGGCACCGTCCGGCTGACCTACGCCGGGCTGCGCGCCCGCGTCCGCGTGGCGGCCAGGGCGTTCATCGCCGCCGGGATCGGGCCCGGCGACCGGATCGCGATCTGGGCCCCCAACGGCGTCCCGTGGATCGTGACCGCGCTCGGCGCCGCCTGCGCCGGCGCCGTCCTGGTCCCGGTCAACACCCGCTACAAGGGCGAGGAGGCCCGCTGGCCGCTCACCCGCAGCGGCGCGCGGATGGTCTTCGTCGAGGACGGCTTCCTCGGCAAGGACTACCTGGGCATGCTCGGCGCCGGCACCGAGGGGGCGCCGGAGGGCGTCACCGCCGTCACGTTCGGCGCGACCGCGGGGCCCGGCGCGACGGCGTGGGAGGACTTCCTCGCCGCGGGGGCGGCCGTCCCGGAGGCCGAGGCGGACGCCCGCGAGGCGGCGGTCACCGCCGACGACATCGCCGACGTGCTGTTCACCTCCGGCACCACCGGCCGCCCGAAGGGCGTGATGTGCACGCACGGCCAGGACGTGCGGACCTATCTGGCGTGGAGCGGCCGGACCGGGATCCGCCGCGGCGACCGCTACCTGATCGTCAACCCGATGTTCCACTCCTTCGGCTACAAGGCGGGCGTGCTGGCCTGCCTGCTGGTGGGCGCCACGATGGTGCTCCAGGACGTCTTCGAGGCGGCGGAGACGGCCCGGCTGATCGAGGCCGAGCGGATCACCGTCCTGCCGGGCCCGCCCACGATCTACACCTCGCTGCTGGACGCGCCGCGCGAGCGCGACCTGTCGTCGCTGCGGCTGGCGGTGACCGGCGCGTCGACCGTCCCGGTCGCGCTGATCAGCCGGATGCGGGCCGAGCTGTTCCCCGAGGTGGTCACCGCCTACGGGCTGACCGAGTCGTGCGGCACCGTCACCGCCTGCTCGCTCGGCGACGACGACACGACCGTGGCCACCACCTGCGGCCGGCCCATCGAGGGCGTCGAGATCGTGATCGCGGGCCCGGACGGGACGCCGGTGGAGCCGGGCGCGTCCGGCGAGGTCATGGTCCGCGGGCACAACGTGATGCGCGGCTACCTCGGCGACCCGGAGGGGACCCGGGAGACCATCCGGGACGGGTGGCTGGCGACCGGCGACCTCGGCCGGCTCGACCCGGCCGGCAACCTGATCATCACCGGGCGGTCCAAGGACATGTTCGTGGTAGGCGGCTTCAACGTCTACCCGGCCGAGGTCGAGCAGGTGCTGGCCCGGCATCCGGCGGTCTCCGAGGCCGCCGTGATCGGCGTCCCGGACGAGCGGATGGGCGAGGTCGGCCGTGCCTACGTGCGGGCCCGGCCCGGCACCGGACCGGCCGCCGCCGACCTCGTCGCGCACTGCCGGGACCTGCTCGCCAACTTCAAGGTGCCGCGCGAGATCGTCTTCGTCGCCGAGCTGCCGCGCAACGCGGCCGGCAAGGTGGAGAAGGCGCGGCTCCCAGGTAGTCCCCTGGTGTCGGGAAGGTGAAGAGCCCCGTATAAAACGAAAAACCGGGGCAAAGATCTGGACTGAGAATGAAGATAATGAGAAAGGCCCTACTCGGGCCTATGTACCTTTCTTCTTCCGGGGGCATGAAATGCCGGATGGGGGAGAAGGGTGACGGAGTCTCGGGACACGCGGCCGGACCCGGAACCGGGTACGGCACCGGAACTGGCCGATCTGCGGGGCGCGGCGCACGACCGCGCGATGCTCGCCGAGGCGCGGGTCGTCCTGGCCGGGCGCCTCGGCGTCCCGCCCGGTGAGGCGCTCCAGCATCTGATCTGGCTGGCGCGCGACCTCGACCTCGACCTGGGCGAGGCGGCGGCGCTGGTCGTCGGCGTGCGGGGCGGTGAGAGCCCGGTGAGCGCCTGGGACCTCACCGGCGCGGAGGCGCCCGCGCCGAGCCCCGTCGAGCGGGCCGGCGCCCACCTGACCAATGCCGAGCAGGCCGAGACGCCCGCCGCGCGGGAGATCCTGCGGCAGGTCACCGCGGTCGACACCGGCGGCGACGCCGACATCATCGCCGCGCTCCCCGCCGACCAGGTGGCGCGGGCGGTGCTGGACGGCTCGTCCGACAGCGCCGCGCACCTGGTGCCGGTGCGCGACGACGGCGGCCGGGTCGTGGACTTCCTGTACGCCGAGCTCAACGAGACCGCCCGCGACCTGTTCGGCCGCGGCGCCGCCGAGCTGACCGGGCTCCGGCTGCTGCGGACCGACCCGGGGACCGCGCTGACCGGCCTGTTCGCGGCCTACACCGAGGTGCTGGAGACCGGCAGGCCCTACGGCCGCGAGCCGTTCGTGTTCTCCACCGCGCAGGAGGGCCTGGCCCGGACGTCCCGGATGAGCGCGCGGTGCGTCGCGGTGCCCACCGGGGTCTGCGTCACCTGGCACTACTACCACGAGGAGGACCGGGTCCGGCGCCGTCTCGAACGGGTCGAGCGGCTCGCCCAGATCGGCTTCGGCGAGTGGGACCTGGTCACCGGCGAGGCCGAGTGGACGCCGCAGATGGCCGCCAACTACCTCCAGGACCCGAGTAACAAGCCGCCGGAGTCGGACGACCTGTCCAAGCTCGTCACCGATGAGGACGTGCCGCTGGTCGAGGAGGCGTTCCAGACACTGTTCTCCCGCCGCGAGCCGGTGGAGGTGGAGCACCGCGTGACGACCCCCGACGGCAAGCGCCGAAACCTGTGGGTGTTCATCGAGCCCGTGCTGGGCGAGTCGGGCCTGCCGGTCTCGATCAACGTCGTCTCGCAGGACATCACCCGGCGGCGCGGCGTCGAGCAGGCGCTCGCCGAGACCCGCCGCCAGATGCTGCGGCAGCAGGCCCGCACGGCACAGGAGCGGCGGGTGGCGGTCACGCTGCGGCGCGCGATCCTGCCCGACGACCGCGAGGTGGAGCCGCTTCCGGGGCTCGGCATCGAGGTCCGCAGCCTGGCCGCCGAGAGCGCCGCGCGCATCGGCGGCGACTGGTTCGCGACCCGGGCGCTGTCGGACGGCCGCGGGCTGTTCGCCATCGGCGACGCCGCCGGGCACGGTCTCCAGGCCGCCGCGGCGATGGCGCGGACCCGCAACGGCTTCCTCGGCCTCGCCTACACCGGCCGCCCGCCCGGACGCCTCGTCGCGTGGCTGAACGAGCTGGTCGGCGATCTGAACGCGGCCACCGGCACCTGCGTCGTCGCCCATTACGACTCTTCCCGGCGGGTGCTGCAATGGGCCTGCGCCGGGCACCCGCCGCCCATCCTGGTGCGCGACGGGCAGGCCGCCCAGCTCAGCATCGACCCCGATCCGCTGCTCGGCGCCGTCCCCGGGTACGACTACGCGACGTTCACCACCCGGCTGCTCCCCGGCGATCTGATCTTCCTCTACACCGACGGCCTCGTCGAGCGTCGGGAGGCCGATATCGACGCGCAGATCGAGCGCCTGACTCAGATCTTGCAGGATTGCGCGGACGGGCCGGAGCCGGTCCTGGACCAGGTGCTGGACCGAATGGAGCACGACCGGGCGGCCGACGACACCACGATGTTCGCCCTCCGGGTGCGCTGACGGCCCCGGCGCCGGCCTCGATCAAGGAATGGCGGCGGCGGGTGTGGCGCCCGTCACCGCCAAGGTAAAGAATCGGCCGGGCCGCTCAGGTAAAAAATGGCGCCCGCGGGCGGCCTCGAGGCTGCGGTCCAACTCGCGAAACCCCTTTGTCCAGGCGCCTTCCGGGCCTTGTCGCGCCTCTGCGGGCCTCCCCTTGATCGGATTTCCGGGAAGGAACCCGCGCGATCGGGAAGGGGCGGCGGGGCCGGTCTGTTGGTGTCCTATAGAGCAGGCTTTAGGGACCTGAGGGGGACCTTGGTGCCCGGTTTGCTTTTCATGAGAAGGTTGATACCTTCTATTCAAATCTCGCAGCGCGTTCCATGCGTTGTGGCCGGTCGTGCTCAGACATGACCGGCGGCCGCGGAGCCTGGGTGCCCGCGGCGCGCGGCCCCATTGTTCCGCGCTTCATCTCTCACGAGATCAATCCGACAGCCGGCACCGCCTCCGCGGTGCCCGTGGCCAAATCCGCGTCCGCCACCACGGGGACGGGAACCGGGGACCCAACTTTCCAGGGGTGAATCGGCGCGCCCAGCGCGTGCCGTAGGGCGACTTCCACGCCCGAATCCGTCAGCTAACCCGGTAGGCGCAATGGAAGACAAGGAGATCGTCAGCATGCCCAAGCGCAACAGTGTGAACTTCCTGCCCACCGAGAAGCTCGCCGCCGGCGTCGCCGTCGGCGCCGTGCTCGCCGGGTCCCTCGGGTTCGCGGTCGCCACCGGCGTGTCCGGCGACGAGGCCACCGCCGGGACAGCCACCGGTGCCGCGCAGGCCGCCGCGATGGCCGGGCCGCCCGCCAAGGCCAAGGCCAAGAGCGCCCACAAGAGCGCCCCCAAGATCGGCACCATGTCCAAGCAGAAGGCCGCCCAGGAGGGCTACTCCGTGGCCCCCCGCGCGGTGAAGTCCAGCGAAGTGATCAAGCTGGCCGAGAAGCAGGTCGGGATCAAGGAGGGGAAGAAGGGGCAGACCAAGTTCCACGACTGGTACGTCTCGTCCCCCGCCGCGAAGCAGACCGCCAAGCGTGACGGCGGCAAGGTCGCCGAGTACAACGGCGCCCAGTGGTGCAACATGTTCGTCTCCTGGCTGGGCGCGCAGCTCGGCGTGAAGAACATGGGCTTCGACGCCTACACCGTCGAGCACGCCAGCTGGCTGAAGAAGACCGGCCGCTGGGGCGACACCGCCAAGCCCGGGGCCATCGTCTTCTACGACTGGGACAAGGGCTCCAAGGGCAAGATCGGCGACATCGACCACGTCGGCGTCGTCGCCAAGGACAACGGCGACGGCACGATCAAGACCGTCGAGGGCAACACCTCCGACGCCGTGCAGAAGCACGTCCGGAGCAAGTCCCAGGTCGTCGGGTACGGGTACCCCGACTACGCCAAGTAAGCCCGCTCCCGCGCCACAGCTCCCGCGCCACAGGGCGCCCGCCAGGCCGTACCGGCCGCATGGCGGGCGCCCTTCGGCGTTCCTGGGGACCGGCGGGTCCGGAGGGATTCCTGGGGCCTTTCCCGATCCAGCGGCATTGTCGGCCGATGCGAATCATCGACAGGTTTTGAGGCCGGCTTGGACCTCCGCCCCGCGCTTCCTGGAAAGGAATGACGGCACGACGGACGTGCGGAGGGAGGCCGATGCGGGCGCGCCCGGATGTCAGCGTCGTGGTGATCGCCTACAACGACGCGCTGCGGCTGCCGCGGGCGGTCGGATCGGTGCTCGGGCAGTCCCTCGGCGGCGTCGAGACCGTCATCGTGGACGACGCCAGCACCGACGGCACCGGCGAGATCGCCGACCGGTTCGCCGCCGGCCTGCCGGGCCGGATCCGCGCGGTGCACCTGCCCGCCAACTCGGGCGGCTGCGGCCGGCCGCGCAACGTCGGGATCGAGCACGCGTCCGGCCGGTTCCTGATGTTCCTCGACAGCGACGACACCCTGGACCGGCACGCCTGCCTCAACCTCGTCGCCGCCGCCGAGGACACCGGCGCCGACCTGGTGTCGGGGCTGTGCGCCCGGATCCACCTGGACCGCGCCACCAAGCGCGTGCGCCCCTGGTATCCGTGGCTCTACGAGCGCAGGGCCGTGTACGGGTCGCTGCCGGAGAACCCGGACCTGCTCTACGACACGCTGTCGACCAACAAGGCGTACCGGCGCGGGTTCCTGGAGGACCAGGGGCTCCGCTTCGTCGAACGGCTCAACTACGAGGACCTGCTGTTCACCGCCGAGGCGTACCTGGCGGCCGGACGCACCGCGCTGATCCCGCACCGCGTCTACAACTGGCTGGTGGAACGGCGCGCGGGGGAGCAGTCGATCACCAACCGGCGGGCCGAGCTCACCAACTTCGCCGACCGGCTGGCGATCCACCGGCGCATCGACGCGCTGTTCCGGCGGAACGGCGCCGCCGACCTCAAGCTCGCCAAGGACGCCAAGTTCGTCAACCACGACCTGCTGCTGTACCTGCGCGAGCTGCGCAACCGCGACCCCGGCCACCAGTCGCGCGTCCTGGACCTGGCGGCCGGCTACCTGGCCGACCTGGACCCGCGCGTGTTCGACACCGCCAACGCGATGCCGGCGATCGCCGCCTACCTGGTGCGCGAAGGCGACCACGCGGGCGCGCTCGCGGCGGCGGAGTACGGGCGGAGCAGGAAGCACGAGATCCGCGCCGACCTCGTCGAGCTGGACGGCCGCGTCTACTGGGGCGGGACGATGCCCGACCCGTCCGGCCACCCCGTCCTGGACGTCACCGGCCTCGGCTTCCACCTGCGCCCGCTGAACGAGCTCCGCCCCGCCAACACCGTCACGGCCCTGGAGCTGCGCGGCGGCCGGGCGCACCTGGCCGGCCACGTGATGAACCCGCTCGGCCGGGTGCCGCCCGGCGCGCGGCTGACCGGGTCGCTGGAGCTGTACGACCGGCGCCGCCCGGGGCGCGCGGCCCGCGCCCGCGCCCGCGTCGCGCGGGTGGGGGACCGGCTGGAGTGGACGGCCGACTTCGACCCGGTGCGCCGGGTCCGGCCGCTCGGGTTCGCCGACCCGGTGTGGGACACCCGGCTCCGGATCCGGGTGGACGGCCAGGAGATGGTCACCCGTCCCGGCGACGGGACGGGCTCGCCGCCGCTCGACGGGGTGGCCCTGCCCGTGCGGCCCCGGCTGACCAGGCTCGCGGCGGACCGGCTCAGCTCCTACGTCACCGAGGCCGGGCACCTCGCCTTCACCCTGGACGGCGGCGGCCGGCGGGCCCGGACGACCCGGGCGCTGGTGCACCGCGCCGCCGCGAGCGCGGTGGGACGGCGCGGCTGGGCGCGGGTCCGGCGGTCGGCGCTGGCCGCGCGCCGCGCCGCGACCGCCCGGACGACCAAGACCACCGTGTTCAACCGGGTGCTGACCCGGCTGCCGGTCCGCGCCGGCTCGGCGGTCTTCGAGAGCCACCTCGGGCGGCACTACGCCGGCAACCCCAAGTACATCTACCGGGAGCTGCGCCGGTCGGGCCGCCCGGTTCGCGCCGTCTGGTCCCACAGCGCGGGCACCCGGGGCTTTCCGTCCGGCGCGAGGCTGGTCCGCCGCGGCTCGTGGGCGTACTACCTCGCGCTCGCGCGGGCCGAGTTCTGGATCGACGACCAGGGCTTCCCCGACCGCCTCCGCAAGCGCCGCGGGACCACCTACATCCAGACCTGGCACGGGTCGGCGTTCAAGCCGATGGGCTTCGACCAGCCCAAGATCAAGGGCGGCACCCCGGCGGAGCAGGCCAGGCTGCGCCGGATGGTGGGCCGGTACGACTGCTTCCTGATCCGCTCGCGGCACGACGCCGGCACCCTCGCCAAGGGCCTCGGTGTCCGCGCCGAGCTGCTCCCGGCCGGCTACCCGCGCAACGACCCGCTGGTCACCGGCGCCCGCGGCGACCCCGAGCTGGCCGCGGAGGTCGCCGCGCTCCGCCGCGCGCTGCGGCTGGACGACGGGCGCCGGGCCGTCCTCTACGCCCCGACGTTCCGGCACGGCGCGGGCGGACGGCCCGCCACCGGGCCCGGCCTCCCCATCGACCCGGTGCGGTTCGCGCGCGACCTCGGCGAGGACCTGGTCCTGCTGGTCCGCCCGCACTACCTGACCCGGATCGACGTCCCGCCCGGCGCCCTCGACGCGATCCGGGACGCCGGCGGCGTCCCCGACGTCACCCTGCTGCTGCTGATCGCCGACGCCCTGATCACCGACCATTCCTCGATCATGTTCGACTACGCGCTGCTCGACCGGCCGATGGTCTTCCACCTGCCGGACGAGGCCGACCTCGGCACCGGCTACTTCGACCTGGCCCGGTACGCGCCGGGGCCGATCACCCGCACCGAGGACGAGCTCGTCGCCGCGCTCGCCGGCCTGGACGCGGGCGGCGCGGCCCACGCCGGCCGGCGCCGCGACTTCGTCCGGCGGTTCGGCGAGCACGACAGGGGCACCGCCGCCCGCACCGTGGTGGACCGGTACTTCCCAGAACGGCGCACTCCTCAACGGCACTTTCCTGGAAGGGGCGAACGTGGCCGTACCGCGTGACGTGTTCATCGTCTGCAACAACACCGATGCCATGGGGGGCCTCCAGCGGTGGGCGCATCACCTGGCGGGGCTGCTGGCCTCCCGGGGCGCCAAGGTCACCCTCGTCGGCGTCACGCACGCCCCGGAGCGGCACCGGCACCAGCGCGGCGGCTCCTACTCGGTGGTGGCGCTGCACGACGCGTGGCATCCTCCGGCCCTGGCGTGGCGGCCGGGGTCGGTCCGCCAGCGGATGAACGTCCGGGCGCGGGCGCGGGACCTGTGGCGCACCGCGGCGATGCGGCAGGGCGCGGCGCGGCTGTCGTCGCTGTTCGGCGCGGCCCGGCCCGGCGCGGTCGTGATCGTGGCGCAGGTGTGGGCGATGGAGTGGGTCCGGCACGCCGACACCACCGGCCTCAAGATCGTCGGCATGTCGCACGAGTCGTACCGGGCGACGCGGCGCTCGACCCGGTACGCGCGGGTGCGCGAGCACTACGCCTGCGCCGACCGGTTCCTCGCGCTCACCGCCGAGGACGCCGACGCCTGGGCCAGGGCCGGGATGTCCAATGCCGACCACATGCCCAATCCGCTGCACGTCCTGCCCGGCCCCGCCGCCCCGCTGGACGCGCCGGTCGTCGCCTGCGTGGGGCGGCTCGCGCACGAGAAGGGCGTCGACCTGCTGCTGGAGGCGTGGGAGGAGGTCGCGGCCCGGCATCCGCGCTGGCGGCTGCGCGTGTACGGGGACGGCCCCGAGGAGGCGGCCCTGATCGACCGCGCGGAGGCCGCCGGGCTGGGGGGCTCGATCGAGTTCCGCGGTGTGACGGGCGACGTCGGGGCGGCGCTGGGCGGCGCGTCGGTGTTCGCGCTGCCCTCCCGCGACGAGGGATTCCCGATGTCGGTGCTGGAGTCGATGGCCCAGGGGCTTCCCACCGTGGCCTTCGACTGCGCACCCGGCGTCCGCGAACTGCTGGAGGACGGGGCGAGCGGGCTGCTGGTGCCGCCCGGCGACACCGTCGCGTTCGCCGCGGCCCTGGACCGGCTGATCGGGGACGCCGCGCTGCGCCGCACCCTCGGCGCCGAGGCGCGCGTCTCGGTGCTGCGCTACCACCCCGACCGGGTGCTCGGCCGCTGGGAGCGGCTCTTCGACCTGCTCCACCGCGAGCCGCCCGCCGGCGTCCCCGAACCGCTCCCCGGCCGGGCCCCGCGGCGTTCGGCCGGGGAGCGGTCGGGCGCGGGCCGTCCGGTCGTCGACCCGGCGGCGGCGTTCGGCGCCGAGACCGGCCCCGCCTGACCGAGGCCGGGCCGTCGCGGTTCTTTCTAACAACTGTTTGGTAGAGTTCGCCTCGTGAACCAGAACGAGACCCCCGAGGACCGGGCCTTCCGGGCCGAGGTGCGCGACTGGCTCGAGGCCAACCTGTCGGGCGAGTTCGCGCACGCGCGCGGGCTGGGCGGCCCCGGCCGCGAGCACGAGGCGTTCGAGGAGCGGCTGGCCTGGGAACGGCACCTCGCCGCGGCCGGCTGGACCTGCGTCGGCTGGCCCGAGGAGCACGGCGGACGCGGCGCGAGCCTGGCCCAGCAGGTGATCTTCAACGAGGAGTACGCGCTCGCGGACGCCCCCGCCCGCGTCGGCCACATCGGCGAGAACCTGCTCGGCCCCACGATCATCGCGTTCGGCACCGCCGAGCAGAAGGCGCGCTTCCTGCCGCCGATCGTCGCCGTCGAGGAACTGTGGTGCCAGGGCTACTCCGAGCCCGACGCCGGGTCCGACCTCGCCAACGTGCAGACCCGCGCCGAGCTGGACGGCGGCGAGTGGCGGATCAACGGCCAGAAGGTGTGGACCTCCCTCGCGGTCGAGGCCGACTGGTGCTTCGTGGTCTGCCGCACCGAACCCGGCTCGACCCGCCACCACGGCCTCTCCTACCTCCTGGTCCCGATGAGGGCCGGCGCGCGCGCGGGCACGACGTCCCCCGGGGTGGACATCCGCCCGATCGTCCAGCTCACCGGCACCTCGGAGTTCAACGAGGTGTTCTTCGACGACGCTCGTACCGAGGCGGCCAACATCGTCGGGGCGCCCGGCGAGGGCTGGAAGATCGCGATGGCCACCCTCGGGTTCGAGCGCGGCGTCGCCACCCTCGGCCAGCAGGTCGGGTTCCGCCGCGAGCTGGAGGGGGTCATCGCGCTGGCCCGCCGGACCGGCGCGATCGACGACCCGCTGCTGCGCGACCGGCTCACCCGGTCCTGGGCGGGCCTGGAGATCATGCGGCTGAACGCCACCCGCACCATGGCCGGCGTCGCCGCCGGGGCGCCCGGCCCCGAGTCGTCGATCTCCAAGCTGGTGTGGGGCACCTGGCACCGCGAGCTCGGCGAGCTGGCGATGGACGTCCTCGGCACCGCCGGCCTGGTCGCCGACGGCGAGCCGTACGACCTGAGCGACTGGCAGCGGCTGTTCCTGTTCTCCCGCGCCGACACCATCTACGCCGGGTCGAACGAGATCCAGCGCAACATCATCGCCGAGCGCGTGCTCGGCCTACCGAGAGAGGCGCGCGGATGACGCCACCGCCGTACGTCCCCGGGCACGGGCTGCTGACCGACCGGGCCGTGGTGATCACCGCCGCGGCCGGCGCCGGGATCGGCGGCGCGACCGCGCGGCGCTGCCTGGAGGAGGGCGCCCGGGTGCTGATCTCCGATGCGCACGAGCGGCGCCTCGGCGAGTCCCGGGAGGCGCTGGAGAAGGAGTTCGGCGCGGACCGGGTCGCCGCGCTGGCCTGCGACGTCACCTCCGAGGAGCAGGTCGGCGCGCTCTACGCGCTCGGCGTGGAGCGGTTCGGCCGGATCGACGTCGCGGTCAACAACGCCGGGCTCGGCGGCACCGCCGACCTGGTCGACATGCCCGACGAGCAGTGGGACCGGGTCCTGGACATCACCCTCAACGGAACCATGCGCTGCACCCGCGCCGCCCTGCGGATCATGCGGGACCAGGGCGCCGGTGTGATCGTCAACAACGCCTCGGTGATCGGGTGGCGGGCGCAGCGGGGCCAGTCGCACTACGCCGCCGCCAAGGCCGGGGTGATGGCGCTGACCCGCTGTGCCGCGCTGGAGGCCGCCGAGCACGGCGTGCGGATCAACGCGGTGTCGCCGTCGCTGGCCATGCACCCGCACCTGGTCAAGGTGACCTCGGAGGACCTGCTGGACGAGCTGACCCGCCGCGAGGCGTTCGGCCGCTACGCCGAGCCCTGGGAGGTCGCCAACGTTATCGTCTTCCTGGCCAGCGACTATTCCTCGTACATGACCGGCGAGGTCGTCTCCGTATCCAGCCAGAGGGCCTGAGGAACAATCCATGAGTCCACGACGGCGTGACGCCGAGGGCACCGCCGCCGCCCGCGGGCAGCGGCGGGCCGAACTGCTCGCCACCGCCGCCGAGGTGTTCGCCTCCCAGGGGTACTCCGCCACCACCGTCCGGAAGGTGGCCGATGCCGCCGGGATCCTCGGCGGCAGCCTCTACTACCACTTCGACTCCAAGGAGTCGATGGCCGACGAGATCCTCTCGACGTTCCTCGACGAGATGTGGGCCGCCTACGACCGGGTGCTCGGCGCCGGGCTCGGCGCGCGCGACACCCTGGAGGCCCTGGTCGCCGAGTCGTTCCGGTCCATCGACCGGCACCGGCCCGCCGTCGTGCTCTACCAGAACGAGTCCAAGCACCTGGCCAACAGCGAGCGGTTCCACTACCTGCTCGACTCGCACCGCAGGTTCGAGGAGATGTGGACCTCGCTGCTGGCCCGCGGCGTCGAGGAGGGCGCGTTCCGCGCCGACCTCGACCGGACGCTGGTCTACCGGTTCATCCGCGACACCGTCTGGGTCGCGGCGAACTGGTACCAGCACGGCGGGCGCCTGTCCGCCGACGACATCGCCAAGCAGTACCTCGCCATGGTCCTGGAAGGGATCCAGGCGAGCTAGCCCCCGTACGAAGGAGACCCCCTGATGGCTGGCAGAGCCGAGGCCTACATCGTCGAAGCCGTCCGCGCGCCGGTCGGACGGCGCGGCGGCGGGTTCGCCGCGGTGCACCCCGCCGACTTCGGCGCGCACGTGCTGACCGCGCTGATGGACCGGTCGAAGGTCGACCCGGCGGCCGTCGACGACGTCGTGTTCGGCTGCGTCGACACCCTCGGGCCGCAGGCCGGCGACATCGCCCGCACCTGCTGGCTGGCGGCCGGGCTGCCCGAGGAGGTCCCGGGCGTCACCATCGACCGGCAGTGCGGCTCGTCCCAGCAGGCGGTGCACTTCGCGGCGCAGGCCGTGCTGTCGGGCACGTCCGACCTGGTCGTGGCGGGCGGCGTGCAGAACATGTCGCAGATCCCGATCGGGTGTGCGATGACGGCCGCCGAGCCGCTCGGCTTCGACCAGGGCCCGTTCGTCGGGTCCAAGGGCTGGGTGGCCCGCTACGGCGACGGCGAGGTGTCGCAGTTCGGCGGCGCCGAGATGATCGCCCGCGACTGGGACCTGTCCCGCGCGGACATGGAGGCGTTCGCCTACGCCTCGCACCGGCGCGCGATCCGCGCGATCGACGAGGGCCGCTTCGAGCGGGAGATCGCCCCCTACGAGGGCGTCACCACCGACGAGGGGCCGCGCCGCGACACCACCCTGGAGAAGATGGCGGGCCTGAAGACCCTGGTCGACGGGGGCCGGCTGACCGCCGCGGTGTCCTCGCAGATCTCCGACGGCGCCGCCGCCCTGCTCATCGCCTCCGAGCAGGCCGTCAGGGACCACGGGCTGACCCCGCGCGCCCGGATCCACCACCTGTCCGCGCGCGGCGAGGACCCGATCCGGATGCTGTCCGCGCCGATCCCGGCCACCGCGCACGCGCTGAAGAAGACCGGCATGAAGATCGGCGACTTCGGCGCGGTGGAGATCAACGAGGCGTTCGCGTCCGTTGTGCTCGCCTGGCTGAAGGAGACCGGCGCCGATCCCGAGCGCACCAACCCGAACGGCGGCGCCATCGCGCTCGGCCACCCGCTCGGCGCGACCGGCGCGCGGCTCATGACCACGCTCCTGCACGAGCTGGAGCGCACCGGCGGGCGGTACGGGCTCCAGACCATGTGCGAGGGCGGCGGCCAGGCCAACGTCACCGTCATCGAGCGGCTCTGAACCGGCCGTGAGCGCCGTCCCCGACGTGCTCGCCCCGGCCGGGCTCGGGCCGATCACGCTGCGCAACCGGGTCATCAAGGCCGCCACGTTCGAGGGCATGACCCCCGACGCCCTGGTCACCGACGAGCTGATCGAGTACCACCGGCGGCCGGCGGCCGGGGGAGTGGGCCTCACCACGGTCGCGTACTGCGCGGTCGCGCCCGAGGGCCGCACTGAGCGGCGGCAGCTCTGGATGCGGCCCGAGGCCGTCCCCGGGCTGCGCCGGCTGACCGAGGCCGTGCACGCCGAGGGCGCCGCCGCCGCCGCGCAGATCGGGCACGCCGGGCCGGTCGCCGACGCGAGCTCCAACGGGCTGCCCGGCCTGTCGGCCGGGCGGTTCTTCAACCCGCTCGGGATGCGCTTCACCCGGGCCGCCACGGCCGCCGACATCGCCCGGGTGACCCGGGCGCACGCCGAGGCGGCCCGGCTGGCGATCGAGGCGGGCTTCGACGCGGTCGAGATCCACTTCGGGCACAACTACCTGGCCAGCTCGTTCCTCAGCCCGCTGCTCAACCGGCGGACCGACGAGTACGGGGGCGGCCTGGCCAACCGGGCCAAGGTCGCCCTCGGCATCGCCCGCGCCGTGCGGGAGGAGGCCGGCGACCGCATCGCCGTCACCGCCAAGCTCAACATGCGCGACGGCGTCCGCGGCGGACTGGAGGTCGACGACAGCCTCCAGGTCGCGCGGTGGCTCCAGGACGAGGGCCTGGTCGACGCCCTGGAGCTCACCGCGGGCAGCTCGCTGCTCAACCCGATGTACCTGTTCCGCGGCGACGCCCCCGTCCCCGAGTTCGCCGCCAACTTCAAGCAGCCCCTCAATCTCGGGATCCGCCTGTTCGGCAAGCGGTTCCTGCGCGCCTACCCGTACGAGGACGCGTTCCTGCTGGAGCACGCCCGCCGGTTCCGCGCCGAGCTGGACCTCCCGCTGATCCTGCTCGGCGGGATCACCACCCGCGCCACCATGGACCAAGCCATGGCCGAGGGCTTCGAGTTCGTGGCGATGGGCCGCGCGCTGCTCCGCGAGCCCGATCTGGTCGCCCGCATCGCCGCCGACCCGTCCACCCCGTCGCTGTGCGTCCACTGCAACCGCTGCATGCCCACGATCTACACCGGCACGCACTGCCCCCTGATCCCGCCCCGCTGACCCGCTGTTCTACCGACCTGCTGTGCCGGGAACCTGCGCGCTCCGCCGGGATCTCCGCTGAGGCATAATCGTATGAAATATATGAGAAGGGTGGTCGGTATGAGCGAGGTGGGGCGATCCGGCGGGACGCCGTGCGCCCGCGGCGGCCGGGGCCGCGCCGCGGTGGCCGGACGGGCCGCCTGATGGCGGCCCTGCTGGAGGGGCTGCGGGTGGTCGAGATCTCCAGCTTCGTCGCCGCGCCGCTCGGCGGGATGACCCTCGCCCAGCTCGGCGCCGACGTCGTGCGGGTCGACCCGATCGGCGGCTCGGCCGACCTCGGCCGCTGGCCGCTGGCCCCCTCGGGCACCAGCCTGATGTGGACCGGGATGAACAAGGGCAAGCGCTCGGTCACCGCCGACTTCCGCTCGCCCGAGGGGCGCGACGCCGTCACCCGCCTCGCCGCCGACGCCGGGATCGTCCTGACCAACGCGGTGGGACGCGGCTGGCTCGGGTACGAGAGCCTCGCCGGGGCCCGGCCCGACCTGATCCACCTCCAGATCCAGGGCCATCACGACGGCACCGCCGCGGTCGACTACACCGTCAACGCCGAGATCGGCTTCCCGCTGGTCACCGGTCCGGCCGAGCATGCGGGCACGGTGAGTCACGTCCTGCCCGCGTGGGACGTGGCGTGCGGCCTGTATGCGGCCGTCGGCCTGCTGGCCGCCGAACGGCGCCGCGCCCGCACTGGCGAGGGCGCCCAGATCAAGCTGCCGCTCTACGACGTGGCCCTGGCCACCGCCGGCAATCTCGGCTTTCTCGCCGAGGCCCAGCTCGGGCGGGAGCGCCCCCGGATCGGCAACCACCTCTTCGGCGGCTTCGGCCGCGACTTCACCCTCTCCGACGGCGCGCGCGTCATGGTCGTCGCGCTCACCCGGCGCCACTTCACCGACCTGTGCCGCGCCACCGGCCTGACCGCGACCGTCACCGAGCTCGAACGCCTCCTCGGCGCCGACTTCGGCACCGACGGCGACCGGTACCGGCACCGCGAGACCCTGGCCTCCCTGGTCGAGCCGTGGTTCGCCGCGCGCTCCCTGGCGGACGCCGAGGCGGCGTTCGCGGGCACCTCGGTGCTGTTCGCGCCGTACAAGCGGTTCTCGGAGATCGACCTGGAGGGCGCTCCGCTGATGGGCGAGATCGACCAGCCGGGCGTCGGCCGCCTCCGCGCCCCCGCCTCGCCGCTCGACACCGGCGACCGGAGCCACGCGCCCGCGCCCCGGTTGGGCGAGCACACCACCGACGTCTTCGCCGCCCTCGGCCTGGACACCGCCGCCCTGCGCGCGAAGGGGGTGGTCGGGTGAACATCGGCGGCTGGGCCCCGGAGCCGGCGGAGACCACTGAGCTGATCGGCACCGCACCGTCCATCGCGCTCGCCGGAGTCCTGGACGTCGCGGCCCCGGCGGACGAGCTGCCGCCCCTCTGGCAGTGGCTCCACTTCCTGGAGCGTCCCGCCCAGCACGAGCTCGGTCCGGACGGGCATCCGCTGGAGGGACGCTTCCTGCCGCCCGTCCCCAACCGCCGCCGCATGTTCGCCGGGGGCCGTTTCACCGTGCACAGCCCCATCCGTTACGGCGACACCATCACGCGCCGCGCCGAGCTGGCCTCCACCGCCCTCAAGCGGGGACGCAGCGGCGAACTGCTCTTCGTCACCGTCCGGCACACGTTCGTCCGTGACGGCGATGAGGTCGCGGTGGAGGAGCAGGACCTCGTGTACCGGAGCGGAGACCCGGTCTCCCGCCCGGCGCAGGTATCCCATGAGTCCCCCGTGCCCGAAGCCCCGTGGACGCTTCCCATCACTGCGGACCCGGTGCTGCTGTTCCGTTTCAGCGCGCTCACCTACAACGCCCACCGGATCCACTACGACGAGGCGTACGCGACCCGGATCGAGGGGCACGGCGGCCTGGTCGTGCACGGGCCGCTCCTGGCGATGCTCTGCCTGGAACTTCCGCGCCGTGCCGGTCACCGGGCCCGCGCCCTGTCGTTCCGCGCCCAGCGGCCGGTCTACGCGGGCCGGCCCTTCGTCGCGGCAGGCTCGCCGGACGGCGCGCTGGCCATCGAGGTCCCGGGCGCCACGGCCATGACCGCCACGTTCGCCTGACGCCGCGCCCCGAGCCGGCAGGGCAGGGCTCAGACGCGGTTGCGGCCGATGAGCTGCTTGACGATCACGTTGCGCTGGATCTCGTTGGTCCCCTCGCCGACGATCATGAGGGGAGCGTCGCGGAAGTAGCGCTCGATGTCGAACTCGGTGGAGTACCCGGCGGCGCCGTGGATGCGGACGGCGTTCAGCGCGATCTGCATCGCCGCCTCCGAGGCGTACAGCTTGGCCATGCCCGCCTCCATGTCGCAGCGCTCGCCCGAGTCGAGCCGCTCGGCGGCGTCCAGGGTGAGCAGCCGGGCGGCGCGGAGCTGGGTGGCCATGTCGGCGAGGTAGTTGCCGATCGACTGGTGCTCCCAGATCGGCCGGCCGAACGCCTCGCGCTCCTGCGCGTAGCGCAGGGAGTCCTCCAGCGCGGCCCGGCCGACGCCGAGGGCGCGGGCGGCGACCTGGATCCGGCCGACCTCCAGGCCGCGCATCATCTGGGCGAAGCCGCGGCCCTCCTCGCCGCCGAGGACCGCGTCGAGCGGCACCGCGTGGTCCTCGAACGACAGCTCGCAGCTCTCCACACCCTTGTAGCCGAGCTTGGGCAGGTCGCGGGAGACCGTCATCCCGGGGCCCGGCTCGATCAGCAGGATGCTCACCCCGCGATGGCGTGGCGAGGCGTCCGGGTCGGTCTTGCACATCAGCGCGATCAGGCCGGACCGGCGGGCGTTGGTGATCCACATCTTGGCGCCGTCGACCAGGTAGCGGTCGCCCGAGCGGCGGGCCGTGGTGGTCATCGCCTGGAGGTCGGACCCGCCGGCGGGCTCGGTGAGCGCCATCGTGGCGCGCAGTTCGCCGGTCGCCATCCGGGGCAGGTAGCGCCGCTTCTGCTCCTCGGTGCCGAACACCGCGAGCAGGTGGCTCACCACGGTGTGGCCGCCGAACGCGCCGGCCAGGCTCATCCAGCCGCGGGCGAGCTCCTCGGTGATCAGGGCGTAGCAGCGCTTGGAGACGCTCGTCCCGCCGTACGCCGCGGGCACCGCCAGGCCGAACACGCCGAGCTCCTTCATCCGCCCGATGAGGTGCGCGGGGTACTCGTCGGCGTGCTCCAGGCCGCGGGCAGCGGGCCGGACCTCCCGGTCGACGAAGTCCGCGACGACGCGGGTGATGGCGCGCTCCTCCTCGGTCAGCCTGAACACGGCATGGGCTCCTCCCGGTGACGGTTCTGGAGTGTTTCATATATTTAATTTGACGTGTCGGTCGCCGGCCCCCTCCATAATGTGACGACCACGCGATCCCGGGGAGACGATGACAGTGGCCCGATCCGGTGACCAGGCCCTCGGCCGGAGGCCGCAGCTCAGCGACGAGGTCGCCGCCTACGTCCGCGAGCTCATCATGTCCGGCCAGGTCGCGCACGGGGAGTTCCTCCGCCTGGAGCGGATCGCCGACGACCTCGGGATCAGCGTGACGCCGGTGCGCGAGGCGCTGCTGTCGCTGCGCGGCGAGGGGTTCGTCACGCTGGAGCCCCGGCGCGGGTTCATGCCGGCCCCGCTGTCCAGGCAGGACGTGCAGGACCTGTTCGAGGCGCAGGCCTACTTCGCCGGCGAGCTGGCCGCCCGCGCCGCCGAGCGCGTGACCGAGCACGATCTGGCCTCGCTCGACCGGACCCAGGACCAGCTAGAACAGGCGGCCAGGGCGCGGGACCCCGAAGCGATCGAGCGCGCCAACCACCAGTTCCACCGGGTGATCAACAAGTCCGCGGGCTCGCCCAAGACGTCCTGGCTGCTCCAGCTCGTGGTGCGGTACGCGCCGCGGCGCTTCTACTCCAGCATCCACGGCTGGCCCCAGGCGTCGGTCGACGACCACCACCTGGTGCTGGCCGCGCTGCGCAGCGGCGACGCCGAGGCGGCCAGGCATGCGATGCGCGCCCACATCCGACACGCCGGAACGCTGCTGGTGGTGCACCTGGAGGCGCAGGGCTTCTGGGACGCGCCGGGCGACCGGCGGCCCCCAGCCGGCTGAAGTCGCCGCCGCCGCCCCCTTCCGCGCCGTCACCGTTTCCTCATATCGTATAAAAAATTTGCCCAGGAGGGATCATGGCGCGCGAACAGGAACGGGCAGGCGAGCGGGACCGGGAACGGCGCCCCGTGTCCGTCGCCGACCGCCCCGTCGCGAACGGCGGGGCCGTCCGCGTGCTCACCATCGACCGTCCCGAAGCGCGCAACGCGATCGACATGGCCACCCGCGTCCAGCTCCTCGACCGGCTCCGCGAGGCCGTCGACGCCCCCGCCGTGCGGGCGATCGTGCTCACCGGCGCCGGCGGGACGTTCTCGGCGGGCGGTGACGTCCGCACCATGGACGGTGCGGGCGCCGACGAGGTCCGGAGCCGGCTGCGCCCCGTGCACGAGGCGGTCCGGCTCATCGCCGAGTGCGGGAAGCCGGTCGTGGCGGCCGTCGAGGGCGCCGCCGCCGGGCTGGGCGTCTCGCTCGCCGCGGTCTGCGACCATGTCGTCGCCGCGGAGGACGCCCGCTTCGTCGCCGCGTTCGGCCGGATCGGCCTGGTCGCCGACGGTGGGCTGCTCTGGACGCTGCCGCGGCGCGTCGGGATGGGCCGCGCCAGGGAGATGCTGCTGTTCGGGCGGACCGTCCCCGCGGCCCGCGCGTACGAGATCGGCCTCGCCGACGCCCTCGCCCCGCCCGGCGCCGCCCTGGACGTCGCGCTGGAGCGCGCCGCCGAGGCCGCGGCCCTGGCGCCGCTGTCGATTGCGGCGGCCAAGCGGGTCCTGTCCCGCGGCGGCCACGGCCTGGAGGGACTGCTGGAGGCCGAGCGCGAGGAGCAGGCCGTCCTGTTCGGCACCGCCGACTTCGCCGAGGGCCGCGCCGCGTTCGCCGAACGCAGGACGCCCCGCTTCGAGGGCCGCTAAGCCGCCCCCCGACCGACTCGCAGGCCGCAGGAAGGTGACGGATGAGCAGGTTGCAGCAGACCCACGGACTGTCGGACGAGCAGCGCGTGATCGTCGCGACGGTGCGCGCGTTCGTGGACAAGGAGATCCTCCCGGTCGCCACCGAGCTGGAGCACGCGGACGAGTACCCGCAGGCCATCGTGGACGGGATGCGGGACCTCGGCCTGTTCGGGCTGATGATCGGCACCGAGCACGGCGGGCTCGGCGAGTCGCTGCTCACCTACGCGCTCGCCGTGGAGGAGCTCTCGCGCGGCTGGATGAGCGTGTCGGGCATCGTCAACACGCACTTCATCGTCGCCTGGATGATCACCCGGCACGGCACCGAGGCGCAGCGGGCGCACTACCTGCCGCGGATGGCGACCGGCGAGATCCGCGGCGCGTTCTCGATGTCGGAGCCGGACTGCGGCTCCGACGTGTCGGCGATCACGACCCGCGCGGTGCCCGACGGCGGCGACTACGTGATCGACGGCCGGAAGATGTGGCTGACCAACGGCGGCTCGGCGAACCTGGTGGCCACCCTGGTCAAGACCGACCCGGCGGCCGGCCACCGGGGCATGACCGCCTTCCTGGTGGACAAGACGCCCGGCTTCGGGGAGGTCGCGCCCGGCCTGACCGTCCCCGGAAAGATCGACAAGATGGGGTACAAGGGCGTCGACACCACCGAGCTGCTCTTCGACTCCTACCGGATCCCCGCCGGCCAGGTCCTCGGCGGCACCCCGGGCCGGGGCTTCTACCAGATGATGGACGGGGTGGAGGTCGGCCGCGTGAACGTCGCGGCCCGCGGCTGCGGTGTCGCGCGCCGCGCCTACGAGCTGGGCCTGGCCTACGCCCGGCAGCGCGAGACGTTCGGCAAGCCGATCGCCGAGCACCAGGCGGTGCTGTTCCGGCTCGCCGAGATGGCGACCAAGGTCGAGGCGGCGCACCAGATGATGGTGATGGCCGCGCGCCGCAAGGACTCCGGCGAGCGCAACGACCTGGAGGCGGGCATGGCCAAGTACCTGGCCGGCGAGTACTGCAAGGAGGTCGTCGAGGACGCCTTCCGCATCCACGGCGGCTACGCCTACTCCAGGGAGTACGAGATCGAGCGGCTCTATCGGGAGGCGCCGATGCTGCTGATCGGCGAGGGCACCGCCGACATCCAAAAGATGATCATCGGCCGCCGGCTGCTGGAGGGCTGAACGATGACCGCGGCCCCGGCGGGCGGCTCCGCGCTGCCTCTCGAAGGGATCACCGTCGTCGCGCTGGAGCAGGCGGTCGCGGCGCCGTTCGCGACCCGCCAGCTCGCCGACCTCGGCGCCCGCGTCGTCAAGGTGGAGCGGGTCGACGGCGGCGACTTCGCGCGCGCCTACGACATGCTCGTCCAGGCCGAGGCGGGCTCATCTCGGTCACCGGGACGCCCGAGACGCCGGTCAAGGCGGGCTCGCCGCTGGCCGACATCGCCGCCGGGATGTACGCCTTCTCCGGCGCGCTCGCCGCGCTCGTCCGGCGCGGCACCACCGGCGCCGGCGCGGCGATCGAGGTCACGATGTTCGACGCGGTCGCCGAGTGGATGGTCCAGGCGATGTACACCACGATGTACACCGGCGCGCCGCCGCCGCGCGCCACGCTGGGCCATCCGGTCATCGCGCCCTACGACAGGTACCCGACCGCCGACGGCCCGGACGTCGTCATCGGCGTGCAGAACGACCGGGGCTGGGCCGCGCTCGCCACCGGCGTGCTCGGGCGTCCCGAACTGGTCGGCGATCCGGAGTACGCCACCAACGTCGCGCGGGTCCGCAACCGGGCGGCGGTCGACGCCGCCGTCGGCGCCGCCACATCCGGGATGGGCCGCGCCGAGCTCCTCCGCCGGCTCGACGAGGCCGGGGTGCCGAACGCGTCGCTGAACGACGGCCACGGCCTGATCGACCACCCGGTGCTCGCCGAGCGCGACCGCTGGCGCGAGGTCGGCTCGCCGGTCGGCGGCGTCCGCGCGATCCTGCCGCCGATCACGTTCGCGGGCGCCGAGGCGAGGATGGGCCCGGTCCCGGCGCTCGGCGAGCACACCGGCGCCGTGCTGGCCGAGCTGGGCCACGACGCCGAGACCATCGCCGGGCTGCGCGCCTCCGGTGCCGTCGCCTGAGCGACGGCCGCTACCGCGCTGACGCGGCGCGTTTCCCGGGTGATCCGGGGTTCGCCCGGCTGGTCGCCGGCCTGACCGGGACGAGCCACCGGAAAGGTCTCCGCGACCCTGGCCTTGAACATAACCCCACTATGGGGTTATGTATGGGGTTACATATCTTCGCCGTGCTGTGGAGGCCGTCATGCCCAAGATCAACATCTATCTGCCCGACGAGCTGGCCCAGGCCGTCAAGGACGCGGGCGTGCCCGCGTCGGCGGTCTGCCAGCGGGCCCTGAAGCAGGCCGTCAGGCGGATCGCCGCGATCAGGACGGTGGCGCTCACCGACCTCGCCACCGCGGACCTGGCCGAACTGCTCCCGAACTTCACCGGGGGCGCCCGCTCCGCCCTCGCCCGCGCGATCGCCCGGACGGGTGCGGACGAGGGCGTCCCCGTCGGCACCGCGGCGCTGCTCTCAGGCGTCCTCGCCGAGAAGGGCAACCTGGCTCTGCGCGTCCTGGACGTCCTGGAGATCGAGCCCTCCCGCGTCCGGCGGAACCTGGAGGCGCGGACCGGCGACCCGCGCGCCGCCGACGCTGGAGGCGAGGCCGCGACCGGGCCCGGAGAAGGGCCGGGGCTGCGGTTCGGCGACGCCGCGTCGGCCGCCCTGAAGCTCGCCGCGAACGAGGCCATCGCGCTCGGGCACAACTACATCGGCTGCGAGCACCTGCTCCTCGGGCTGGTCGCCGAACCGGACGGGGCGGCCGGGCAGGTGCTGCGCGACCTCGGCGCCGAGCCCAAGACCGTCCGCCGCACCGTGGAGTCGGCGCTGATGGGCTACACGCACCTGCGCGCCCAGACCCAGGCCGCCGGGGAAGCGGCGGCGGGCGGACCCGCGCAGGCGGCGCAGGCCATGCAGGCGGTCACCGCCCTCATCCGGCAGGAGCTCCAGCCCCTCGCCGAGCGCCTCGAGCGCCTCGAAGGGCGGACCGGCGCGGCCTGACGCCCAGGGGGGTGGCGCCACGCCCAGGATAAGACGGCTCTGCCTGATTCCCTGTGCGTCCAGGACCATCGAGGCACAGGACGAACGAGAGGGAGCACGATGCGGACCCGCACTTTCGCAGGAACACCGGTCGGCGCGGTCGGACTCGGCTGCATGGGGATGAGCTGGGCCTACAGCGAGTCCGAGCGCGACGACACGGCCTCGGTGGAGCTGATCAACGAGGCGCTCGACCTGGGCGTCACGTTTCTGGACACCGCCCAGCCCTACGGCGACGGGCACAACGAGACCCTGGTCGGCCGCGCCGTCCGGGGCCGCCGCGACGAAGCGGTGATCGCCACCAAGACCGGCCTGGTCGTCGAGGACCTGCATACCAAGGCGATGCGCCGCGACGGCTCGCCCGAGCACGTCAAGCGGTCCGCCGAGGACAGCCTGCGCCGCCTCGGCACCGAGGTGATCGACCTGTACTACCTGCACCGGGTCGACCCCGCCGTCCCGCTCGCCGACACCTGGGGCGCGATGGCCGAGCTGGTCGCCGAGGGCAAGGTCCGGCGGCTCGGCCTGTCGGAGGTCGGCGCCGCCCAGGCCGGGGAGGCGCACGCGATCCACCCGGTCGCGGCGATTCAGTCCGAGCTGTCGCTGTGGACCAGGGACGCGCTGGGCGCGCCCGGCGGCCTGACCGGGGCCTTCCCCGGCGACGCCACCGCGGGGGAGGGGCCGGGCGACGTCGTCGCCTGGTGCGCCGGGAACGGTGCGGTCTTCGTCCCGTTCTCCCCGCTCGGGCGGGGCTTCCTCACCGGCACCGTCACCGCGGCCGACTTCGAGGACTCCGACTTCCGCGGCGGCAACCCGCGCTTCCAGGAGGAGGCGCTCAAGGCCAACCTGCGGATCGTCGACGTCGTCAAGGCCGTCGCCGCGCGGCACGGCGCCACGCCCGCGCAGGTCGCGATCGCGTGGACGCTCGCGCAGGGCCCGCACGTCATCCCGATCCCCGGCACGAAGAAGTCCCGCTACCTGCGCGACAACGCGGGCGCCGCCGAGCTCGACCTGACCGCCGCGGACCTGTCCGAGCTGGACTCCGTCCCCGCGCCCGTGGGCAGCCGGTACTGACGCGCGCCGCGACGACCCCGCGGTTCGGCGGCGCGGACGTGCGGCGCGAGGAGGGCTGAAGGCCCGGGTCCGAGGCCGTCCCGAACGTTCTGAACGGACGGCCGCGAACCCGGCGGGCCCAGGGCCGGTCCCACCGGGCATGATCGGACGACCTGTGCTGCGAAGGGCCCGCCTGGGCACCGGCGGCGCCTTTCTCCTGGCCGGGCTCCTCACCGGGGTGTGGAACACGCGGCTGCCCGCGTTGCAGACCGCGCACGAGCTGTCCACCCGGCAGGTCGGGCTGGTCATCGTGGTCTGGGGCGTGGCCGCGCTGGCCGGGATGGCTGCGCTCCGCCGACTGATGGCCCGGCGCGACAGCCGGGTCGCGCTGCGCGTCGCGCTGCCGCTGTCGGCGGCGGGTCTCGGGCTCTGCGGGCAGGCGCCGTCCTACCCGTTGCTGCTGGCCGCGGTCGTGGTGTTCGGAGCGGCGTTCGGCGCCGCCGAGGTGACGGTCAACGCGCAGGGCAGCGCCGTGGAGCGCGCCTCGGGACGGCCGGTGATGAACGGGATGCACGCCTGCTGGTCGCTCGGCGCGCTGGCCGGGGGCCTGACCGGGTTCGCGGCCGTCCTCGCCGGGCTGGGCCTGCCCGCCACGTTCGCCGCCACCGCCGTGGTGGCCGCGCCCGCGGCGGTGGCCCTCGGGCTCACCTACATCCGGGACGACGCGGCGGCCACCGGGGAGATCGTCCGCCAGGCCCGGCCCGGCAGGCTTCCCAGGATCGTGCCGGTCATCGGCGTGCTGGCGTTCTGCGCCCTGCTCGTGGAGGGCGCGGTGGCCGACTGGAGCGCGCTCTACCTGCGCGACACCCGCGGCACCGCCGAGTCGCTCGCCGCACTCGGGCATCCGGTGTTCGGGGCGGGCATGCTCGCCGGCCGCCTGTGCGGCGACCGGCTGCGCTCGGTGATCGGCGCTCCCGCGCTGCTCGCCATCGCGGGCGCGGCCACGGCGGCGGCGGTGGCCCTCACCCTCGCGGGCGGCGGCCCCGCCATCGCGCTCACCGGCTTCGCCCTGATGGGGGTCGCCGTCTGCACGGTCGGCCCGCTGGCGTTCTCCCTCGCGGGCACGGCGGCCCCCCGCCAGGAGAGCGCCGCCATCGCCCGCACCGGCACCCTCGGCTACAGCGGGCTGATGCTCGGGCCGGTGCTGATCTCGCTCGTCGCCGGGGCGTCGTCCATGCGGGCGGGACTGGCCGTGCTGCTCGCCCCGGCGCTGTTCATCGCGGTGGGCGGGCCCCTCATCGCCCGCCGCACCCGCGGCCCGGCCCGTCCGGTCTGGACGACCCCGGGCGCCGGCGTGAACGTGCCCTCCGCGATCCACCGGACGACCTGGCCCCCCGAGGCGCCCGGCCGGGGCGGCGGAGCCGCCGCGCGAGTGCGCCTGCGCTGCCTCGTCGTGCTGAAGGCGGCCGGGGTCCCGGTCGTCGGGACCGTGTGGTTCGGCGTCGCGGGCCTGCCCGCGACGCCGGTGAACCTCGCGGGCTTCGGGCTGCTGGCCGCCATGCTCCTGTACGGCGCCGTCACGGCGGCCCGCGGCGGGCGGCCCGGCGCGTTCGCCCGCTGGTTCGCCCTTCCCGGCGCTGTCGCCGCCGGCCTGGCCGGCACCGCGTGGGCGGTGGCGGCCGGGCCGGACGCCGGCACCCTGCCGGGTCTGGCGCTCGCCGTGCTCGCGACGGCCGAGTACGTGATGCTCGTCTCCGGCCACCGGCCGGCGCCACCCGGGACACGGAACACCGATCCGCACGCCACCCGCCCGGACGCCCCCTACCCGCACGACACCCTTCCGCTGGGCGTCGCCCCTCAGCTCGCCCACGCGGCGCGGCCCGTCCACGAGACCGGGGACCGGCGGGTCGCCCCGGTACAGGACCGTCAAGCCCGTGTCGAGGTCCTGACCGGCCGGGCGGACCCGTAGGACTCGGCGGCGCGGGCGAGGATCTCGTCCACCGGCCACTGGTCGTTGGCGTGCTCGCCGTACTTGGCGGCGGCCACGCGGCCGTCGGGCGCGATGAGGAAGTCGGCGGGCAGGCCGAACCGCCCGTTCTCCGGAAGGCCGGCGGGCGCGCGGTCCAGCTTGCGCGCGATCCGCCAGGTGCCCTCGGTGACCGCGCGGAGCAGCGGCCACCAGGCGCGCGGATGCAGCAGCGCGCGGGGCACCGCCTCGACGCCGAACTCGGCGTACAGCCGCTTGCGCGGATCGGCGACGACGGCGAACGGCAGGTCGGCCACGTGCTCGCGCAGCTCGCCCGCGGACGAGTGGAACACCACGACCTCCCGGACGCCCGCGGCCTCGATCTCGTCGTGCCGCCGGACCACCGACCGCAGGTGCAGGTTGCAGATCGGGCAGCCCGCGAAACGGCGGAACTGGAGGTGGACGAGGTGTTCCCCGTCCGGGACGAGGGCCGGCGCACCGGTCACGGACTCGAGCTCGCGCGCTGGGACCGCCGAACCGGGGCCGAGCCTGTCGGATGCGTTCATCGGGGCGGCTCCTTCGTAGGCGTACGTCATACGCTTACGAGAATAGGCGTGTGCCGTACGCTGTCAAGCCATGCCCCGCCCGCGCTCCCTCACCCACCCGCAGATCGCCGCCGCGGCGCTCGACCTCATCGACCGCGAGGGGCTCGCCGCCCTGACGATGCGGGCGGTCGCCGGCCGCCTCGGCGTGGGCGCCATGTCGCTCTACCGCTACGTGGACGACCGGCATGAGCTCGAGGGGCTGGTGATCGACCTGGTGCTCGGCGCCGTCGACGTCACGCCCCCGCCCGGTACGTCTTGGACCGGCCAGGTCGAGGAGCTGGTCGGACGCATGCGCGCAGCCCTCGGCGCCCACCCCGAGGTCGTCCCGCTCACCATGACGCACCGGCAGAGCGCGCTCGGCCTGCTGCGCTGGTCCGAGTCCCTGCTCGGCGTCCTCACCCGCGCCGGCTTCGACGGCGAGCGCCGCGTCGTCGCGCTGCGCAGCCTGCTCGGCTACCTGAACGGCGCGATCCAGCTCGAGCACCTCGGCCCGCTGTCCGGCGCGGGCACCGAGGCCATGGCGGCGCTGCCCCCGGCCGAGTTCCCGTTCCTGGCCGAGACCGCGGCGCGGGCGCGCCGCGTCCCGGCCGACGAGGAGTTCCGCCGGGGCCTGGCCGTCGTCCTCGCCGGCCTCGCCGGCGCCTGACCCGCCGGGTCAGGACGCCGGGCGCGCCAGGTGGGAGCCCTGCGCCGCGATCGCCTCGGCCGCCTGCGCGACGATCCCGTCGATCAGCTCCGCGCAGGTCGGCAGGTCGTCGATGACCGCGACCACCTGGCCGGAGGCCATCACGCCGAGGTCGGGACGGCCGTCCACCATCGCCGCCTTCAGCAGCATCGGGGTGTTGGCCGCCATCAGCACCTGCGACCACGACAGGTCCTTGCCGTGCTTCATCGCCCTGCCGTCGGCGAGCATCGCCCCCCACGACATCCCCGACAGCTTCTTGAACCGCGCGCCGTTGCGCACCGCCCGCGCCAGCCCGCCGACCCGCCCCGACCGCTCCAGCGTGTCGACCAGCTCGCTGCGCAGCACCCGGTGCGGCATGCCGTCCACCTGGCGGGTCACCACGGTCTCGCCGGTGCCGAGGTAGACCTGCTTGACGTCCTCGGGCACCGAGCTGTCGGAGGTCAGCAGGAACCGCGTGCCCATCGCCACGCCCGCCGCCCCGTAGGCCAGCGCCGCGGCCAGGCCGCGGCCGTCGAAGAAGCCGCCGGCGGCGATCACTGGGATGTCGACCGCGTCCACCACCTGGGGCAGCAGCAGCGTGGTCGCGACCGCGCCGGTGTGCCCGCCGCCCTCGCCGCCCTGCACCAGCACCGCGTCGGCGCCCCACGCGGCGACCTTCTCCGCGTGCCGGCGGGCGCCCACCGACGGGACCACCACCAGCCCCGCGTCCTTCAGCTTGGCGATCAGCTCCCGCTTCGGCGCCAGCGCGAACGAGGCGACCTTCACGCCCTCCTTGATCAGCAGGTCGATCCGGTCGCCCGCGTCGGTCGCGTCCGCCCGCAGGTTCACCCCGAACGGCTCGCCGGTGCGCTCCTTGACCTCCCGGATCGCCTCGGCGAGCTGGTCGAGCGTCATCGTCGCCGACGCCAGGATCCCCAGCCCGCCCGCGTTCGCCACCGCCGTCACCAGCCGCGGCCCCGCCACCCAGCCCATCCCCGTCTGCACGACGGGATGCCGGACCCCGGCCAGCCGCGTCAGCGGCGTGTCGAGGACCTGCCGGCCGTCCGCGCTCACGTTGTGTCTCCCGTTCGCTTCCGGGGCGCCGCGCCCCTCCGGCTCACTCACGAGGGGACCTCGCGCTCCCGCAGCCCCTTCGGGTCGAGGACGTCGCGCATGATGCGCAGCTCCTCCGCGGTCGGGAGGCGCGACTCGGGGACCTCGTCCGGGACGGCCAGCTCGAAGCCGGTGCTCTCCACGACCTGCTGGACGGTCACGCCCGGGTGCACCGAGCGGAGCCGCATCCGCCGGTCCGGCGTCGCGAAGTCGAGCACCGCAAGGTTGGTCACCACGACCCGGATCTCGTACGCGCCGCGGTCGTGGCCGACCCCGCTGACGAAGTCGACCTCCTCGGTGAAGACCCGCGTCGAGTGCTTGGGCACCCAGTAGCTGGTGGTGTTGAGCAGCGTGTTGCCCGGCCCGCCGCGCACGCCGAGGAGCTGCCGCTTGGGCCGCTCCCAGTCGCCGATGCACGAGATGTTGGTGTTGCCGAACCGGTCGATCTGGCTCGGGCCCATCACCACGTGCCGCCGCCCGTTCAGCACCAGCCACAGGTGGTCGCGGAACGGCAGCCAGCCCTCCACCTCGCCCGCCACCGCGCCCAGGGGGACCGGTTCGGCGCTCAGCGACGGGCCGCCGTCGGTGGTCAGCAGGCCGGGCTCGAAGGTCGAGCGCGCCAGCCGCGACCCGAGCATCGGCACGAACCCGGCGACCGCCGCCGCCACGATCTCGCCGTCCCCGCGGAACGCCTCGGCGCACGCGACCGCGCACACCTCGGCCCGCGTCGCGTCCGCCGCGGCGGCCGTCTCGGTGCTCATCGGTTCTCCTCACGCCACACGCGCACGGCGTCCTGGTACGCGGTCTCGTCGCCGGACAGGAAGCGGTCGCGGAACGCGGCCCACTTCTCGGGATCGCCCGCCGACCGGGCGTAGAGCTTCTGGAACGCCTCGTCGCGGCCGTGGTCGGGCGCGCAGTCGGTGAAGTGCGCCCCATTCGGGGTCTCCACCACGCCCGCCACATGCGTCCGGCTGATCAGCAGGGACTGGACGGGGCCCTCCTTGAGCAGGTCACCGGTGTCGACCAGGCGCTCGCACGACACGTACGTGCGGTCCGCCGCCTTGGCGAACAGGTCGTCCATGTACGGGTCGGGCCCCAGGTACTGCGCGTTGCCGCGCGCGTCGGCGCGGTTCATATGCACCAGCGCGACGTCCATCGTCAGCGCGGGCACGGCGACCAGCTCCCGCCCGTCCTCGTACGGCGAGCGGACCGTCTTGAGGTCCGGGTTGACCCGCATCACGTCTGAGCCGAGCCCGACCGGCGTGGGCAGGAACGGCAGCCGGTGCGCCGCCGCGTACAGCCCGAACATGAACATGCCCTCGTCGTACTCGGTCATCTCGATCGCGCCGTCCTGCCGGGCCTGCCGGAAGTGCGGCTCCAGCGGGATCGAGTCGAGCGTCGCGAACGCCGTCACGAGCCTGCGGACCTTCCCGAACGCGCACAGCAGCCCCACGTCCGGCCCGCCGTACGACACCACCGTCAGATCGGTCAGCGGTGACCGGCAGATCTCCCGGACCAGCGCCATCGGCTTGCGCCGCGAGCCCCAGCCGCCGATCCCGACCGTCATGCCGCTCTCCAGCGACCCCACGATCTCCCCGACCGTCATGGCCTTGCTCATGGGCCCTCTCCGTTCGCCGTCCCACGGCCGCCTCCGCACGGCGGCCTCCGTCCTCGCGCGCTGCGCGCGCCTCCCGGCCCGGCCGCCGTGCGGCCGTGGGGGCTCATTCCGACGCTCCCTTCCGCACGAACGCGTCGCGGTGCTCGTCGCCCGCACCGACCAGGTTGAGCTCGAAGGTGAGGCCCTGCTCGAACCGGTAACTGCGCTTGACGTCGACCGGGTCGATCCCGTTGAGCGACTCCTTGGCCCGCCGGATGACGTAGCGGTCCTTGGCGGCGATGTTCGCCGCCACCTCCATCGCCGTGGCGCGCAGCCCGTCCGCGGGGACGACCTCCAGCACCGAACCGTGCCGGTGCAGCTCGTCCGCGCTCACGTTGCGGCAGGTGTAGACCATCGCGCGCATCAGGTGCTGCGGGACGAGCCGGGCCAGGTGGGTGGCGGCGCCGAGCGCGCCGCGGTCGACCTCGGGCAGGCCGAAGTAGGCGTCCTCGGACGCCACCACGATGTCGGCGTTGCCGACCAGCCCGATGCCGCCGCCGAGGCAGAAGCCGTGCACCGCGGCGACGACGGGCACCTCGCAGTCGTAGACGGCGGCGAACGCCGCGTAGCAGCCCCGGTTGGCGCCGACCAGCGCGGCGTGCCCCTCGGAGACCTGCATCTCCTTGATGTCGACGCCGGCGTTGAAGCCGCGGCCCTCGGAGCGGAGCACGACGGCGCCGACCCCCGGGTCCCGCCCGGCCGCCAGCACCGCCTCCGCCAGCTCGAACCAGCCCGCCACGGTCAGGGCGTTGACCGGCGGCGCGTCGACCACGATCTCGGCGACCCCGCCCTCGTGGGTCGTGGTGGAGACTCCCATGCGCTACCTTTCCACCAAACATTTGTTAGAACAGACCGTAGCAGAAGGGGGAAAGGTGCTGACGCTGGATCTGAGCGGCAAGACCGTCGTGGTCACCGGGGGCGTGCGCGGGGTCGGGGCCGGCATCAGCCGGGCCTTCCTGGAGGCCGGGGCCGACGTCGTCGCGGTGGCCCGGCGCGAGCCGGACACGCTGCCCGAGGTGGGCGGCCGGACCGCCCGCTTCGCCTCGCTGGACGTGCGCGACCCGGCCGCCGCCCAGGCCTTCATGGACGGCCTGGACCGACTGGACGTGCTGGTCAACAACGCCGGCGGCGGCCCGTTCCTGCCGATGGCGGACGGCGACCTGCGCACCCACCTGAAGATCATCGAGCTGAACCTGGCCGCCCCGCTGATCATGGCGCGGGCCGCGCACACGGTGATGGACCGGCAGCCCGAGGGCGGCTCCATCATCATGATCGGCAGCGTCAGCGGGGTGCGCCCCTCGCCCGGGTCGGCCGCCTACGGCGCCGCCAAGGCGGGCCTCGCCAGCCTCACCACCTCGCTCGCGGTCGAGTGGGCCCCGCGGATCCGGGTCAACACGCTCACCCTCGGGATGGTCCGCACCGAGCTGGCCCACCTGCACTACGGCGACGAGACCGGCGTCGAGGCGGTCGCCCGCACCGTCCCGCTCGGCCGCCTGGCCGACCCCTACGACGTGGGCGCGGCCTGCGTCTTCCTGTCCTCGCCCCTCGCGGGCTACGCCAGCGGCTCGTCGATGCTGCTGCACGGCGGGGGAGAGCGCCCCGCCTTCCTGGACGCCGCCACCGTCAACAAGGAGGAGCAGAAGTGATCTGCCAAGACCGCGTCGTCGTCGTCACCGGAGCGGGCCGCGGGCTCGGCCGCGCGCACGCGCTGGAGTTCGCCCGCCAGGGGGCCAGGGTCGTCGTCAACGACCTCGGCGTGGCCCGCGACGGCACCGGCGACGCGTCCGGCGGTCCCGCCCACGACGTCGTCAAGGAGATCGAGGCGCTCGGCGGGCAGGCCGCCGCCAGCACCGACGACATCGCCACCGAGGCGGGCGCCGCCGCGCTGATCGCCACCGCGATCGAGGCGTTCGGGCGGCTGGACGTGCTGGTCAACAACGCCGGGTTCCTCCGCGACCGGATGCTCGTCAACCTGGGCGAGGACGAGTGGGACGCGGTCATGCGCGTCCACCTCAAGGGCCACTTCCTGCCGCTCAAGCACGCCGGGCGGCACTGGCGCGCCGAGAGCAAGGCGGGCCGCCCGGTGGACGCCCGGATCATCAACACCTCGTCCGGAGCCGGGCTGCTCGGCAGTGTCGGCCAGGGCAACTACTCCGCCGCCAAGGCCGGCATCGTCGGGCTGACCCTGGTCGCCTCCGCCGAGCTCGGCCGCTACGGCGTGACCGTCAACGCCATCGCCCCCGCCGCCCGCACCCGGATGACCGAGGAGGTCTTCGCGCAGACCATGGCGGCCCCCGCCGAGGGCGAGTTCGACGCGATGGCCCCCGAGAACGTCTCGCCGCTGGTCGCCTGGCTGGGCTCGGCCGAGTCCGCCGGGATCACCGGCCGCGTCTTCGAGGCCGAGGGCGGCAGGATCTGCGTGATGGACGCGTTCCGGCACGGCCCCGCGGCCGACAAGGGCGCCCGCTGGGACGCCGCCGAACTCGGCGGCGTCATCACCGGTCTCCTGGCGGACGCCCCGGCCCCCGAGCCCGTCTACGGCGCCGGCTGAGCCCGCCGGCACCGATCGCTCCCGGCCGGCGGGATTCGCCGGGACGGCTCCGGGCGCGGCGGTCTGGCGTCGCCGCATGCTGACCGAACAACAGCGGCGGGACGAGGTGGAGGTCGGGTTCGTCCTCGGCGACCCGGTCACCGGCGCTTCAGGGGGCACATCCGTGTCCGGCTTCGGACAGGGCGGCGTCCGCGACCCCGGCGGGGAGGTCGAACGGCACGTCGCGGCCGGGATGAACCGCACTGAGATTCTCACGGACACCCCGGGGCCTCCTCCGGGCGATCACCGGCGAACCCGAGATCCACCCATTCCGACCTGCTCGTTCTCCAGGAAACCCGGCGGTTCCGCCGGGATGGTGACCCTGCCCTCGGCACCCGCTCAAGACGACCTCGCTTAAGCTGGGAGCTTTGGGTGGGTGATCATCGGGCGCCCGGAGATCGATGACCGCCGTCCGCGGCTCGGCCTCCTCCGCGCGCGCCCGCTCCCGCCCGGCGAGTCGGTCCGCATGATCACCGGGATGATCGGAGAGCAATGAGCAGCGACCTTCGGTGGCGCGAGAGCACGCACGGTGACGGCCGGGGCGGTGACTGCGCCGCCGTCCGGGCCGGCGACGGGCTGTGGCGGACGAGCGTACGCAGCAGCGACCAGGGCGGTGACTGCGTGGAGGTCGCCGGACTCGGATGCGCCTGCGAGGAGCGCGCCCGCCTGGTCGCGGTCCGCGATTCCAAGGACCCCGAAGGCCCGGTGCTGGCGTTCGCCCCCGCCGCCTGGCGCGGCCTCTCCGGACGGATCAAGTCGGGCGCTCTGGACCTTCGGTGATCGTCCCCGTGCGGTGACGCCGGGGGAGGCCGGTTCGAAGGCCGCTGAGATCGGTCGAGCGATCTCAGCGGCTCTTCCCTTCGGGCGGGCGGGCCGTCGACGTCAGGCCGGCCGGGTTCGCGGTTCCGCCGCGCGGGCGTCAGCGGGGGAGGTAGTCCTCGAGGTAGCGGTGCACCTTGTCGGTGTAGGGCTTGAACCTCGCGGGCACACCGCCCGCCTGGGCCACGGTCTTGGACGAGCTGCGGTACGTCGCGGCGAGGTTGAGCGCCGGGTCGCCGGGGAGGTCGCGCAGGTCCTTGCCCCAGTAGCACAGGTAGCGGCCCATCGCCGGGATGGACAGCTCGGGGGTGATCGCGGCGGGCTTCGGCTCGGGGTTGTTGAGCCCGCCGGGCTGCCAGAACACCAGCACCTTGGGCGTCCAGCGGGCGATGCCGTACTCGTCGCCGGCCGGGTCCGACAGCTTGGCGTCGAAGTTGCTCTCGGCCTTGAGCATCGCGGCGATCAGCGCGGGGCTCAGGCCCTTCATGTCGCACCAGGTGCCCGCTTGGACGATCAGCGCCCGGTACTGCGGGGGCACGTCGGATCCGGCGCGCAGCCACTTCCCGTCGGGCGCCCTCTCGCCGGAGCCGCCGGAGCCGCCGAACGCCCAGAACGCGCCGCCGCCGGCCAGTGAGAGGCCGACCAGCGTGCCGCCGGTGATGACCGCCAGGCGGCGCCGGCCACGGGCCGGTGACCCGCCGCGGGCGGGTCGGGCCGGCGGCAGCGGATCAGTGTTGATCCTGCTGGTGGTCCGGGACAGCGCGTGCCCGAACTCGGCCGCCGACGGCCACCGCTTCTCCCGGTCGGGCTCCAGCGCGCGCAGCACCACCTGGTCGACCGCGTGGGGGATCGCGGGCTGGAGGTCGCTCGGCGGGCGCCGCGTCTGGCCGGGGGGCTCCCCGGTGAGCATGTGGTAAGTGAGTGCTCCCAGCCCGTACACGTCGGCGCGCTGGTCCGGGGCCCCGTCGATCTGGGTCTGCTCGGGAGCCATGTAGCCGGGCGACCCGGCGGGCAGCGTCAGGCTGGACAGCCGGTCGCCGGTCCGCGCGATGCCGAGGTCGGAGATCATCACGCGCTCGGCGTCGCCACCGGGCACCGAGCGCAGCAGCACGTTGGACGGCTTGAGGTCGCGGTGCACGATGTCGACCTCGTGCAGCTCCTGCACGCCCCGGATGATCTCGCGGGCCATCCGCAGCGCCTCGTTGAGCGGGAGCGGGCCCTCGGCCAGCCGCTCGTCCAGGGTGCCCCGGTCGGCGTAGGTCATCACGAAGTAGGGGCGGCCGTCCTCCTGCTCGCCGATGTCGAAGACCTGCACGAGCCGGTGCGAGTCGACCTGCCGCAGGAGCCGCGCCTCCTGGACGAACCGCTCGTGCACGTCGGTGCGCTGCGCCCAGTGCTCGGCGAGGATCTTGATCGCCACCGGGGAGTCGAGCTCCTCGTCGCGGCCGAGCCAGACCGAGGCGAAGCCGCCTGAACCGAGCAGCCGGTCGATCGTGTAGCGTCCTGCCGAGCTCGGGGTCTCCATGTCGCCCCATCATGAACGATGCGCACGCCGCCCGGCAGGGCTTTTGTTGATCAAACTTGGACCGGACGATTCCGGATGCCCCGTCCGGTCGGGGGCGTCCCGGAATGTGCCACTTCAGTGCGGTGTTAACGGTACGCGGCGCTGGAAAAAAAATCGATCGCCCCGCGAGGCCGGGGGCGGCTACGGTGCCAAGGTTGCGGGGGGACCGGCGCGGAGCGCCGTCCGACGCCCGGACCGTATCCTGGTCGATGGTTATGAGGACACCTGTGAGATCGCCGCTCGCCGACCTGCGCGCGCGCCTGCCCGAGCTGATGCTGCGCGACCAGCACCGGCTGGGCCGCCGCATCGACGGGATCCAGAAGACGCGCGACGCCGGCCGGCGCGCCAAGGCCGCCGAGGACATCGGCGGCGAGGTCGAGGCCGCCGAGCGCCGGGTGGCCCGGCGCCGCGAGGCGGTGCCCGCGATCACCTACCCGGCCGAGCTGCCGGTCGCGCAGAAGAAGGACGACATCCTGGCGGCGATCCGGGACCACCAGGTCGTGATCATCGCGGGCGAGACCGGGTCGGGGAAGACCACCCAGATCCCCAAGATCTGCCTGGAGCTTGGCCGCGGCGTGCTCGGCTCGGTCGGGCACACCCAGCCGCGCCGGCTGGCCGCCCGCACCGTCGCCGACCGGATCGCCGAGGAGCTCGGCACCGAGCTCGGCGACACCGTGGGCTACAAGGTCCGCTTCACCGACCGGTCCAGCGACGGCACGCTGGTCAAACTGATGACCGACGGCATCCTGCTGGCCGAGATCCAGACCGACCGGCTGCTCCGCCAGTACGACACGCTGATCATCGACGAGGCGCACGAGCGCAGCCTCAACATCGACTTCCTGCTCGGGTACGTCCGGGAGATCCTGCCCCGCCGCCCCGACCTCAAGGTGATTATCACCTCGGCGACCATCGACCCCGAGCGGTTCTCCCGGCACTTCGGCGACGCCCCGATCGTGGAGGTGTCCGGCCGCACCTATCCGGTGGAGGTCCGCTACCGCCCGGTGACCGACCCCGAGGACCCGTCCGCCGACCCCGACCGCGACCAGGTCCAGGCGATCTGCGAGGCGGTCGACGAGCTGGGCCGCGAGGCGCCCGGCGACGTGCTGGTCTTCCTCAGCGGCGAGCGCGAGATCCGCGACACCGCCGACGCGCTGCACAAGCACCTCCAGGGCAGGCGCGGGCCCGCCACCGAGGTGCTGCCGCTGTACGCGCGACTGTCGGCGGCCGACCAGCACCGGGTGTTCCAGGCGCATCGCGGACGGCGCATCGTGCTGTCCACCAACGTCGCCGAGACCTCGCTGACGGTGCCGGGCATCAAGTACGTCGTCGACCCCGGCACCGCCCGCATCTCCCGCTACAGCCACCGCCTCAAGGTGCAGCGGCTGCCCATCGAGCCGATCTCGCAGGCGTCGGCCAACCAGCGCAAGGGCCGCTGCGGGCGCGTGTCGGAGGGCATCTGCATCCGGCTCTACGCCGAGGACGACTTCGAGTCCCGCCCCGAGTTCACCGACCCCGAGATCCTGCGCACCAACCTCGCCTCGGTCATCCTCCAGATGACCTCGCTCGACCTCGGCGACATCGCCGCGTTCCCGTTCGTCGAGCCGCCCGACCGCCGCAACGTCAAGGCCGGCGTCGACCTGCTGCACGAGCTGGGCGCGATCGACCCCGCCGAGCAGGACCCGCGCAAGCGCCTCACCCCGCTCGGCCGCCGCCTCGCCCAGCTCCCGGTCGACCCGCGGCTGGCCCGCATGGTGCTCGAGGCCGACAAGAACGGCTGCGTGCGCGAGGTCCTGGTCATCGCCGCCGCGCTGTCGATCCAGGACCCGCGCGAACGGCCGTCCGAGCACCAGCAGGCCGCCGACGAGCTGCACCGCCGGTTCGCCGACCCGACCTCCGACTTCCTCGCCTACCTCAACCTGTGGAACTACCTGCGCGACAAGCAGCGGGAGCTGTCGGGCAGCCAGTTCCGCCGCACCTGCAAGAACGAGTTCCTGCACTTCCTGCGCATCCGCGAGTGGCAGGACCTGCACAGCCAGCTCAAGCAGGTCGCCAAGACGCTCGGCGTGACGCTCAACGACGTCGACCCCGCCCCCGAGCGCGTCCACGTCTCGCTGCTCGCCGGCCTGCTGTCGCACATCGGGCTGATGGACGCCGACAAGAAGGACGAGGGCGGGCCGCGCCGCCGCCAGCAGGAGTACGTCGGGGCGCGCGGCGCGAAGTTCGCGGTGTTCCCCGGTTCCGCCCTGTTCAAGAAGCCGCCGCGCTGGATCATGTCGGCCGAGCTGGTCGAGACCTCCCGCCTGTGGGCCCGGGTCAACGCCAGGATCGAGCCCGAATGGGTCGAGCCGCTCGCCGGGCACCTGGTCAAGCGCAACTACAGCGAGCCGCACTGGTCCAAGAAGCAGGCCGCCGTCATGGCGTACGAGAAGGTCACCCTCTACGGGGTGCCGATCGTCGCGCAGCGCCGCGTCAACTACGGGCGCGTCGACCCCGAGCTGTCCCGCGAGCTGTTCATCCGGCACGCGCTGGTCGAGGGCGACTGGGAGACCCACCACCGGTTCTTCCACGACAACCGAGCCCTGCTCGACGAGGTCGAGGAACTGGAGCACCGCGCCCGGCGCCGCGACATCCTGGTCGACGACCAGACCCTGTTCGACTTCTACGACGAGCGGGTCCCCGCCGACGTGGTGTCGGGCCGGCACTTTGACGCCTGGTGGAAGAAGGCCGGGCGGGCCGAGCCCGACCTGCTCGGCTTCGAGAAGTCGATGCTGATGAACGAGGGCGTCGGCGGCGTCAGCGAGGCCGACTACCCCGATGTGTGGCGGCAGGGCCCGCTGAGCCTGCGGCTCAGCTACCAGTTCGAGCCGGGCGCGAACGCCGACGGCGTCACCGTGCACCTCCCGGTGCAGGTGCTCAACCAGGTCAAGCCGATCGGCTTCGAGTGGCAGGTGCCCGGCCTGCGCGCCGAACTGGTCACCGAGCTGATCCGGTCGCTGCCCAAGCAGGTGCGGGTCAACTTCGTCCCGGCGCCCGACTACGCCCGCAAGGTGCTCGAGCGCGTCTCACCGCGCAGCGAGCCCCTCCTGGACGCCCTCGAACGCGAGCTGACCGCGCTGACCGGCGTCCCGCTCGCCCGCGAGGGGTGGGACCTGTCCCGCCTGCCCGCGCACCTGCGGATCACCTTCCGGGTGGTGGACGACCGGGGCCGCACCCTCGGTGAGGACACCGACCTCGATGCGCTCAAGCGCGCCCTGGCGGGCAAGGTCCGCGGCACCCTGTCCAAGGCCGCGTCCGCCGAGGGCCTCGAACGCTCCGGCCTCCGCGAGTGGACGATCGGCGAGCTGCCCCGCACCTACGAGCGGGCCCAGGCCGGCTACGAGGTCAAGGCGTATCCCGCGCTCGCCGACGAGGGCGACACCGTCGCGGTCCGCATGTACGAGACCGAGGCCGAGCAGCGGCGCGAGATGTGGCGCGGCACCCGCCGGCTGGTGCTGCTCAACGCCCCGTCCCCGGTCAAGCAGATCCAGGCGCGCCTGACCAACCAGGGCAAGCTCGCGCTCAGCCACAACCCGCACGGGTCGGTGCCCGCGCTGTTCGAGGACTGCGTGACCGCCGCCGCCGACCGGCTCATCGCCGAGGCCGGCGGCCCGGCCTGGGACGAGGCCGGCTTTATCCGCCTCTTCGACCACGTGCGCGCCGAGCTGCACGACGCGACCGCCGCGATCGTCGCGCAGGTCGAACGGGTCCTGGCCGAGTCGCACGAGATCGACCGGCGGCTGCGCGGCACCACCAGCCTGGTGCTCGTCCCCGCGCTGACCGACATCCGGACGCACCTGGCCGAGCTGATCCATCCCGGCTTCGTCACCGGGACGGGCTGGCAGCGCCTGCCCGACCTGACCCGCTACCTGCGCGCGCTCCAGATCCGGCTCGACAAGCTCCCCGAGAACCCGGGCCGCGACCGCCAGCTCATGCACCAGGTCGGCGTCCTGGCCGAGGAGTACCAGCAGGCGCTGCGCAGGCTGCCCCCGTCCCGCCGCGACGACGAGCCCGCCAGGCAGGTCCGCTGGATGCTGGAGGAACTGCGGGTCAGCCTGTTCGCGCAGCAGCTCGGCACCCGCTACCCGGTCTCCGACAAGCGCATCCGCAAGGCCATGGCCCAGCTTTGAAAGCCCGGCCCGGCATCCTCGCCTGGCGGCTCGGACGCCGACCGTGCTCGGGGCGAGCGCGACATCGCTCCGCGATCCGGCCGGTGCGGCTCGCCGCCGGCTTCGCCTCACCGGCCAGGTAACGCGCTCGCGCGACGGCTGAGGCACTCTCGATCTGCCGGCGCCGGCGTCCGAACCGCTTGGCGCCGCCGCTTTCCGAACGGTTCCGAAATCATGATCGATCTGGTCGGGGTCTCGGGTAGTAGTAGATGCCATGGACCTGAAGGAGCTTTACCCGCCCCTGGAACCGCACGACTCCGGGATGCTCGCGGTCGGTGCCGGCGACGAGATCTACTGGGAGGTCTGTGGCGACCCCGGGGGCAAGCCGGTGGTGTTCGTGCACGGCGGCCCGGGCGGCGGGCTGCTGCCGGTGTGCCGCCGGTTCTTCGACCCCGCGGCATATCGGATCGTGCTGTTCGACCAGCGCAACTGCGGACGCAGCACGCCCCACGCGGGCGACGCCGGGGTGTCGCTGGAGGCCAACACCACCCCGCACCTGGTCGCCGACATGGAACGGCTCCGGGAGCACCTCGGCATCGACCGGTGGCAGGTGTTCGGCGGGAGCTGGGGCAGCACGCTCGGCCTGGCCTACGCGCAGGAGCACCCGGACCGCGTCACCGAGCTGGTGCTGCGCGGCATCTACCTCGCCCGTCCCGAGGACGAGGAGTGGGCGTTCACGGGCGGCGGGTCGGCCCGGCTGTTCCCCGAGGAGTGGGCGGCGTTCCAGGCGCCGGTCCCCGAGGCCGCGCGGGACGACATGCTGACCGCGTACGGGCGGCTCCTGTTCGACCCGGACCCGGCGGTGCACGTCCCGGCGGCCAGAGCGTGGGCGGCCTGGGAGCTGTCGGCCAACACGCTGCTGCCCGTCCCGCCGCCGGACCTGGACGACCGGCTCCTGGTCGGGTTCTCGCGGATCGAGCAGCACTACTTCAGCCAGGGCTGCTTCCTCGGGGCGGGGATCCTGGCGGGCGCCGACCGGATCAGGCACCTCCCCGGCGTGATCGTCCACGGGCGGTACGACATGAAGACCCCGGCGGACGGCGCGCTCACGCTGCACCGCGCCTGGCCCGAGGCCGAGTTCCACCTCATCGAGGACGCGGGCCACGGCGGCTCGGAACCCGGCACCCTGCACCACCTCATCGAGGCCACCGACCGCTTCCGCTCCTGACCCGGCCGCCCCTGACCCGGCCGCCCCTGGCCTCGGGCTGCGACGACCCCCGTCCGGCGGGCGCCTGGGCGGCCGGTTGGCGCCCGCCGGACGGGGTGCTGAAGGGGGACGACCCCGCTCGGACCCCGTGTCTGAGCGGGGACGTCCCGGGTCAGGTGGCGATGTCGCGGCGGCGGATGCCGTAGAGGCCCGCCGCGATGAGCGCGGCCACGATCGCGGTCAGCACGATCAGCGGGGTGGCGTCCATCGTCCCGCCGGGGAGCTTCGGCACGTGGGTGAACGGCGACAGGTCCATCACCGCCTGGCCGAGGTCGAGCACCGGACCGAGCTGGCCCAGCAGCAGGAAGCCCGCCACCACGGCCCAGGCGGCCGGCGAGAACCGCGGCGCCAGCCCGAACAGCGCGATGCCGATGCCGACGGCGACCCACGCGGCGGGCGTCTGCACGAGCACGGCGCCGAGGAGCTCGGGTACCTTGCCGCCGAGGTCGCCCACGGACGCCCCGTAGGTGAGGCCGATCGACAGCCCGGACACCAGCAGCATCACCACCGTGCCGGCCAGCGCGATCAGCAGGTGCCCGGCGACCCAGCGGACCCGCCCGACCGCGGTGGCGAGGAGCGGCTCGACCCGCTGGAGGCCCTCCTCGGTGCGCAGCCGGAGCGCGGCCTGCACCCCGTACAGCGAGGCCATCGCGGACATCAGCCCGATGCAGGTGACCAGGAACGCGTCCACCAGTCCGGACTGGCCGCCCATCTTGGTGATGAGGTCGTTGGTGCCGGAGTTGCCGCCGACCAGGTCGCCGATCCCCTTGGCGATGCCGCCGACGACCAGGCCGTAGACCAGGAAGCCGCAGGCCCAGCCGTACAGCGACCCGGACTGGAGCCGCCAGGCCAGCGCGAGCGGGCTGCGCAGGCCGGGCGCCGCCTCCGCCGGTCCGGGCCGGGGCGCCAGCAGCCCGGCGCCGAGGTCGCGATGCTCGATCAGCGCGTACGCCGCGGCGATGAGCAGCGCCGCCGCGGCGAGCGGCAGCAGCGCCGCCCAGAGCCGGTCGCCGCCGTACGGGCGGATCTGCTCGATCCAGCCGATGGGCGACAGCCAGGTCAGCCAGCCGGCGCCCTCCGTCGCGTCGCCGGCCGCGCGCAGCAGGTACGCGGCGGCGATCACGCCGACGCCGATGCCGCGGGCGGCGCGGGCGTTCTCGGTCACCTGGGCGGCGACCGCGCCGACCGCGGCGAACAGGATCCCGGCGGCGGCCCAGCCGACGCCGGTGCTGACCGCGCCGGCGACGCCCTCGGAGGCCAGCCCGAGCATGACGAGCACGCCGAGCGCCAGGGCGGCCAGCACCGCCACCAGCAGCGCCGCGGTGAGCGCCGCCCGCCGGCCGACCACGCCGGCGCCGACCAGCTCCAGGCGGCCCTCCTCCTCTTCGGCGCGGGTGTGCCGGATCACCAGCAGCACGCTCATGACGCCGACGAACGCGGCGCCGAGGGCGCCCATCCGCCAGGCGGTCATGCCGCCGAGGGAGGGGTCGTGGAGTGGGCCGTAGAACGCCAGCGTCGAGGAGTTGCCGTTGGCCCCGTCGGCGAAGTGCTGCCGCTCGGCGGCGGTCTTGTACAGCCCCCGGTATCCGCCCAGGGTGCTGAACAGGGAGCTCAGCAGCGCCAGGATCCACACCGGGATCATGATCCGGTCGCGGCGCAGCCCGAGCCGCAGCAGTGACCGGGTCCCGGTGAGGGAGCTCATCGGCCGGGGGGCGGCGAGGGTGCTCATCGGGGCGTCCCCTCCAGCTCGGTGAGCTCCTCCTCGTAGTGCCGCAGGAACAGCTCCTCCAGGGTGGGCGGCTGGCTGACCAGGCCCCGCACGCCGACCTGGGTGAGCTGCCGCAGCACCGCGTCGAGCTGCGGGGTGTCGACCTCCAGCCTGACGGTGTTGCCGTCGACCTGGACGTCGTGCACGCCGGGCAGGGCGGTGATCCCGTTGGGCGGTCCGGCCAGCTCGGCGTGGATCGAGGTGCGGGTCAGATGCCGCAGCTCGGTCAGCGTCCCGGTCTCGACGGTGCGGCCCTTGCGGATGATGGTGACCCGGTCGCAGAGCGACTCGACCTCGCTGAGGATGTGGCTGGACAGCAGCACGGTGCGCCCGCCCCGCCGCTCCTCCTTCACGCAGTCCTGGAACACCTCCTCCATGAGCGGGTCCAGGCCGGAGGTCGGCTCGTCCAGGATGAGCAGCTCGGCGTCGGAGGCGAGCGCGGCGACGAGGGCGACCTTCTGCCGGTTGCCCTTGGAGTAGGCGCGGCCCTTCTTCTTCGGATCGAGTTCGAACCGGTCGAGGAGCTCGGCGCGGCGCCGCGCGTCGAGGCCGCCGCGCAGCCGGCCGAGGAGGTCGATCACCTCCCCGCCGGACAGCGAGGGCCAGAGCGTCACGTCGCCGGGGACGTAGGCGAGGCGCCGGTGCAGGGCGGTGGCGTCCCGCCAGGGGTCGCCGCCGAGGAGCTCGGCGGTGCCGCCGTCAGCGCGCATCAGGCCGAGCAGGACGCGGATGGTGGTGGACTTGCCGGCGCCGTTCGGGCCGAGGAAGCCGTGCACCTCCCCGGTGCTGACGGTGAGGTCCAGTCCATCGAGCGCGCGTGTCCGGCCGAACGTCTTGACGAGCCCGGACACTGACAGAGCGGTGTTCATGGGTGTTGAAACTACACTTCTTTCAGGAAATTGTGAAGTCTATAAAACAGATGAAGGTCAGATACACTGGTCCGACCGAGCTGACCTGGGGAGCTGTTGTGGAAGAGACCGGCCCGCCGACCTCGTCGCCGCCTGCCGAGGAGGCGGAGGCCGTCCGGATGTACATCGAGCGGTTCGCGGCGCAGATGGCCGACGCCGGCTGGCAGCGCATGCCCGCGCGGGTCTTCGCCGCCCTGATGGCCACCGACTCCGGCACGCTCACCGCCGCCGAGCTCGCGGAGCTGCTCCGGGTCAGCCCGGCCGCGGTCTCCGGGGCGGTACGGCATCTCACCCAGATTCACATGGCCCTGCGCGAACGTGAGCCGGGCTCGCGCCGCGACATCTTCCGCGTGCGGGACGACGTCTGGCAGGACGCGATCCTCGGGCGCGACCGGGCCCTGACGATGTTCGAGGACAGCCTGGGCGAGCTGGCTCAGGTGGTCGGGCGCGAGAGCCCCGCGGGGCGCAGGCTGGCCGAGTCCGCCGAATTCTTCGCCTTCATGCAGAAGGAGATCAACGGCATGCTGGACCGCTGGCGCGAGCACCGCGATGCGCTCCGGGAGGAATACGCCGAGAGCTGACGGGCCGAGTGCGGTGGCTCACGGGAAGCCCCCAAGACTCTGCGGTCACCGGGGTGACACCGTAGGGTGCATTCCATGCCTAATAGCGATGAGCGCGACAATAGCGGTCACAGGGAGAAGGCCGTAACCGCCGAAGCCGCGGTCTCCGAGGGGCCGAAGCCGAACGGCGGAGCGTCCGCATCGTCCAGCGGCCCCGTGGGGGGAGAGAGCGGCGCGCAACCGGCCGGCCAGCACGGGTACGGCACCGGCACCGGGATCCAGGGGAACGCGGCGGGTGTCGGACCTCGTCCCGCTGAGACGGTCATCGCCCGCCTGGGCGAGCCGGTCACCGTGTGGCCCTGCGCCAACTGCGGGCGTCCCGTGCCGCAGCCCATGGGGACCGTCCGTGCCGTCCGCTACTGCCAGGACAACGACGGCGCCTGCGCCCGCGAGGCCCGCGACCGCCGCGAGCGCGGCCGGGACGCGCCGGGGCTGACCGGGCAGGTGGCCTCGACCTGGGAGATGGTCGAGCGCCTGGAGAAGGCCGCCGACGTGCTCGCCGACTCGCTGACCTCCGAGCTGAGCGTCGCCGGCGTCGAGCGGCGCGTCTCGGAGGTCCGGGCCGAGGCCGCCCGCGAGCTCGCCATCGCGCAGACCGAGCGGGACGCCTCGCAGCGCAAGGCCGAGGAGGCGTGGCAGGAGGCCGCCTCGTCCCGCCAGCGCGCCGGCGCCGCCGAGAAGGACGCCGCCGGCGCCCGCGAGGAGACCAAGCTCGCCACCGCCAAGCGCGACGCCGCGCAGCAGGCGTGGGAAGAGGCGCACCAGATCGCGCAGCAGTCGGTCACCGCCAAGCTCGCCGCCGAGAGCGAGCGCGACCGCATCGCCGCCCGCGAGACCGAGCTGCTCGCCGCCCTGGAGACGGCGCGGGCCGAGCTGGTCACCCTGCACTCCAAGCTCGCCGAGAGCGAGGGCGCGGTCGAGTCGCAGCGGGTCGAGTCCGCGGTGGCCAAGCAGGGCGCCGAGGACCTCCGCAACGCGATGCGCGACACCGAGGCACAGCGGCAGCGGGCCATGCAGGCCGCCAGCAAGGCCGAGGCCGAGCGGACCACCGCGCTGCGCTCGCAGTCGGAGGCCGAGGCCGAGGTGGTGCGCGCCATCGCCCGCGCCGACGAGGCCGCCAAGGAGCGCGACGCCGCCCAGGCGCAGGCGCAGCAGGCCGTCGCGGAGCGGGAGGAGATGGCCACCAAGATCAACGACCAGTCCGTCCAGCTCCGCCAGCTCTCCCAGTCGGTCGCCGAGCAGCAGGCCGCGCTGACCGCGCTCGCCGACGAGCGCGACGCCGCCCGCGCCGAGGCCGACCGCGCCCGCCGGCAGATCGACCACTTCACGCACAACACGCTGTCGTCCAACATCCCGCCCGGCGGGCGGATGCCGGGCGCCGGCGCCCAGCAGCAGAACCCGGGCGTCCCGCAGGGCCCGCCCCCGATCGGCGGCCCGAACGGCCCGAACGGGCAGAGCGGCCCCGGCGGCGTCCCGAACGGCACCGGGCCCATCCCGAGCACGGGGCCGGCGCAGACCGGAGGAACGCCCATGCCGGGCCGCCCGCCCCTCGTCGGCCCCCCGCACGCCGGCGGCGGCAACCCCATGCAGGGCGGGAACCCGCCGCCCGCCAACGGGCGGCCGGTCAACGGCAACGACCGCGAGGACCCGCTCTTCACCGGCCACTGAGGCCGGGCCCCCGCCCGGCCGGACGGGAGCGGTGCGGAGCGGGCCGCAGGGTCACCGCCCGAACCGCTCCCTGTCGACCTCGATCCAGATCTGCTCGGCCCGGCCGAGCAGCCGCCCGTCCGCCCCGTACAGCGCGGTCGCGGTGTGCAGCTTGCGGCCCTCGCGGCTGCGGGCCAGGCCCATGACCACGCACTCCTCCCCGGCCTCGGGCAGGTCGACGACCTGCCCGGTCATCGTGCCGAGGACGGCCGGGCGGTCCACCGGGTCGAACGACCAGGCGCCCGGACAGTCCATCGCCGCCCAGAGCAGCTCGCGGCCGGGCGCCTCGCGCGGCGTCCACGCCGCGGCGACCGTGCCCTCGCCGACCGGGCCGGGTGCCAGCCGCATCCCGTCGCCCGGCTCCCGCGCCGGGCCGCACACGAAGCAGCCCGGGAACGGGTGGTCGTCCCCGCGGCCGAGGTACCCCTCCGCGGCCCGCAGCGCCTCGGCGTAGGGCACCGCCGGCACCGGCGGCACCACGATCGCCGCCGCGAGCCCTTCGGCGATCAGCCGATCGCCCTCCCACAACCGGACGCTGCGTCCCCGCTCGTCATCGTCGGAGACCCGCAGCTCGGTGTCGAGCGGCGGAGGCTGCCGCAGCGCCACCGTCACCGTGTCGGAGGCCACGTGCCCCGCCAGGAGCCCCGCCACGTAACCGCCATTGCCCGAACCGTCGGGCCCGTGGAACCGCTTGTCTATGATCACTTGCATCCCCGTGGTCACTCTTCTCGCGCACCAAAACGGGACCGATCATAATGACGTCCTCGGACAGTCCGCAGACCGGGTTCAGCCCGCGTTCAGACGGCGCGGGACGGCTGCGGGCGTCCGGGCCGGGTGGTGAAGAAGACCGACAGCGATCCCCTGAGCCGCGCGCGCACCGTCTCCTCGTCGACGGGACCGTCCTCCCGGACCGGGGTGAGCTCCAGCGCGCGGGCGATGAGGCGGTCGACGTTGCGGTCGGCGACCAGCACCGAGCAGGTGTCGCAGGCGTACCACGGGTACAGCATGTTGAGCACCGCGACCGCGGTGTCGTCGTCGGACAGGTGCGTGGTGTCGAGCTCGACCTCGAACATGTCGGTGTCCTCGGGATCGAGCGTCGGGTAGTAAAGCCAGCTCGGGCCACCGGCGCCGCAGAAGTCGCAGTCCTGGGGGTGCGGGGCCGCCTCGCCCACGGCGAGCTCCAGCTCGTGGTCCCACGGCTCCACCCGCCGGTTGTGCCGGTATCCGACGCCGTCGAGCGATCCCTCGCGGTTGTGCGTCACGTCGTGCACCTCGCCGCCGCAGCGGGCGCACATGAGGCCGATGTCCTCCATGTCCCCCTCCTGATCGCCGAGGCACCGGTTCTCACAGTATCCGGCCGGGCGGCTCGAGCGAACCGGGTGCCCCGAACAACATGATCAACGATCGCCGGGGCGGCCCGGGCGTCCGCACCGTCCGGGCTTTCGCCCTGGTGGCCCGGCGTGGCGCGGTGTCGGATAGTGTGAAGATCTTCTTTGGCGCCCGCGCTCCCGGCGATCCCGGCGGCCCGCGCCTCCCCGTGCCGCACCGCACCGCCGCGTGCCTCGCGCGCCCGCGCCCCTGAGCCAGCCCGACCGGGAGGTCCCGTTGTCCCACGCCCCGATCCGGACCGACATCGTCCTGACCGCCGACAAGATCGATCTCGTCCGGGAGCGGCGCCTGCTGCTCGACCAGGTCTGCCTCACGGTGCTGACCGGCGAGCACTGGGCCCTGCTCGGCCCGAACGGCGCGGGCAAGAGCACGCTGCTCGGCATCCTCGGCGCCTACACCCATCCGACCCGCGGCACGGCGGAGATCCTCGGGCACCGGCTCGGCCGCGTCGACGTGCACGCCCTGCGCCCGCTGATCGGCCAGGTCAACCCGCGGCACCCGCTGGAGTCGGCGCGCACCGTCCGCGAGATCGTCCTCACCGGCCTGACCGGCACCATCGAGCTGGTCCCGCGCTGGACGCCCGGCGAGGACGAGCTGCGCCGCGCCGCCGAGCTCATCGAGCTGATGGGCCTCGCCCCGCGCGCCGACTCCCGCTGGCCCCACCTGTCGCAGGGGGAGCGGGGCCGGGCGCTGATCGCGCGGGCGCTGATGGCCGACCCGCGGCTGCTCCTCCTCGACGAGCCCGCCACCGGCCTGGACGTCGCCGCGCGGGAACGGCTGCTGGCGGCCCTCGACGAGCTCCGCGAGAACCGGCCGGGCCTGACCACCGTGCTGGTCACCCACCATCTGGAGGAGCTGCCCACCAGCACCAGCCACGCGCTGCTGCTGCGCGAGGGCCGGGTCCTCGCGGCGGGCCCGGCGGACGAGGTCGTCACCACCGAGCTGGTCAGCGCCTGCTTCGACCACCCGATCGCGATCAGCCGCGCCCATGGCCGCTGGGCGGCCACCGCGGGTCACGCCCGCTGACCGGCACGGGCCAGCGCCCCGATCGCGTCCTCCGCCCGGACGCCGCCGCCCCGGACGCCCGCGGTCCGGCCCGGTGGTGCTCAGGGGACGTCTGCGGGCACGCGGTGCCGGGCCAGGTGGGCGAGGACGGACTGGTTGGCCTCCCAGCCGTCGGGGAACTTCACCGGGACGCCGAGGTGCACCCCCTCGGTGGACGGATGCGCGTCGAGCAGCTCGGGGATCCCCGCCCGCGCCACCACGATGCAGGCGTGCCGGTGCCGTGAGGCCAGCACGCAGAGCCGTCCCGACTCCAGATGGAAGGCCGTGGCGTCGCGGCGGCCGGACAGCGGATGCAGCACCACCGTCACGTCGTACTCGCGGCCCTGGAGCCGGTTGGCGGTGTCGACCGTGATGCCCTCGCCGAGGGACCCGAGCGCGGCGCGGATCGCGGCCACCTGGTCGCGGTGCGCCGCGCCGATCGCGATCCGGTCGGCGCCGACCGGATGGGACCCCTGCTCGCTGTGCGCGACCGGGCCCCGCTGGAGCAGCCGCACCGCGAGCGTCGCGGTGGCGCGCACCGCCTCCGCGTCGGTGCGCAGCGTGTGCCGCGCGGGCAGCTCGAACAGCGCCCACCCGGACGCGGCGGCCTCGTCGAGCGCCCGGTCGTAGGTGGTGCCCATGCCGCGCGCCCCGTACTCCAGGCGCCGGTCGTCCGGCCCGGTGCCGGCCCTGAACCCGGTGAACGGGTAGAACGCCCGCGACACCACCGGCGCCGCGGACGCGGGCAGCCGCCACGACACCGGCAGCCGGTGGACGGGCAGGTCCGGGTTGTGCGCGAGCAGGACCGACACGGCGCTGCGCATCGGATCCCACGACAGGCCCGCCCAGCGTTCGACCTCGACGGTGGAGAACGGGTCGAGCTGGCCCGGGTCGCCCACGAACAGCGCCCGCTCGAACCGGCCCGCGATGCGCAGCAGCATGTCCGAGCGCATCTGGTACGCCTCGTCGACGATCGCCCACGCCCACGAGCCGTCCGACAGCGTGGCCCACTTGGCAGCCGTCGCGATCACCACCGCGTGCTCGGCCAGGTCGTCGGCCTTGGTCGCGACCCGCACCTTCGGGACCGCCAGGACCCGGTCGGACGGGATGTAGTTGGACGCCGACAGCCGGCCCAGGGTCAGCTCGGGATGCTTGTCGGAGATCCGCTCGATGAGGTCGTCGACCTGCTCGTTGGTCTGCGCGACGATCATCAGCCGCTCGCCCGCGGCGGCCAGGTGCCCGGCCGCCCGGACCACCAGTGTGGACTTGCCCGCGCCGGGCGGGGAGTCGACCACCACCCCGCGGTGCCGGCCCGCCAGGTCGGCCAGTACCTCCTCGACGACCTTGGTCGCGGCCACCGACGGGTCGACGCCGCCGTCCGGCACCGTGAACAGCCGCCCCGCCCCACCCGCATGCTCGGTCATGACCATTCCTCTTCGGCGTCCTCGTCGGTCGGCACGTACTCCTCGGGCGGTCCGCCGTGCGTCCACGGGGTGTCCTCGCGCTCGGGGAATCGGGTTGCGCCGTACGAACCGTCGGTCAGCGAGGTGAAGCACACCCGGTCGCCGACCCCCGGGACGCTACCCGGCTCGGGGGACAGCTTGCGCCCCATGCCGCCCGTCAGCTCCAGCAGCACCCCGCCGACGCCGAACTCCACGACCTTGCCCTTGAGGGACGGCCGCGCGGCGTTGCAGACGGTCGTGCCCACGTCCAGCCGGACCGGGTCCTCGGTGCCGATCCGCAGGTACGGGCGGAGCTTCGGGCGCTTGCCCGTCTCGTCCAGCCGGGTCGGATCGCACTCGGTCACCACCCCGCCGAACGCCTGCCCCGACAGCCGGTGCTCGGCCATGACCAGCGGATCGTCGAACGCGCGCTGCGCGTCGTAGGCGTCCTGAGCCCGCTCCAGGTCGTGCAGGCGCTTGGCCGCCCGCACCGGCGAGTCGCGGCGTGCCTGCGGATACGCCTCGCCGAATGTCTGGTGGTAGTAGGTGAACGCGTCGCGGTCGCGTTCCCAGCGGCCCGGCACGCTCGCGCCCTCCGGCAGCTCCCGCAGCAGCGCGGCCGCCCGCCACATCACGTCCCACGTGGGGGCGAGTTGCCCGGCGAGCACGGTGCGGAGCCGCTCCTCGGCCCGGTGGTCGCCGCCGGACGCGTGGTAGGCCGCGATCGCGGGTGCGAGCACCTCGTTGTCGAATGTCGGATCGGTGGACGGGCCCGCGGGCGGGCAGGACACCGGATCCTCGGCCAGCGCCGCCGCGGCCGGGCCGTCCAGCCCGTCCGGCGGGTCGATCCAGCCGAGCAGCGCCGCCAGATTGCCGTCCTCCAGCGAGCTCTGCCCGGTGGCCCAGTGCATCCGCAGCGTCTCGGTCGCCGCCAGCAGCAGCGAGGAGCCTGGCCGGTCGTACCGGTCGGCGAACCAGGTCAGCCAGCGGCCGAGCACCGGCACCGACGGCTCCACCGCGTACGGGCCCTCGGTGCTGCGGAACCGGGTGGACCGGCCCAGCATCCGCAGGAATCCGATGCCGCCCCGGTTGGGCACCAGGATCTGCGGGGCGTCGCCGTAGCGGATCCGGTCGTCGCCGTCCTTGCCCGGCGGCAGCTCCTCGACCGCGCCGCGGCTCGTCTCGATGTGGTTGAGGACCAGCTTGGCGAGGTCGGCGGCGAACGCGAACCGCAGATCACGGTTGCGCGGCTGCGGCACCATCAGCATCGTCGGATCGTCCGGCCCGGCCCCCAGCATGACCGCCAGCGGCGCCGCCGCCTCGCCCGCGAGCTTCAACGGGATGAGGACGAGCGGTGCCTCCGCCATATGGCAGTGCCGGACGGTCGCCAGCGGCTGCGCCACACCCGAGGCCACCGCCTCGAGCTGGGCCAGCGAGGTGAGCGCGCTCATACCCGGGACAACCGCGCCGACCGCCCTCGCCGCATCCGCGAACCCGAGGACCAGCCCGAACGCCCCACGCACACCCCGCCCGCACCCGCCGTGCACCTCGACGGAGGCGGCCCCGCCATCCGGCCCGCACATCCCGGCAGCGGCGAACGGACCGAACACCTCACACCCGCCGCGGACGCCCGGTGGGCCGGGCACCCCGGACGTCTCGTCCATCCCGCGCCTACCGGATTCACCGGACGCTTCCGGTGCGCCGCGCCCATCGGCCGCGGCGGGGCGGGGGGCCTCATGCCGCACCGTCCAGTGCCTCGCTGCGGAGGCGGGCGGCGGTGCGGAGCTGCGCCGCGGTCTCGGCCAGGTCGGCGGACGGGTCCAGGGAACCGTCAGCGAGGGCGAGCGCGGTGCCGACGGAGTCGACGCCGCCGAGGTCGTCGCGGACCGAACGGCCTAGCGCGCCGGTCGCGCCGCACGCCCGCGCCTCGTCCCGGCAGTAGAACGCCATCTCGCAGCTCGCCATGCAGTCGGGCGCGTACCGGGCGTCGACCGCCCGCACCGCCTCGGCGAGGTCCTCGCCCGGCTCGAAGCTCAGATCGTCGGGCAGCGCGTCGAGGATGGTGTCGATGCGGGTGAGGCGCGCGAGCTGCCGCTCCAGCACGGCGAGCTGGGGGCGCACGTCCAGCGGCGTCGCGGTCGGCCGGTTGGAGAAGTTCTCCGGGCAGACCAGGAACACCTCGTGCGAGACCCGGCCGGGGTCGTGCCCGAGCTCGCCCATCAGCCGGCGCAGCGCCAGCACGTACACCGCGGACTGCCGTGCGGCGGCGGCGACCTGCTCGGGTTCGGCCTGCCCGTCGATGACCGCGAACGACTTGATCTCGATGATGTGGAAGCGGCCCTCGAACTGGAACGCGATGACGTCCGGCTCCAGGTAGGCGGCCTGCCCGGCGATGTCGAGCCGCAGCAGCGGATGGTCGAACAGGGTGCCCTCGCCGGACTCCAGCGCCCGCGCGATCAGCCGCCGGGTCCGGGCGTGCCGCAGCTCCCGGCCCTCGTTGCCCGCGACCACCTCCAGGTCGTCGTAGGCGACCTCGGGCACGGCCAGCCCGAGCCGGTCGCGCAGCAGGGTGATCAGCTCGGCGCAGCCCTCGGCCTTCACCTGGGCCTCGAACACGTTCCCGCGCGTGATCGCGAACTGGGACTGGCCGAACGGCGACGCGAAGCCGAGATGCCGGGCGACGCTGTCCTTGTCGACCCCGGCGGCGTCCATCACCCCGCGTCTGGCGCAGCCGGGATTGGAGGTCAGCGCGGCGATCGTGCGGGCGTCGTGATTGCGCGGGGGAGTGCCCCCGCGCAGCCGGTCCAGGTCCGGTGCGGTGTCGGTCATCGCTCGTCTTCTCCGTGGGTGGCGCTGCGCACCGAGGCGGTCGGTCCCCCCGGGGCCGGTCCCGGGCCACCGGCCCGGCCGTCCCCGGCGGCCCGCCGCATCGCCCGCAGCCGGCTGCCGAACAAACGCTCGGCGTCGTCGAGCTGGGCGCGGGCCCGTTCGGCGGCCCGCGCGCGCTGCCGCGCATCGGCCTCCCGATGCACGTCCAGCTCGGCCCGCGCGGCCTCCATGAGGTCGGCCGGATCGACTGTACCGACCGTACCGGTGGCCGCACCGGGAATGTTGGACGCGAAGCGCCACAGCAACCGCTGCACGCTCGCGGCGGGCCGCGCCCCGCCCCGTCCCGCGTGCTCGGCGACGCGGATCGCGGCGGTGAGGAAGTCGGTGCGCGGGCTGAGCGGCCCGGCGATCCGCTGCTCCAGCGGCCACGTGCTCACGGTGAGCATGCCGCGCGCCGGGGCGAGCAGGTCGGCGGTCAGCGCGGCGCACAGGTAGTAGGGCCGGGCGTACGGGGCGGTCCGGAACGAGCGCTCCTCGTCGCGGCGCAGGCTCGTGAGCCGGGTCCCGGCGACCTCGCCGGGAAAGAACGCCGAGTACACCGACCCGATCAGCTTGGGCGCGGCGGGCGCGCCGAGCAGCGTCAGCGCCTGGTGGACCTGCTCGCGGACGGGGAGCATCCCCCGCCGCGAACTCCCGGACGCCCGCGTGTCGCCGACGACGCTCAACTCCGCCGAGCCCGCCCCGGACGGTCGAGCGGCCTCGCCGCGGCCGAGACCGGAGGAACCGGTGTCCCGGACATGGACGGCCTCTTCGGGGCCCGCCTCCAGGGCGTCGGCGCCGGAGAGTCCTCCCGCGCCTTCGCCGAGCACGGCGTCGTCCCAATCGCTCTCGGCCTGGCGCAGTTCGGCGCGCAGTTCGCGCGCCGCCCGCCGGTCGCCGCCGGACACCGCCCGCCGCACCGCCGCGCGCAACTCGGTGATGCGTGCTTCCAGCACATCGGGGGCCGTCGACATGCGGAGGAGCGTATCGCAGCTTCCAGACAATTCCAGTCTTTTCCAGTTTTCGTGGGGGTGAGCGAATCAGCGCGGTTTGCGCCACACGATGGAATAGCGCCACAGCCGGTGCCGCCGGAAACGCGCGCCCGGCAACAGCCGGGCCGCCTCTTCGCGCACCTCGCTCCAGGTCATGTCCGGCCAGGCGATCGGCGCCCCCGGATCGCCCGCGCGCCTCCGGTTGCGGAACCGGTGGTAGTGGTGCACCGGGATGCAGGTGAGGCTGTACACCCGGTCGCCCAGAGTCCCGCTGTTGGCGAGGCTGATGACGACCAGGCTCCCGCCCGGACGCAGCGTCTCCCGCATGGCGGTCAGCGCCGCGGTGAAGTCCATGTGGTGGATCGCGGTGACGCTGCACACGAAGTCGTGGCCCTCGGCGGGCAGGTCGCAGGCCAGCGCGTCCGCCTCCATGAACTCGACGTTGCCGTGCTTCGCGCTCAGCGTCCGGGCCCGCTCGATCATCTCCGGCGACCGGTCGATGCCGGTGACGTGCGCGGCGCGAGAGGCCAGCCGTCGCGCCAGCAGCCCGTCGCCGCAGCCCACGTCCAAGGCCTCGCCGCAGCCGCGCGGCACCGAGCGGAGCACGACGTCGTGAAAATGCGTGTTGTGGTTCCAGTAGTTGTCGGTCGTGGCCCTGGGGCCTGGACGTGGCATCGGAGCGGCTCCTCACGACCGGGGATCGCGGCGCAGCGGATGGTCCGCGGGCACCTCCACCATAACGATCTTGACGCCGTCGGGGTCCTCGATCCACATCTCGACCAGGCCCCACGGCTCCGCGCGCGGCTCCCGCGTCACCCGGGCCCCGGCCGCGGCGAGCCGTGCGTGCTCGGCGCGCACGTCGCGGACCTGGAGCCAGATCATCGGCGCGCCGTCCATGCCGCCGGCCCCGCTGGAGCCATCCCCGGACACCTCCAGGAACCCCGCCCCGAGAAAGAACACCACGCCCGGCGCCTCCGGCGGCCCGAACTCCCGGTACACCGCGAGCCCCAGCACATCCCGGTAGAACCGTCTGCACTCCGCCGGATCGGACGGACGCAGCAGGATTCGACTGCTCAATACCTCCATGCCCACTCCCTACCCCGCCACCGCGTTCGCCCTGCGCCGTCCGCCGTGTGCCGTCCGCCGTCCGCCGTGTGCCGTGCGCGCTCTGTCGGTTGCTGTTCCGGTCGCGTTGCGGGGGTGGTGACCTTTCGGGAGCCGGGCCTGCATGCCAGCCTTGCCCCATGATCGACGTTGCGGGACCTCGGGTGTGGTTGATCCGGCACGGGCAGAGCGAGTCCAACGCCGGCCTGCCCACCAACGGGCCAGGAGTAGCGCCCTTGACCGAGGTCGGCCGCGCTCAGGCCGAGAGCGTCGCGGCCGCGTTTCCTGAGGCGCCCGCCCTCATTGTGAGCTCGACGTTCGTCCGCGCCCGGGAGACCGCCCGCCCGACGATCGATCGATTCCCCGCGGTGCCGTACGAAGAGTGGCCCGTTCAGGAGTTCACCTACCTGGGCGCCCTGCACGGCCCGCAGACGACGAACGAGGGGCGCCGCCCGTTCGCCGACGCCTACTGGGAGCGTGCCGACCCCGCCTATGTCAATGGCGGGGACGGGGAGTCGTTCCAGGACCTGGTCGTCCGCACTCGCGTCTTCCGGGAGCGTCTCGCCAAGAGAAGGGGCGGCCTGGTGGCGGTGTTCACCCATGGGCTCTTCATGCGCGCCTTGATGTGGTCGCTACTGACCGGTGTCACCACCCCGGATTCGGCCGCCATGGCGGAGTTCCGCCACTTCCTCGACACGTGCGCGGTCCCGAACGGAGCGATCGTCGAGCTCCGCCCTGGCGGTCCCGAGGGCTTCCTCGTCATCGCCGGCAGCAGCGCCCACCTGCCGTCGGCCTGAGCCGACGGGCCTGGGCCGCGGGTCCAGGCGGTCGCCTCAGGACGGCCCGGGCGGGTCAGGGAGGGAAGTCGAGGCCAGTGCCAGCGCCAGCACCTCGGCCGTGACCGGCCGCGAGTGGTTCGGCCCGGGATCTGGTGCGGTTCCAGACCGTCACGCGCAGGCCGTCCTTGAGCAGGTTGCGGGCCATCGCGGCGCCCATGATCCCGGTGCCCGGCAAGGCGGCAGCAGTCATGATCGAAACCCCCGCTTTCTTGACTGTGCGTTAAAGATAGGGGTGCCCGGACGGCTTGGCGGGGCGTGCCCGACCAGCCCCCCGGGGGCGCCTACCCCGGACCGGGCAGGGCCTTCAGCGCCGCGTCGACCACCGTGATCAGCCGGCGCCGGTCGGCGCCGGTCTTGCCCTGCACGCGCAGTCCCTGGATGACCGTGGTGAACAGATCGGCCAGGGCGGTCAGGTCGGTGTCCGGCGGCAGTTCGCCGGCGGCCCGGCCGCGCCGCAGGGCGGCCGTTACCGACTCGGCGGCCCGGTCGAACGCGGCACCGACGATCGCACCCGCAGTCGGATCGCGGGGCAGTCGCTCCACCGCCGTGTTGGTCATCAGGCAGCCGCGCCTCCCAGGATCGGCGACGATGTCCTCCACCACGCTGTACAGCAGATCGCGCAGCACGGTGCGGACCGGGGCCTCGCGGCCGAGCCGCTCGGCCATCCGTCCCGTGGAGTGCGCGGCGTAGTGCCGCAGTGCGGCCTCGTACAGCCCGTCCTTGCTGCCGAACGCCGCGTACAGCGAGCCGCGGCCGACGCCCGTGGCCTCCACCAGGTCCTGGATCGAGGTCGCCTCATAGCCTCGATCCCAGAAGACGTCCATCGCCGCGGCGACCGCGGCACCGGTGTCGAACTCCCTTGTACGCGCCATGGGAGGACGCTAGCCAATCTGTAATGTCCGGTCAAGTTAGAGTGCACAAGAGGGTGCTATCTCCAAATTTAGGTGGGAATGGCCAGGTCAGCCGAACGCCGGGCTGCCGCCGGGCGGGCCCGCGGAGTACGTGGTCCGGTCGATGTACGGGGCGGCGAAGACGTCGAGGGTGCGCTCCAGTTGCGACGACCACCACGCCACGAGCGCCGCCGCGCCCTGCGAACCGCGCTTGCCCGGCTCTTCCTCGCCGAGATAGCGGTGCCGCAACGGCGTGACGTCGCAGAGCCGCTCCCACCATTCACGGTGCACGGCCGACTGGATCTGGCCGGCGTCGAGCGGGAAGGCGGCGCGGTGTCCGCGCACGAACGCCTGGACCCGGTCGAGGTCCAAGCCCCGCTCGTCCTCGCAGGCGAACAGCCGGGCCGCGGCCCGGATCAGCTCACCGGCGACCGGCCCGGTCGTCAGCCCGTCCCACCCGAGGACGGCGGTGACGTTCCCCGATCCGCCGTAGCGCAGGTGCCCGGCGTGGAACGAACCGTGCAGGTGACCGACCGTGCTCACCTCCATCTCAGGAGGCTGATGGTCGGCGAATCCGGTCAGCAGCGAGTGGCGTTCCCGCAGACGCCGGCCGGACAGCGCGGCGAAGTCGTTCCCGTCTGCGGGAAGCGCCTCCAGCATGCGGTCGATGACGGCGACCGCCTCCGCGGCGCGCGGCGTGGGAACCAGCATGCTCTGCTGGACTGGATCGGTGAGACGGTCCATCTCCGCGTGCAGGCGGCCGAGCAGCTCACCGAGCCCCTCGCACTGGCCGAACGTCAGCTCGAGCCCGCCTCGTCGCCTCCCGGCGACCCATGGGTACAGCACGTACCCGCGTCCGCCCGAGGTGACCAGGGTGCGTCCTCCACGAGCCGGGACCGGTGCGAGCACCGGCAACCCCGCTGCGTCGAGCGCCGACGTCACGGTGTGCTGGAACAGGACCCGCCGCCTGTCGAGGCTCTCGTACTCCTTGAGGAAGAACGGTCCCTCGGAGGTGTCGGCCCGCCAGCAGCGGCGAGCGGAACCGGCAGGCACCCCCACGGGTTCGACCGCGCTGCCGTCCTCCACGCCCCAGCGTCGTAGCACTCGCGGCGGGCAAGGAGCAGTGTCGCGAGCATTTCGTGACATGGGCACCTTGGCACCTCGGCGGCCTCAGATGGACGGCAGGTCGAACGGATGTTCCCAACGGACGCTACACGGCCCGGCGTCCGCGGCGAAAGGGAACCGTGCGGCGCGCCGGGCCGGCCGCCCGGCCGGCGCCCCGACGGCCGGACACCGGTCGGGACGCAATCAGACACGCTCGAGGACGACCACAGGGATGTCCCGGCCGGTCTTCTGCTGGTACTCGTCATAGGACGGCCAGATCGCCGCCATCTTTTTCCAGAGTGCCGGCTTCTCCTCCACGGTCGCGGTACGGGCGCGGGCGGTGAACCTGTCGCCGAGGACCTGAACCCGCACCTCCGGGTTCGCCTGAAGGTTCAGGTACCACAGCGGGTTCTCCTCGTCGCCGCCCTTGGACGCGACGACGACGTAGGCGTCACCGTCCTGCTGGTAGATCAGAGGCGTCGTGCGCGGCTCGCCGCTGCGCCGTCCGGTGGTGGTGAGCAGGAGTGTGACAGTGCCCTGCCAGTCGTGCCCCTCGGCTCCATCGGTCTCCTGGTAACGCTTGACGTGCTCCTTGCCGAACAGCATCGGCTCTCCTTCTCCCAAGCTGCTGGACGATGTTGCGTACATGAAGGACCTTCCCAAGCCCGAACAGATCAATACGCTGGCTGGATGAGCGACGCGGCGGAACTGGCGCGGCGATGCGCCGAGACGTTGTATGCGAGAGACAGGGCGGCACAGCATCTCGGCATCGAGATCGCCGAGATCGCACCGGGGCGGGCGCGTCTGCGCATGACCCTCACCGGGACGATGGTGAACGGCTTCGACATCGCGCACGGCGGGTATCTGTTCCTGCTGGCCGACACCGCGTTCGCCTATGCGTGCAACACCCATGACACCGTCACGGTCGCGGCTGCCGCAGACGTGGTGTTCGTCGCGCCGGCGCGTACCGGCGACGTGCTCGAGGCGACCGCCGTGGAGCGCACCCGCTACGGCAGAAGCGGGGTCTACGACGTGACTGTGCGCCGCGTCCAGGACGGCGGCGTCATCGCCGAGTTCCGCGGGAACAGCCGCAGCCGCGACGAGCGGGTGTTGCCGCCCGGCGTCCCCGGCGAAGCGAAGAACGCCGGTTCGGCCGAAGGGCCGTCTCCCCAGAGGTAGGCCGAAACCGGGGCCGCCTCGTGAGGGTCACATTTCGCGGAGCACCTCGGTGAGGAGGCTGCCGGTGTCGTCGGGGCGGGCGGCGGTGATGCACAGGTTGTTCATCGCCCGCATGTAGATGTCGACGTCGGTCGGCTTGTCGAGGTACAGGGCACTGGTGAGCTGCTCGAGGTAGACGACGTCGGAGAGGCCCGGCTCGGCGAACCGCAGGATCGTGAAGGGGCCGCCGGCGGCGGCGTGGCCACCGGCGCCGAACCGGACGATCTGCAAGGTCACGTTGGGCAGCTCGGAGATTGAGATGAGCTGCTCGAGCTGATGGCGCATCACCTCGCGTCCGCCGAGGGGGCGTCGCACCACGGCCTCGTCCACCACTGCCCACAGAGTGGGCGCGCCCGGCGCCGTGAAGCGTTCCTGGCGGCTCTTGCGCAGCGCGACGCGGCGTTCGACCTCCTCCTCGGAGGAGTCGGGGAAACCGAGCCGTACTACCGCGCGGGCATAGTCCTCGGTCTGTAGGAGGCCGGGCACGAACTGGAGCTCGTAGGTCCGCAGCAGTGAAGCGGCCTCTTCGAGGCCGAGGTAGACCTCGAACCAGCTCGGCAGGACGTCGCCGTAGCGGTGCCACCAGCCCGGGGTGTTGGCCTCGCGGGCGAGTTCCAGGAGCGGGTCCCGGTCCTCGGCGGCGGTGACGCCGTAGAGGGTGAGGAGGTCGGAGACGTCGCGCTCCTTGAAGCCGACGCGGCCCAGCTCCATCCGGCTGATCTTGGAGTGCGAGCCGCGGATCTCGTAGCCGGCCTGCTCGGTCGAGATCCCGCGCTCCTCCCGCAGCCGGCGCAGTTGCGCGCCGAGCAGGATGCGCAGGACGGTGGGGCCGCCGCGTCGCGGGATGTCGATCAATCGACCGTCGGCCGGTTCATCCTCGGCCGGAGGTGTTGGGGCAGATGCATCCTGGGGCAAGAGGTCACCAGCCAGTCGACGGGCCCGCGCATGGGCGGAACGGCACCGCCCCATGCTAGAGGATCGCTTCACTGTTTTGTGGAGTATGAAATAAAGCGTCTTCGCCAGAGTGCGGTATTCATGATATGGGAAGTCTTCGGCTGTGGCGGTACGGCCGATGACCGGACCGTGGCCTGTGCCCGATCGAAAGGTGACCCGGTGGTCGTGGCCGTTGCCGTTCACGATGGCCGCGGGCGGTGCGGGAAGTGCCGGGACGACTCCGGCTCTTTTGCGGCGATTGTCCGGCCGCGCCACCGTAGATCCTTATTGTTTTTGGTGTCAAGTCGAGCTCCGGATAATGGCCTGGTGCGACTCCGGACAGTAATTCGGCCAGGTCGCCGAAGTCGCGGGAACAGCCGGCCTGGAAGGCTGGTTCCGTTACGGAGGCACCATGCCGCCCGAACCAAGGAGGACATCACCATGAGCGAACTCTCCGCCGAGGCCAAGGAACTACTCCGCCGCCCGATCCCCGCATGGGTGACGACCGTGCGCCCAGACGGCTCGCTCCACGGGACCATCGTGTGGGTCGACCTGGACGGTGAGGACGTCTACTTCAACACCGCGATCGGACGTGCCAAGGAAAAGCAGCTTCGGCAGGACGCGCGGGTATCGGTCTCCCTCCTCAACCCCGAGGACCCGTTCCACTGGGTGAGCGTCTCCGGTTCAGCGCGTCTGGACACCGAAGGTGCGGACGCCGACATCGACGCACTCGCCAAGAAGTACCTGGGCGTCGACAGCTACCCCGGCCGCCAGCCCGGTGAGCAGCGCGTTACCGTCCGCATTACGCCTGATCACGTCCTGTACAGCGGCGGCCAGTGACGAAGCTCTCGTCTGGACGGGGTGAACCCGGGGGCGGGCCGGACGTCTCCAACAGGAGGCGCCGTGCACGCGGTGACGCTGCGGCGCCGGTGGAGGACGACCGTAACAGCGCTCCTGGGGGAGAACATGAACTCGACCATCCGTGCGTTGCCAGAGATCCGGTTCCTGACCTCGGGTAACGTCCCCGAGGCCGTGAGAGATGCCGCGAGGCGGGCCGTCCGTGGGGCGTTGGCCGAGGTCTCCGCCGAGGTCACCTCGATCAGGGTGACCCTCAGCGTCCTGGCCGATGCCTCCCTGCCCCGTCCCGCTCTGGTCCAGGCCATCGTGGACTTCGACGGCGGGAGGGTCCGCGCCCAGGCCGCCGCACCTGACCTGCCCGAAGCCATCGGACTGCTCGAGGATCGCCTCTCGGTTCGTGCGGCCTTCTTGCGAGCCGGCTGACCGGGCGTCCGGTGCTCCCGCTGCCACCAGATCCCGGCACGCCGTCCCGCCGCAGTGTCATGCACGCTGCGGAGGGACGGGCGGGACGGGCGGGACGGGCGGGATCTGGTGGCGGGGGGCGACCTCACGCGTCGCGGCGGCCCAGCGTGTACGCGGCTGCGGCGAGAGGCACAACCGCGTAGGCCAGCAAGATGACGAGCGCCGCGCCCGGTGGCAGCAGCGTCCCGTAGATGGAGCCCTTGCCCGTGTCGCCCGTCACCTGGGCCGCCAGCCCGCTCAGCATGACCGAGCCGATTCGTGCGTCCCACGGTGCAGGCACGTTCACGACGATGACCGGCAGGATGTGCCACAGAAACGCGATCGACACGATCGCCCCCGCCGTCGACCGGAGCAGGACCGCGAGAGCGAGCCCGAGCAGCGCGTAGACGGCGACCGAGGCGCCGCCCACGACCACACCGGGCAGCTCACCGGACATGGAGGGCGACTGACCGCGGATGGGCCGGTCGCCGACGATCGCCCGGGTGATGAAGAAGGTCGCGAGTGCGACCGTCAGCCCGGTGCCGAGGGCCACCGCCCCGATCGTCGCGGCCTTCGCCATGAGCAGCGTCCGCCTCTGCGGGACGGCGGTGAGGCTCACGCGGATCATCCCGGAGCGGTACTCGGAGGTGACGGCGAGCACGCCCAGAACCGCTAGGCACGGACCGGCCACCCAGATGACCTGGTCCGCCAGCGAGCTCATGCCGAATTCGGCACGGCGCTCTGGAGTCATCCCGTCCCAGATGTGCACGACCTGCACTGCCAGCAGCGTCATCAGGCCTACGAACGCGGCGGGTATCGCGAGAATCCAGTACGTCGACCTGACTGTGCGCAGCTTCCACCACTCCGCCGCGACCACCGTTGCCATACTGGCTTTTATGAGTCCCTCCGGATGAACGAGAACGCCCCAGCGCCGAGCGCGACCGCGATGTACGCGACGAGCACCCCACAAGCCACCGCTGGGGACAAGGGACCGGAATCGGGACTGGCACCTGGTGCCAAGGCCATCTGCTCGGCGAGGCTGGCGGGCAGCACTGCCCACAGTCGATCGCCCCATGGGCCGGGCAGGAGGTTCAGCACCGGCGGCAGTACCAGCAGTAGGGCCAGCAACGTGGAGATGGTCCCTGCGGTGGATCTCAGCACCGCGCCGGCACCGAACGCCATCAGCGCCGTGGCGGCGGTCAGCAGCCCGAAGCTCAGCACGTGGGCCGCCTGGTCGGCCAGCGGCATTTCGAACGCGGGTATCGGCCTCTTCCCAACGATGGCCTCGCCCACGAGGGCCGCCGCGGCCATGCTCACCACGCCCGCGCCGAGCATCAGAGCGCCCACAACAGCGGCCTTCGCCGCGAACAGCGTCCCGCGTCGCGGGACCGCCGCCAGACTCGCGCGGATCATGCCGGTCGCGTACTCCGAGGTGATGGCGACCGCCCCGAGCACCGTGCCGCACACTGGCAGAGCCAGTAGCAGCGGCTGTGCAGCGGCGGCGGCCTTGGCATGGGCCTGGCGCTCTGGCGTGAGCCCGTCCCAGTAGCCACGCAGGTACCAGCACCACAGGGCGCACAGCAGCAGGAACGCCGCGACCGTACCGAGCACGTACAGGGTCGACCGTACTGAACGCAGCTTCCGCCACTCCGACGCGAGGACGTCGACCATCACGCGTCGCCCCTGGCCGCTGCCGGCGTCCTGCCGAGCGCGCCGTATTCGGTGTCCGCAGCCGTCAGTTCCATGTACGCCTCCTCCAGCGAAGCGCTCCGCGGAGTTACCTCGTACAGCGGGATTCCGTGGGCGGCGGCACGGTCACCGATCTGAGTGACGTCGAGCCCCGTCACCGTGAACGCGGCGTTCCCGGCGTCAGTGCGTACGCCCACCCCGACGGGGGTCGTGTCCACGATCCCGCCTGCGGTGGTGAGGACGCCGATCAGGTCGGCGGGACGCGGCGTCCGTACCAGCACGCCGCGGCGGAACCGTTCGGCGAGTTCCCGCACCGAGGTGTCGGCGATCAGCCGGCCGCGGCCGATGATGACCAGCTGATCGGCGGTGAGCTCCATCTCGCTCATCAGATGACTCGAGATCAGCACCGTGCGCCCCTCGGCCGCGAGCGTCCGCATCAGCTCGCGGATCCAGCGCACGCCGTCGGGGTCCAGGCCGTTCACCGGTTCGTCGAACAGCAGCACGCCGGGATCGCCGAGCAGCGCCGCCGCGATCCCGAGCCGCTGCCTCATCCCCAAGGAGAATCCGCCGACGCGCTTGCGGGCGACCCCGGCGAGCCCGACGCGTTCCAGGACCGCCGCCACCCGCGCGGTCCCGAGCCCGTTACTGCGCGCGAGCCAGCCCAGATGGTCGAACGCGCTGCGCCCACCGTGCACCGCGCCCGCGTCCAGCAGCGCGCCCACCGAGAGCATCGGGCGGCGCAGGTCCCGGTAGCGGCCTCCGTCGATCAGCGCTTCGCCCGAGGTCGCCGCGTCGAGGCCCAGCAGCACGCGCATGGTCGTCGACTTGCCTGCGCCGTTCGGACCGAGGAAGCCCGTCACGGACCCGGGCCTCACTCGGAACGACAGGCCGTCCACGGCGACGGTGCCCCCGTAGCGCTTGGTCAGCTCATGTACTTCGATCATGCCGTCAACGGTGCTGCGCGACGGGTCCCGGCGCATCGGATGGAGGGCTGGCCCCATGCCTCGCCTCCAGGGCGGACATCGCGTCGCCCCCCGTCCGCGCTTCGGACCAGAGGCTGACGTCCTCCGCTCCGAGGCGGCCCCGGACCGGGGCGGATACGGTCGGGGCGTGAACGATCCCGAGCTGCGCTCCCCGTTCCTCCGGCGGCTCACCGGACGTCAGCTGATCGGCCTGGACGCCGCCGTCGCCGTCTTCTACACCCTGCTCCTCCTGAGCTTCGCCGGACGGCCGGACCGCGGCGCCGGGCCCGCACCGGCCGCCATCGAGTCCCTCGTGGTGGCGGCGACCGGTCTGCCGCTCGCCGTACGGCGCCTGTGGCCGGTCCCGGTGCTCGTCGCGGTATTCGCCATGGCTCTGCTCTCGTTGCCGCTCCAGCTGCCGCGTGAGGCGTTCGCAGCCCTCGCGTACGCGCTCTACCCCGTCGCGCTCACCGCGCCCCGCCGGCGCTGGATCCCGACGCCGCTGATCGGGGGGCTGAGCGTGCTCGTGCTGTTCGGGGGCGCGATCGCCGGCCCCAAGGACTGGCAGGCCGAGCAGACCATCATGGTGCTGCTCGGTCTCGCGGTCCTCGGCGGATCGTGGACGCTCGGACGCGCCGTCCGCGAACGTCGCGCACACGCCACGCACTCGGCGCGGCAACTCGCCGACCGCGCCGTGACCGGCGAACGGCTCCGGATCGCCCGCGAACTGCACGACGTGGTCGCGCACAGCATGAGCCTGATCGCGGTCAAGGCGGGCGTCGCCGTACATGTCGCGGAGGCCCGGCCAGAGGAGGCGCTGGACGCGCTGCGCGTCATCGAGTCAACCAGCCGGAGCACGCTCACTGAGATGCGGCATCTCCTCGGAGTCCTCCGCACCGCCCCTGGGGACGACTCCGGGGCGGGGGACGCCCCCGTCGTCACCCCTGAGGCCGACCTCGCACCGGCGCCGGGCCTCGCCGGCCTGGCGGGCATCGCCGAACGGGCCGCGATGGCCGGCGTTCGGGTGGACCTCCGGCTGAGCGCCGCCGACCTGCCCGAAGGCGTCGCCATGTCGGCGTACCGCATCGTCCAAGAGGCGGTGACCAATGTCGTCAAGCACGCCGCCCCCGCACACTGCCGCGTCCTGGTCGAATCGGACGGAAAGCGCGTGCGTATCGAGGTCGACGATGACGGCCCGGGCGTGCGCGTACTGCCGGGCGGTTCCGCGCCGAGTGAGGGCCACGGGCTCATCGGCATGCGCGAACGCGTCATGATGTACGGCGGTGCCTTCACCGCGGGCCCCAGGCCGGAGGGCGGGTTCGCGGTGTCGGCCAGCCTGCCGTACGAGCCGGGGAGTGGTGAGTGACCGAACCGGTCCGGGTCCTGGTCGCCGACGACCAGGCGCTTCTGCGCGGCAGCTTCCGCATCCTGATCGAGACCGCGCCGGGCCTGACGACCGTGGGCGAGGCCGGCACCGGGGCCGAGGCCGTCGCGCTCGCCGGGAGCGAGCGGCCCGACGTCGTGCTCATGGACGTACGAATGCCCGAGATGGATGGAATCGAGGCGACGCGCCGTATCTGTGGTCCGGACGGCGTGCCCGGGGTCCGGGTGCTGATCCTCACCACGTTCGACCTCGACGCGTATGTGTACTCGGCGCTCCGCGCGGGCGCCAGCGGCTTCCTGTTGAAGGACACCCCACCCGCCGACCTGCTGTCGGCCGTCCGCGTTGTCGCGGCCGGTGAGGCGCTGCTGGCTCCCAGTGTGACCCGCCGACTGATCGGCGAGTTCGTCCGCCGCCCCGGCCCCGTGCCCGCCCCGCCACCGGGCCTCGACGGGGTGACCGGCCGCGAACGCGAAGTGCTCACCTTGATCGCCCGCGGTCTCTCCAACGCTGAACTCGCCGAGCACCTGTGCGTCAGCCCGGCCACGGTGAAGACCCACATCGGGCACCTGCTGGCCAAGCTCCACGCCCGCGACCGCGCCCAGCTGGTCATCGCCGCCTACGAGACCGGTCTCGTCCGCCCTCGCTGACCCCGCAGCGTCCCGGCCGCGTGGCCGTGCAGCGGCACCGCACCGGCGGGCAGCGCAACGGTGGAACGCCACAGCAGTGGGGCCGCGACCGTGGAAATCCGATTGATCACGAGGGCGCGTTCGGGCACGGTGAACGCCTCTGATCAAGGAGCCGATGTGATGGGGACACGCGAGATCCGCGCCGAGTACGACCGCGACGCGATCACCGTCTACCAGGCGTACCGGCCGGAGATCGGCCGACCGGCCGTCGAGCACGGCACGTTCGTCCCGCCGTTCTCCCGTGGCCGGATGACATGGGTCAAACCGTCGTTCCTCTGGCTGATGGCACGGAGCAACTGGGCCCGCCGGCCGGGGCAGGAGATGATCCTTGCTGTGCGGATCAGCAGGTCCGGCTGGGAGGAGGCGCTTGCCCAGGCCGTGCCGACCGATCCGGACCGGCGGGTCTTCCGCACCAAGGACGAGTGGCGGGCGCGGTTCGCCGAGGCCGTCGTCCACGTGCAGTGGGACCCGGAGCGCAGTCTGCGCGGAGAGAAGCGGGAGGCCCGGAGCATCCAGATCGGGCTGAGCCGGCACATCGTCCACCGGTACGTCGATGACTGGATTCTCGGGATCGAGGATCGTACGCCGCTCGTGCGCAAGATCCACAGGTTGGTCCAGGACGGCCGGACCGCGAAGGCGAAGGACCTCCTTCCACCTGAGCGCGTCTACCCTTTGAACGCCGAGCTGGCCGGACGGATCGGCGCCGGTTGACCGACCGGTGGCGCTGCGGATCGCGTGATCGACCGGCTCGAGCGCGACCGGCGATCGAGTGCAGATACGACGAGCTCACCGTCCTCCCGAGGCGACCTGCACATCGTTTGCGTGAACGAAATGGCTGTGATGACACTCCGACCGGGAGAGAGCCGGCGGCTCACCCTTCCGCCGTCCGGTAGTGGTATCCGCATATCTCGCTGAATCCCGCGCGCTCATACAACCGGAGAGCAGGGATGTTGTCGCGCTCCACCTGGAGGTACATGCGGTCGGATTCGTGCGTGCCAGCCCAACCGGACAGCGCGGCGAGCACGCTGCGGGCCGCGCCCCTCCCGCGTGCCTGGGGAAGGGTGGCCATACCGAACACTCCCGCCCAGCCGGTGTCGGCGACCGCGCGGCCCACCGCCACGACATCGTCTCCGATCATCGCTAAGGCGTAGGCGGACGGCCGCTCCACACGACCGAGCATGTCCCATTCCCCGCCATGACCGTTCACAGCGTGCCAGACCTCGAACCAGGCGCGTGTCGGACGGTTCTCCAACCGGACCCGCAGCGAGCCTGCCGGCACCTGCTCGAGGACACGCGCCGTGGGCGCCACCTGCAAGGACGCCAAGCTCTCCCGGCGGTACCCGCGCTTTGCCAGGACCGCGTCGAGTTCCTCCGGACACGCCGATGGGGTGATCTGAAACCATGCGGCCGTGCCGTGACCGGCGTAGAACTCCTCGGCCTCGACGACCCGGCCCATCAGTTCGCCCGTCCCGGCACCGCCATGCGGCAGCACCGTTCCCACCCACCAGGCACAGCTCGGAGCATGGCGCAGCCACCACCCTTCGACCTCCTCGACGCGCTCCGCCGGAAGGGCCCGGGCCGCCCTTTCTTGCAGGCCCCTCACCATCGCCGAACCGCTCTGGGCGGATAGCACCGACACGCACACCTCCTCCGAGGACCCGGCAGGTCCCGGACACTACAGATATTGGTGCATCAAGAGCCCCTTCTCGAACACTGTCAGTCACGCTGGTCGGCTTCGGAGGCGTTCTCCGGTGGAGGAAGCCGCAGGACGAGACGAGCGGAGAATCCACCGCGTGCCGCGGCTTTCGTCGCCCGCTGCTCCTCCAAATCGGTGGGCGTCAAGCCATGCAGGCCGGCCAGTGCGTGCACGACCTCCAGCAGGTCGGCCAGCTCGGCCGGGTCTCCGCTCGCCGCGTACTCGCCGGCCTCCTCGTACAGTTTTGCGCGCAGCAGGGCTCGATGCTCGCCCGGCGCCGCGATCCTTGAATCGGCCTCCCTGCCCGCGGCGCGGATGATCTCGGGGATGCGGTCACGGACCAGTTTCTCGGTGTGCCTGTCGTGCTGGCCGCTCCGGTGGACGGCCGCCCCCTGGCGGCGGTCGATCGACTGAACCCACTTCACCGCCACCGCCGCCGTTTGGACGAGTTCCGTCCGCAGCGGACCCGGCTCGGACTCGGCGAGCGCCTCGTAGAACTCCTCGGTGAGCACGTGCCTCCAGGTGAGGTCCCCGCGCGACGATGCGGTCGCGCACTCCCGCTTGGCCTTCTCGGCCAGCGGGGTGTACTCGGGTCCGCTGCCGTCGGGGAACTCCTGCACGCCGAACAGCCGGTCCTGGGCCGCCCGTTCTTCGGCGACGTCCGCCAGTACCTTCGCCAGAGAGCCCGGTGCCTCATCGTCGTCCATGGCAGCCGACGTTAGTCAGCCCCGGCGAAGGGCACACCGGTTCCGCAGTTGGACCTCGATGCGCCGGCGGTCCGAGCAGGCAGTCTTCGACGGGTGCCGGCCGCGGCCGCTCACGGGGTGAAGCTCAGGTGCGCCGGGTCGGGATCGCAGCTGAGCAGCTCGTACAGGATGGGCGGGAGGTCGTCCCAGAGCCAGTCGTTCATCGTGTCGGGGAAGTCGGCGGGCGGCCCCACTCCCAACAGGAGCGGCTCCAGTTGTGAGAGGTGGACGGGGACGGTTCCGTCGTCCCACATCGGCTCGCCGCTGCCCCAGTAGGCGGAGAAGTCGCTGCCCGCCAATGAGAGGACGGGGCCGGTGGTGTGCTCGCCCGGGCGGGTGCCGAGGGGCAGCAGCCGTTGCGCCGTCGTCCGCAGAACGTTGAGCGCAGCGAGGTCGTGCGCGCACGCTACATCGGCGATCCGAAGTTCGGGGATGCCGAACCGGCGAAGCCCGCGGGTGGTGAGCTCGACACAGGCGCATCCATTGATCTCCTCCTCGTCCGCCGTGCACTGGCCCCGGGTGGGAGAGAGCGGCGCCCGGGCGCAGAACCAGTCGTCGGCCAAAACGAAGCCGGTGGCCTCGGCGTCGCGGGGATCGGGCCGCGCCCGCAGGACCCGGCCCGTGTCGAGGTCGACCGGGATTCCCGACACCGCCGCGGCGATCGCCCGGGTCACCGAGCGCGCGACCTGTACCCCGAAAGGGAGGTCGGCGACCTCGAGTGTCGCGGTGACGCCGATGTGCCGACCGGCCTCCCTGGCCCTGCCCGCCTCCTCCAGGTCGGCGCCGACAACGCTGTCGAGATTCCAGGGGGAGCCGGCCGCGCGGAAGCCGGTGATCTCCAGTCGGGGCGTGCCGAGGCGTTCGCCCGCGGCCTTCGCGAACGGGCCCGTGAGCCTGTGCCGGACCGCGGACGGAAGCTCACCCGGATCGGAATCGGTGGCGACGACGAAGCTCGTGGTGATCTTGTCGGGGACGGTGAACGTGACGGACATGCGAGCCTCCTGTGGCCGGTCGCCGGAACAGCGTGTGCCATCAAGGCTCGACCGGGGCCACGGAGGACGGAAGTAGAACGGAATTCTGTGGATAACTCCGGATCGGCAAGGGCCGGGCACCGGGGAGATCATCCCAGTGTCCGGCCCTATGCGCCGTGGTCCGTCACGTACGACGGCTCGGCGTCGCCGTGGCGGTCAGCGCGCCGACAGGTCCACGTAGTGGCGCTCGCCCGGTCCCACGTACACCTGGCGCGGGCGCCCGATCTTGGTGCCGGGGTCGTTCATCATCTCGCGCCACTGGGCGATCCAGCCGGGGAGCCGCCCGAGGGCGAACAGCACGGTGAAGGCGTTGGTCGGGAAGCCCATCGCCTTGTAGATGACACCGGTGTAGAAGTCGACGTTCGGGTAGAGCTTCCGTTCGGTGAAATAGTCGTCGCTGAGGGCGACTTCCTCCAGGCGCATCGCCAGGTCAAGCAGCGGGTCGGACTTCCCCATGGCGTCCAGGACCTTGCGGGTGGCCTTCTTCACCACGGCGGCGCGCGGGTCGTAGTTGCGGTAGACGCGGTGCCCGAAGCCCATGAGCTTCACGCCGGGCTCCTTGTCCTTGACCCGCCGTACGAACGAGTCGATGTCATCGCCGTTCTCGTGGATGCCCTCCAGCATCTCCAGCACGGCCTGGTTGGCGCCGCCGTGCAACGGGCCGAACAGCGCGTCCACACCGGCGGACACCGAGGAGAACAGGTTGGCCTGGCTGGAGCCGACGAGCCGCACCGTCGAGGTCGAGCAGTTCTGCTCGTGGTCGGCGTGCAGGATGAACAGCATGTCGAGCACGCGGACGATCTCGGGGTCGATCTCGTACGGCTGGGTGGGCAGGCCGAACGTCATCCGCAGGAAGTTCTCCACGTACCCGAGGGAGTTGTCCGGGTAGAGCAGCGGCTGCCCGATCGAGGTCTTGTACGCGTACGCCGCGATCGTCGGCAGCTTGGCGATGAGCCGGATGCTGGACTGGTCGACCTGCTTGTCGTCGAACGGGTCGAGGCTGTCCTGGTAGAACGTCGACAGGGCGCTGACCGCGGAGGAGAGCACCGCCATCGGGTGGGCGCGCCTCGGGAACGCCGAGAAGAAAGCGCGGAACTTCTCGTCGAGCAAAGTGTGGTTGCGGATGCTGTCGCTGAATTCCCACAGCTTGTCCGCGGAGGGAAGCTCGCCGTGGATGAGCAGATAGGCGACCTCCAGGAAGGAGGACTTCTCGGCCAGTTCCTCGATCGGGTAGCCCCGGTAGCGGAGGATGCCCGCTTCGCCGTCGATGTAGGTGATCTCCGACGTGGTGGAAGCGGTGTTGGTGAAGCCGGGATCGAGGGTGACGTTCCCCGTTTGTTTGAGGAGACTGCCCACGCCCAGGCCCCCAGGGCCCTCGGTCGCCGGCGTCACGTCGAGGGGCACCCGGCCGCCCGCGTGGTTGAGCTCGAAATCGGACATGCTCGCTCCCAACTCCGTCCACACCTGCGTAGACGTTACTCTTGGCATCGTATCCACGTGATCGTGCAGGTTAATCCGCGGTGGGTTCGTTGACGGAGGGCGCCCCCGGGTGTTGCTCTGAGTGCATGACCCGTCACAACGCTGATGAGCTCGTCGTGCGAGCACGTGAGGACATCGCCGCCGCCGCGTCCGGCAACCGGTTCCTCGACCTCCTCGAAGCCGGTGAGATTCCCCGTGAACGCCTGGCCTCGCTGGCAGGAGAGGAATATCGGATCGTCGGCAGCGACCGGCGCAGCTTCGCTCTGCTGGCCTCTCGCTATCCGGACCCGCCGGCCGGAACGCTCTTCCTCTCGCTTGCGCAGGGGGAGGCGCAGGCCCTGGTATTGCTTCAGAACTTCGCTGAATCCCTCGGGGAGAGTGAGAAGGATCTCAGGGCCCACGAGCCGCGTCCCTTCGCTCAGGCGTACCCCGCCTTTCTGGCGCAGCGCGCCGCCTTCGGAACGGCGAGCGAGGTAGCTCTGGCGATGCTCGCCAACCTTGAGGAGTGGGGCTCGTACTGCGGTCGTACGGCCGCGGCCCTGCGAGCCCGCTACGGCTTCAGCGAGGCGGACGTCGGTTTCTTCGAATTCTTCGCGGAACCGCCCCCCGGTTTCGAGGGCCAGGCGATGGCGGTCATCGCCGGAGGACTCGAGGCGGGCGACGATCCTGAAGAGGTCGTGCGTGCCGCCCGACTGCTTCACGTCTACGAGACCGCGTTCTGGGACAGCCTCGCGGAAGGCGCCCGTTAGCAGGAACCCCGCGGGCGCACGAGGGAGACACTGACAGGAAACGCCCTGCGCGGCGTGTCTTTTAGCCAAGCGGTGGCAACTCCGCGGTGGCTTGGACCAGCGTCTGGTCCTGGGCTCCGATGAGCGCCTCGACGTCGGCGGGCAGCCACTCCTCGCCGTAGTGGGCGTCCAGCAGCGTCGAGAGCGCGGTGAGAACCTGCTCAGGAGACGGGCGTTCCTGCGGTTCTTTCAGGAGGCACCGGGTGACCAGGCCGCGTAGCGGGTCGGGCAACCGGCTGAGGTCGGGCTCGCCGTGCACGATGCGTCCGCGCACCTTGTGATCCGTCCCGAAGGGGGCGGCGCCTGTGGCCGCGCACACGAGCGTCGCGCCCAGGGAGAACACGTCGCTCTGGGGCGTCACGGCGTCCCCCAGCGCCTGCTCGGGAGACATGTACGCGGGGGTACCGAGGATTTCCGTGCGCGACAGCGGAAGCGCCCCGAGGGGGCGGGCGATGCCGAAGTCGATGACCCTCGGGCCGTCTGCGGCGAGCAGGACGTTCGAGGGTTTGAGGTCCCGATGCACGATCCCGGCCTGGTGGATCGCGATGAGGGCCTCGGCGAGGCCCGCGCCCAGCCGGCACGCGGCCTGTTCCGGCAGCGGCCCCTTCTCCCGCACGGCCTCCGCCAGGCTGACCCCGCGGATGTACTGCGTCGCGAGCCATGGCTCGTCGGCGTCCGGATCGGCGTCGACGACGGGTGCCGTGTAGAAGCCGCTGACCGACCGCGCGGAGGTCACCTCTTGGCGGAAACGGTCCCGCCAGCGCGGATCGCCCACATGCTCCGGCCTGATGACCTTCACGGCGACCAGCCGGCGGCTCTGCGAGGTGGCGAGGAAGACCTCGCCCATGCCTCCAGACCCGAGCCGCGCGATCACGCGGTAGGGGCCGATCGTCGGCGGGACTCTTGGGGGCGGCGACTGCATGGGCACGGAATCCGATCATGGTGGGCGCGCTTCATCGTGCCACGACCGGCTCGTCCGCCCGTCCGCCTCTGGAACCGCGCCGTTCCGGTCGTCAGGTCCAGGGCAGCGCCGCCCGGTCCGACCAGTATCGGGTCGGCGGCAGGCACAGCGCCGCCAGCTCCTCCAGGTCCGGCTCGGTGAGCAGCACGGTCGCTCCCTCAAGGTTCGACGCCAGCTGCGCCGTGCTGGCGGCACCGATGAGGATGGTGTCCGCCCATGACCTGCTCAGGGCGGCGGCGACGGCCAGCGCGTCCGGCCGCGTGCAGTTCTCGAACGCCATACGTCGGAGGGCCTGAGGAGGCCGCACCGCCAGTTTCCCGTTGGCCATCACCTCCTTCAGCAGGACGTGCAGCCCCTCGTCGTGCGCCTCACAAAGCGCATCGCCCGCTGACGTCTCGAGAACGTTCCAGGTGGACTGGACGGTGGTGAAGAGCCGCTGCCCGGCAACCTCCAGTTCGAGGGCTCTCCGGATGGTGTCGGCCTGTGCGGCGCCGGATGTTGAGAACCCGACCCGGACCCCCTCTGCCGCGGCCTCGGCAATGGCCTCCTGCAATGGAACGTCCTCGAACAACGGACTGTCCATGGTGAGGGAATGCACCTGATAGACCGCGAGACGCCCGTTGAGCAGTCCACGGGTCTCCTTGTACTGGGCGCGGTAGCGGCTCACGCTGTGTTCCTTGACCTCGTGTACTGGAGCGTCCACCCGCCAGCCGCCGACGTAGGTGTATCCCCATTTGCTGGACACGGTGATGTCCGCAGGAGCCCGGATGGAGAGCCACTCGCCCAGGAACTCCTCGGCCCGTCCGTACGAACGCGCCGTGTCCACCCACCTGATGCCCGCGGCGTACGCGGCGTCGAGGACGTCCCAGGTGGCCTGGCGGAGCCCGTCCGGACTGCGCCCGAAGGGCAGTTCGCTCGATCGGCCCACGTTGATGTACGCCGGACGGCCCAGTGCCGCCAGCCCGACGCCCAATCGCTGCAATCCGCTCATGCCGTTCAGCCTGGCATGCGCCACCACGTGCACAGGGACCGCGGCGGCATCCGCCGCTGCGGCTGAGGAGATCGTACGATCGTCGCCTCCAGCCGCCGAGTGCGGTGCGGTCGCGGTGGTGACCGCAGATGTGCTGCCGAAGCCCTGGCGCTGGGCCGGACACGGGCCGACACGGCGGCCACGCGAAGAAATGCCGCGTCTCCGGAGTTCATCTCGTGATCAGAATGCGCTGAACGTTATCCACAGAATCTCGTTCCACTTCTCCCGTCGTTCCGACCGGACCAGGCTGTTGCCCGTCAGCCGTTCACACGAGCCTGAGGAGGCACGACGATGACGACGGAGATCAGCGCCAACGATCACGGGATCCGGCAGTTCGCCAGGAAGCTCGGCCTGTCCGGTTGGCAGGTCCGGCTGGGCTGGGAGCAAGGGATGCTTCCCGGACCCGACCTTGAGGGCGGCCGTTGGTCCGCCCGAGTGTCAGAGGAGTGTGCCGGAGCCGCCGCCCGGATCGCCGCCGCCTTCGGCGCGGACCCGCCCATCGGAGCCGGCCGTGCGGCGGACCGCGTCGCCGCCGCGCTGGGGCTGGACGTCGAACGGGCGGACATCGAGATGCTGGTGGCCCACGGCCGGCTCAAGGTGATCAGCCGATACCGGGACTATCCCGTGTACCTGCTGCGGGATCTGGACGGCCTCGATCCGGGATCGGTGTCCGACATCGTCGCGGCGCGCAAGGGAAAGATGGCGGACACTGTGGATGCTCGGTCCGCCGCGAAGGTCCTCGGCTGGCCCAAACGGACCTTCGAGCGGATCGCGGCAGAACGCGACCTGGCCAAGGACCAGCTCGGCCGGTATGCGCTCCCCGACGTCCGGGGCCTTGGCGCCGACCAGGGCCTGGCGGACCGGGTCCGGGAGGACCGGCGCCTCGCCGCCCTTGCCAAGGCCCGCCGTGACGAGGCCCAGATCGAGGACGTGGTCCGCGGCTGGCTCCTGCGGTGTACCGCCTATGTCGACCGCGATGTCGACGAACCACCCGAGACGGCCCCGGCGACCCGCGCGCTGCGGGCCTTGGCCGAAGCCCGCGCCGTCACCGGTCATCACGCCCTCTGAGCCGGCCGGAACGCGGCCACCCGCGATCATCGACAACTCACGCCCGGCGCTGTGGATCCGGTGCCCGCCCGAGTGGTGGGGCAGTCGGCCTGCACCCGGCCGGTGGCGATGAGGGCGCCGTTCCGGACCAGCAGGTGCCGTCCGTCCTTCGTGGTCGTTGCCGGGGCCGCAGTGAGCTTGGGGGAACGGGGTGACAGCAGTGCCACAACGCTTCGACGAAGCCGCTGAACACCGACAGCGTGATCACGCGTGATCGACACTCCCCGCACGAGGATGAAAACGACCCAGTGCGCCGTATTTGTCTGGCGTTCTGGCGGCGGTGCGGTGCGGTGCGGGGCGGTGCGGGGCGACGGCGGGGGCCGGGCGACGGCGCGCGGCTGGGGGCTCGAGGGCGCGTGCGGTGGCAAGGGCGTCTATGTGCGCGCGTTTTGGATATCTGCTGATGTCTCTTGGGAACGCGTGGGGCGCTGTGGATTTACGTATGCGTCTTGGGGTGGGGAGTATCGGCTCCTGGCGGTGGGCTCGTGCGAGCGTTTCTTGGGGGGCTTTTTGGAGCGGGGGCGGAGCGGGGAGGCCTGCGGGGTGTGGGTTGTTCGCTGAATGGCTCATTGGAGGTGAGGGTGTCGCGTGATGACAAGACGTGTTGATTGGGTGCAGGCGCCGACGTTCCGACCTGATCTGGGTGCTGTTGCCGGCGGACGAACCCGCGGCTGAGGTTCCCCCCGTTTCATGAGGGAACCTCAGCCGTGAGCTTCCCCCGTTTCGCGGCCGGGAGGCGAGCGCGGGCAGGATCGGGCACTCGTGCACGTGCCGCGTCAGCGACGTTGTGGTCGGCGGGCAGTCGCCATTCCCATGGGGTCACGACAGGTACCAGCCCCGGATGGTCCCCTCCCTGCCACCGGCCAAGGCCACCTGGCGGACGCCGAACCGGGTGATCAGGACTTTGGTGTTGTCGCTGTCGAGGACGTCGCCGGACTGGTTGCCTTCGGCCAGATCCCAGGTGCGCACGGTTCCGTCGTTTGCGGCGGTGATCGCGATGGTACGGCCGTCGACCACAGCGGCGTCCATACTCATGATGCGCTCGTCGTGGCAGTTCAGGCTCTTCACGAGCGAACCGTCGGCATCCCACACGTACAGGTCACCGCTCTCCACACCGCCCACCACGATCGGATGGCGGTCGAGGGAGGTCAGAGCCAGGGCCCACACCTTGCCTCCCGCCTTGGAGAAGGTGGCGATCCGCTCGCGCGAACGCAGGTCCCACAGGGTGACCAGGCGATCGAAGCCACCCGCCGCCAGCACCGGGAGATCACCCAATCGTCCGGCGGCCAGGGAGAGGATGCCGTCCTGGTGGTCGTTGTCCAACTCCACCAGCTCACCGCCGGAAGGCTCCCACAGTCCGACCACCGGGTTGGACGCGCCGCCGCAGGCGAACCACAGCTGCCCGTCCACTTCGAAGGAGGTCACCGACCACAGCGGACAGTCGTCCTCATCTTGGGAGGTCGTCCGCAGAACGGCGCCGCCATCGAGATCCCAGGCGGCAAAGCCATGGTTTTCGCTGCCACCTGCGAGGATGACCCGGCCCTGGTGAACCCCGGCCGACGCGCAGTCCAGATCGGCCTCGGCGTCCGGGTAGTCCTCATAGGCCGGCGGGAGCGACCGAGAAGTCCAGTGATCACACGAGGGGTCCCAGGACCAGGCCTTGCCGTCGCCGGTGACGCACACGACCCTGGTCTCGTCGCGAACGGTGACGGCGTCCAGATCGCAGATGTCCGATCCTGACGGCAGGCGACTGCTCTGAAACATCGATGGAGTCTAACGATCTTCCTCGTCCCGGACATCGGGAGCGCCTCGGGCAGGTTGACCCGGCTGCGATGCGCTTCGGATCCTTGGCGGTCGCCGGGCGTTGTGGCACCGAGGCACTGGAAGCGATGGCAGGACGCTGCTTCTGGGGTGCTGCTGTCAGCAGCCGGTGATGGTGAGCTTGTGCAGGAGCGCGACAGTGCGGGCTCGGACCCGCTTGTGCGCGGTGTTCGGCTCGACCTGCCACCCGGCGAGTTCGCCGCCGTCACTGGGTCTCCGGTAGGGCGCGATGACCTTCGGGTTTCTCTGGCCGTGGGTCATCACGTGCGCGCCGCGACAGGCCCGTTCGGTTTCCGAGTCGCGGTAGGGGGTGCAGTCATTGTGGACACCTGGCGCCGGCCTCCCGACCACGACCGTCATCCGGGTGTCGGCGTCGATGACCACCTGCGTGTTCACCGAGTATCGGTGGTTCTTGACGGCGCTGTGATGCTCTGGTGGTGGGTGGGCGCCAGCGTCCCGGCCACGATCAGCACCGTGTCCGGGCCATGCCGATTGACGATCGGAGCCAGGGTGCGCAGCGGTGCCAAGTGGTCCACCACCCATGCGCGCCAGACTTCGACACCCCGAACTGCAATGCGACCGACCGCAGCGTCAGGTTGGTGCGGTAGTACTCCGTGAACAGCAACACCCGGTCGGCGAACGGCAGACTCCACCGGCGGCCGGTCCCGGACTGCTCCCCGCCTCGATGCACGACGATCCGCACCAGCTTGCGGAACTGCCGCACCGACAGGCTGGTGAACACCGGCACCCACTCGGCCTGGTCCGCACTGGTCATCCGCTCCAGGCGGTGTTCGACGACCAAGATCGCCCGTAGTTACGGGACAGTCTTCAGCGCGGAAATGGACGGTGCTGCGCATCAGCCGGGGGGGCTCGTCGGATGGCGCCGGGCGGGGGTGAGGGGTTCGGCGCTGAAGTTGTGGGTTGGGGCTCTCAGATGACGGTCAGGGGCTGCCGCTGGGGGGGGTGTCGCTGTGTGATCTGGTGGCCGCGATCGTCGTATCGACGCGGTGTAAGCCGACCCGGGTCGGGTGACGGGGGGCGGTGTCGGTCAGGTGCGTTTCACTCCACGTTTTGAGCGGCGTCCCGATGTGCCCTGGTTGTGGTCGTCGCGGCTGAGGGTCGCGTAGAGGCGGTCGCGGGCCTCGGTGCGGGACATCGCCGGGAGCCGTTCGGGCAGGTGGCCGGCCACGGCGGGGGAGGTTTCGACGAGGCCGTCGTTGTCGACCGTGATCTGGTCGGCGGGCCAGTCGCCGAGGAGGACGGCCGACATGCCACTGGGGTGGCGGGCCTGGAGTGCGTGGATCCTGTCGGCCTCCTTCTCGCAGTCGGCCATCAGTAGCAGACGGCGGGTCCCGGGGGAGGACGCGCCCTGACGGATGGCCAGTTCGGTCTCCAGGTAGGCCAGCGCGGCGTCGAGGTTGCCGGGGATGAACAGCTGGGCCGTGCTCTCGTCGAGCAGCTCGTCTTCGGCCAGGCCGAAGAGCGCGGTGGCGTCGTCGCGGGGGATCACCACCAGGGCGCTGTCGCCGTACCCCTCGAGCGCGGCCAGGGCGATCACTCTCGCGGTGTCGGCGGCGCCCGGCCCGGTGAGCCCGAGCGCCGGCAGCGCGAACGGGTCGATCGCGGGCCTGTGGAGGAACCGGACGGGCCGCTCGTCCGCGGCCTCGGCCGCCGCCTCCGATGCCAGGAAGACCGTTCCGGCCGCCGTGAGGATGCGGTGTCGGAAGGGGAAGCCGATCGCCGCCGCGGCCGGAAGCAGGAGGCCGAGGAACAGCAGTGGCTGGAGCGAGTGTGCCTGCTGTCCCGGGTCGTCGGCCTGCTCCGGGTCTCGGACCGGTACCGGGGTGGGAGGGTTCGCCGGGACCCGGCTCGGACGTCGAGGTGGGGGTGGGGGGCGGCGGGGTGAGGGAGGCCGTTTCGTTCTGTGCGGCCGCGACGGACGATGCCGGGACTCGGGCGTTCTTTCGGCGTTGTGGGACTTTCTCGTAGCGGTTTCGTGCTCTGGGATGGCCCATGGTCCTCCGTACAGGCCCAGCCACGCCTCCCGGCAGATGTGCGCCGTGTTCCAGTCGCCGATGTACGGACGCTGACGGCAGATGTCGGGCATGGACTTGCGGGGCTTCGGCTCCTCCAGAGTCGAGCCCTCGGCAGGCGCGGGCGCGCCGAAGGAGAGGGCGCCGGCCATGGCCGCGCAACCCAGCAGCCCGCACGCACAGCGGAGGACGCGCCCCGCTGTGCGGGTGAGTCTGGGAGCTGCCGTCAAACGGTTCATCTTCGCCCCGGGGGATCGCGGTGGTCACCGTCAGAAAGCCGATCGTAGCCAGTTTGGCTACGGAGCGTTGAACATTGGTCACAGTCGATCTACTGACCCGTTCCCCGGGGAGTGCGAGTCCGTCCTTGTGGAGATCGCGCCACATGGACTGCATCACCCTGATGAATGGTGGTATTTCCGGTGGTCTGCTGCTCCTGTGGTGTACGGAAAGGGGCGATAGTGCGGGTGAAATGAGTGACTTGTGTGCGGGGTCAGCTGTCACTCTCGGTGGCGGGATGATGTTGAGGGGAGACCCTCCGGAGGTGGGCTGGTCGGGCTGATGGCGCCCTATGTGCCATGAATGGCGAGTGTCGAGCATGACGGTTGGGGGCGGAATGCCCCGTCCGGCTGCGGCTGGCCCGTGCGTCCTGGGGCCGTTTGCCTGGCTCCGTTCGCCGGACCTCTGGGCGCTGATATGGGTGGTGTCGGTGAAGTGGGGTGTGATGGTGAGTGGGTCAGGGGTCGGCTGGTGACTGGACGGGGGATGCGAGTGCGTCCTCGTCGGCCGGGGAGCTGAGGATGTCGTACATGCCGCCGGGAAGGGAGCCGGACCAGAGCCAGTCGTTGACCGTTCCGCGGTAGTCCTCGGGCGGTCCGACGGTGATGAGCCGGGGAGTCGTCGGGCGCAGCAGGATCCGGAACGGCTCGGCGGAGGGGGATCCGTTCCGTCGGGACGAGCCCCAGAAATCGTCGAAGTCGCCCGTGGTGAGGCTGGTACCGGCCGCGATCGTGCGGGTACGGCACGCTGGCCCGGTGGCCAGCCAGGCCCAATGGTCGGTGAGCAGGCGGCGGGCGGTGGTGCGCAGGACGTTGAGGGCGGCGACGTCGTGCGGGCAGGCCACGTCGGTGATCTGAAGCTCGGGCAGGCCGAAACGGCGGAGGCCGCGGGTCATCAGCCGGACGCAGCAACAGCCGTTCACCCCTTCGGGATCCTGCTCGGGATCGGCCGCCGTGCAGCGGCCGTTGGCCCGGAACGGGGGGAGGGCCTCGCCCAGCCATTGGTCGGCGAGCACGAAACGAGGGCGTTCGGAAGGCGGTGCCGGCCGGCCTGTGAGGTTGGCGGCGGCGGTGTGGAAGATGTGCCCGGTCACCAGATCGGCGGCGACGCCGCCGGTGGCCTCGGCGACGCCGTAGGCGGCGGCGCGGGCCACCTGCACCCCGCGCGGCTGGTCGGTGACCGGGCCGGACGCGGTGATGACGGCGAACTCGCGAGCATGGTGGAAGGCCGTCTCCGCTCGCCGATGCTCGGGATGGACGGCCCTGATGCTGGTCGGATCCCAGCGCAGCCACGCGGACTCTTCCCGGCTGACATCGAGTTGCGGTGTGCCCGCCCGGCCCCGGACGTGGGTTTGGAAGGCGCCGGTCGTTCTGGCATGGACGAGGGAGGTGAGCTCCTTCGGCACACTCTCGGCCGCCACGACGAACCGGGAGGTGGTGGTCGTCGGAACGGGGAACGTGATGGTCGCGGACATGGGTGCCCGCCTCCTTCCAACAAGGTGAACGCGTCGTCGTGGCCAGGATGCGGCGGGACGCACGGGCACCGGAAGGCGAACCCCGTTCTGTGGATAACCCATCCCGTTCTCGCCCGCGCGGTGAACACGAAGGCCGGCGCGGTTCGATGGGAGATGTGGCGATGATGATGACTTTGTCGCCGGGTCGCTTTTGGGATTGGGGATCCTTGATCGCCAGATTGTGTCTGACCGGCTGTCAATTGTTTATGCGGAAATCCGGTGCTCCTCGCTGAGAATGCGTGGACGTGGGCGCCTGTGTCCTTGGAGCGGTGCGGGTCACCGTGGGATGGAAGGGGCCGTTTTGGCGTCATGTCACGTTCCTGTAGGGCGGTCCGTCTCCAGGGACCAGAGGCCATCCCCCTGTGAGGAGAGACGATGCTCATTCTGGTCACGGGCGGTACCGGCACGCTCGGGCGTGTGGCGGTGCCCAGCCTGGTGAAGGAGGGCCACGCCGTGCGGGTCCTGACGCGCCGTCCCGCCACGGAACGCGACGTCCGGGGGGACCTGGAGACGGGAGAGGGGATCCCGGGCGCGCTCGAGGGCGTCGACGTCATCGTCCATCTGGCGTCCGCGGCCCACAAGTGGAACACGGGCCGCGTGGATGTGGACGGCACCCGCCGCATGGCCGAGGCGGCGGAGAAGGCCGGCGTGGGACATCTGCTGTACGTGTCGATCGTGGGAGTCGACCGCGTGCCCAGCCGCTACTTCCGGTTCAAGGCGGCTGCGGAGCAGGTGGTCATGGACGGCGGCGTCCCCTGGTCGGTGCTGCGCGCCACCCCGTTCCCGGAGTTCACCGAGACGATGCTGGGGATGTTCGGCCGTCTTGGGCCCGTCGCCGTTCCGGCGCGCACGCCGTGGCAGACGGTCGGCACCGGGGATGTGGCCGACCGGATCGACATGATGGTCGGTCGGGGACCCGGTCACGCGATCGAGGAGATCGGCGGTCCGGACGTCCGCCCGTTCGGCGAGTATGCGGCGGCGTGGCTGCGCGCGCGGGACGCACGGCGCCCGATCCTGCCGCTCTGGCTTCCCGGCAAGGTGGGACGGACCCAGCGCGAGGGACATCTGGTCACAGAGTCCGGCGCCACGGGTCGGCGCACTTGGGGCGACTATCTCGAGGAGAAGCACGCCCGACCTGCTCGCTGGTGAGTGCGTCGCGATTCAGCGCGCTCGGCCGCGGCGGCCGGGCGCTGGAGGAAGACCTCGTCCAGGCTCGGCTGCTCGAGGGAGGAGTCGTCGACGATGGCCGCGATCAGGGTGGCGAGGCGGTCGGCCACCTCGAGGTACCGGGTGGTCAGCAGCACCGAGGAGCGCTGCCCGGTCCGGCCCCACCGGCGCGCACGGCGTCGGCCTCGCGCACCACGTCGTGGTCGAACACCCGCGCCGCCCCGCCGGCGGGACGGCGCAGGGTGCCCAGCACTTTGAGCGCGGTGGTCTGCCCGCCCCGTGCGGGCCATCGGACCGGGCCGGTCAGCCGATCTCGGCGAGCAGGGCGGCCAGGCGGTCGAACTGCTCCAGGACGCCCTTGGTCATGCCCTGCGCCAGCGCGAACTCGAGCACGTCCTCGGACGGGAACCGGCCCTGGTAGACCATCTTCGTCTTGCCCCCGAGGTCCTCCAGCGTGACGGTCTCGACCGCGGGCGGCCCGCCGCCGTCCATCCCGGGCATGTCGGGGCTGGAGGTCCGCACGAACCGCTCGGGCCTCACGACCTGGAGGAACTCCCCGCCGAAGGCGACGCCCTCGGTGCCCTGCGGGGGGCCGATCCGCCACTTGCCGCCCGGCCGCACGTCCATCTCCTGGACGTCGGCGTGGTTGCCGTGCGGGCCCCACCAGTTGGGGATGTGCTCGGGCGAGGTCATGGCGGCCCAGACCAGCTCGCGGGGCGCGTCGAAGACCCGCTCCATGACGATGTCGGCGCCCTCGGCGACGATGCTCGTGGACGCGTCGCCCAGTTCTTGTCGCGTCACTGCTCTTCTCCCTCTGTCGGCTCTGCTGTCGGTTCCGTCGAGTTCTGATTCGCCCGCAGCGTGCCCAGGTACTCGTCGAGGCGGTCGAAGCTCTCGCCTAGGAACTCCTGGTACTGCGCCATCCACACGGCCACCTCCCGAAGCGGTTCCGGCCGGAGCCGGCATGGACGCCACTGCGCCTGCCGTCCTTGTTCGACCAGCCCGGCCCGCTGGAGCACCTTCAGGTGCTTGGAGACGGCCGGGAGGCTCAGCTCGAACGGTTCGGCCAGCTCGTTGACGGTGGCCTCGCCGTGGACCAGCCTCGCCAGGATCGCGCGCCTGGTGGGGTCGGCCAGGGCGGCGAAGGTGACGCTGAGCTGGTCGGTCTGGGTCTTCATTTTTCCTTCCAGTTAATTAACTACTTCGGAAAGTACGCGCCCGGATGATCCTCCGTCAAGACCCTCCGGCCCTCCGGATCGGTGCGGCGCGCCCGGCCGGAGCGCGGCATGGGGGTACGGGGCCGTCTGTCTAGCTCCGACACGCCGTGCGCAGTGGAAAAGTCCAGCACTGGCCGCTCTTGTGTCGATTCATGCGGCATCGGCGGTGGATTAACGGGGAATGTGTACCTTGAGTAGATCAACACTGCTGTGAGCTGTGGGTACCGGCCCGCCGCCCAGCCTCGAACCCAGGAGGTACCTGTGGCCCGCACTCTGGCGAGGGGCACCCGCGTGACCGGTGCCGAACGCACGCGGCTGGCCGCGGAACTCGCACCGCGCTACGCCGCCGGCGAGAGCATCCGCGACCTCGCCGCCGAGACCGGACGCTCCTACGGCTTCATCTACAACGTTCTCAAGGAGGCGGGCGTGCCGCTCCGCGGCCGGGGCGGCAACACCCGGCGGAAGAAGGCCTGACCGGGGGACCGGCGCGACCTGGGAGCGCTCCGGGCGCCCCCCGCCCTCCGGGAGGGAACTGAACGCGCTACCTGCGGCGGACCGAACCGGTGACCTCGGATCGTCCGTTCAGGCTGGCGAGGTCGGCGGCCACCCGCCCGGCCACCCAGCCCTCGTAGTTGGAGACCGACCCCGCCTGGCTCTTGGCCAGGTTGGGGAACAGCGAGTCGACGGCCTGCTCGACGGCGCGGTCGCGCGCGGCCAGCACGGGGAGCAGATCCTTCCCGCCGGCCCCCGCCGCCGCCCGGCTCGCCGCCTCGCCCGCGGCCCCGCGCAACCGCTCCCCGATCCGGGCCGCGTAGGCGTTGAGGAACGCGTGCCGGAACGACCGCGTCCGCGACCTGCCCCGCGAGTCGCGGCGGGGCCCCGCGTGCACCATCGCCGCGGTCGCCTGCACCAGCAGCGAGGTGAACAGCATCTCCACCGCCGTGAGGTCGGCGGGGAAGCCCAGCACCGTGGAGAAGCCCAGCTCGCGGTGCCACACCGCGCGGCACCGGTTGGCCTCGGCGACCACGGTCAGCAGGACGGCCTTCGGCGCGTCGTAGGGGTTGTCGACCGCGATCCGCCGCCCGGCGGGCTCGCCCGCGTGGCCGGATTCGGCCGCGAGCAGCGCGTGGCCGATGCTGTGCCGCGCCATCAGCTCCTGGGCCCGCGCGCTCAGCGCCTCGGCCTCTTCGGGGAACTCGGTCGACTCGGCCTTGGCCAGCAGCGCCCTGACCTTACCGAGCATCCGCTGGTCGACGTCCCGCACGGCCTCGGGCGGCGGCTGCCCGGCATCGCCCGCGGTGCCGGGGGGAGGTCCGATCCGGGCCAGCAGGGGCAGTCCGATCAGCAGGTGGGCCAGCTCGGCCGCGCACACGACCAGGGCCGTGCGGTCGATGCCCTCGCGCTCGCTCCAGGCGTCCAGGTACCCGTCGTCGCGCTCCCACCAGATCTCGGCGCCGAGCGCGGCGAGCTGGTCGTGCCACGTCCCGTCGACGGTCGCGGTGCTGTACCCCCGCAGCTCGGCGGCGATCGCGTCGATCACCAGCCGCCGGTGCCGGGGCCCGTGCCTGCGCGCGGTGTACCGGGCGATGTCGGCGGGCTGCCAGCCGCGTTCCCAGGCCGTGGTGACGCTCACCCGCAGCCGGTCGAGGAGGGCCAGGTCGGCCGCGCGCCGCCAGCCGGCCGCCGCCTCGGCCCGCTGGCCGGACTCGGTGCCGCGTCCGCCCGCGCGGCCGGGCCGCCCGGCCGGCTCGGGGGGCTCGGCCGCCTCAGGGAGCCCGACGAGGGCGGCCACCCGGCTCTGGAACGTCTCGCCGTCCCCGCGGGCGAGGGCCCGCACCGCTTCGGCCACCAGCTCGGCGGCCGTCTCGGCGGCCGTGTCCGCGGGCGCGGGGCCCGACGCGAATCCGGGCCGCCACCACGCCTTCCGCACGGGTGTCTCCTCCTCGTGAGCGCTCGCCTCGTCGGGTCACGAGGCATCCTGCCACGCCGCGCCCCGCCCGTGCCGCCCCCTCGTTGAGAAGATGATCAACTTGTTCCGGACGGATCAGCCGCCCTCGCCCGGCGCGGTGTGCGAGCCGTCGCGCATCTCCTCCACCACGACGCTCTGGTAGGCGCGGGAGGTGTCGGGCGCGTAGGTCAGGCGGGCCAGCGACTTGCCGCCGCGGTCCCTGATCTCGAAGTGGTAGCTGTCGTGGGCCTCGCCGACGTGCGCCACCGCCTGGTCGTGCCGCAGTCGGCACATGGTGTCGACCTTCTCCAGCGCGACCTTCAGACTCCCCGCGTCGCTGATGAGCCGGGCGGGCTCACTCGTCTCCCAGATCTCGAACATGTGGTCGCGTCCTGTCAAGGGTTAGGCGGGTTTGACGGCTTTTTGGGTAACGGGGACAGCTTGGGCTGATTTGGTGGATCTTTCAATCAGTACAGGTCTCGGATTGATCACTATTCGGAGCCGTGCACGCTCGCAGAGTCATGCCGGTTCGGCGGGACGATCCGGTCCTTCCGCGAGCCGGGACGGGGCGGATAGGGTCGCCGGGCAGAACCGAAACAGCGTTCTGAGGAGTGGAAATGGACTACCGGGTCGTATCGATCGTCCGTGACCACGCGCGCGGACGGGGTGGTTCTCCCGCCCTCACCGGGGACGGCCGGACGGTGAGCTACGCCGAGCTGGACGAGCGCTCGAGCCGCGCCGCCCAGGCGCTGCTCGCCGCCGGGCTCGGGCCGGGCTCCCGGGTCGCCCACGTCGGCAAGAACGCGCCCGAGTTCTTCGACCTGCTGTTCGGCGCCGCCAAGATCGGCGCGGTGACCGCCGCGGTCAACTGGCGGCTGACCCCGGCCGAGATCGCCGCGATCGTCGCCGACGCGGGGGCCGCGGTCACCGTGCTGGACGCCGAGTTCGCCGCGCTCGCCGCGGACCTGCCCGGACGGGTGGTCGTCACCGGTGCCGGCCACGAGGCGTGGCTGGCCGCCCACCCCGCCGACGACCCGGGCTTCGTCGGCGAACCCGACGACATCGTGGTGCAGCTCTACACCTCCGGGACGACCGGCGTGCCCAAGGGCGTCCAGCTCAGCAACACCAACTTCGCGGTCGGCGAGCGGATGGCCCGCCGCTGGCGGCTCGACGGCTCGGCGGTCAGCCTGGTGCCGATGCCGCTGTTCCACATCGGCGGCTCCGGCTGGGCCCTGGCCGGCCTGTACGCGGGCTGCCGCCAGGTGCTGGTGCGCGATATCGACCCCGCCGCCCTGGTCGACACCTTCGAACGCGAGCGGGTCACCAACGCGTTCATTGTCCCGGCGGTGCTCCAGTTCATGTGCCAGGTGCCGGGCTCGGCCGGCCGCGACTACTCGGCGCTGCGCGGCATCCTCTACGGCGCCTCGCCGATCACCTCCGAGGTGCTGCGGGTCGCGCTGGAGACGTTCAAGGCGCCGCTCTTCCAGGTCTACGGGATGACCGAGACGACGGGCGCGATCGTCCAGCTCGAACCGGAGGACCACGACCCCGGCGGGCCGCGCGGCCACCTGATGCGCTCGGCCGGACGCCCCTACGCCTGGGTGGAGCTCAAGATCGCCGATCCGGCGGGCGAGGGGGAGCGGGCTCCGGGCGAGGTCGGCGAGCTGCTGGTCCGCTCGAGCCAGAACACCACCGGCTACTGGAACCGGCCCGACGAGACCGCTCGGCTCCTCGGCGCCGGCGGCTGGCTGCGCACCGGCGACGCCGGCTACCTCGACGCCGAGGGCTACCTGTTCCTCACCGACCGGATCAAGGACATGATCGTCACCGGTGCGGAGAACGTGTACCCGATCGAGGTCGAGGAGGTCCTCGCGGCGCACCCCGGCATCGCTGACGTGGCCGTCATCGGGGTGCCGGACGAGCGCTGGGGCGAGGCGGTCAAGGCCGTGGTGGTGCCCCGCCCCGGAGTGGACCTGACCGAGGAGGAGGTGCTCGCCTACGCCCGGGAGCGGCTCGCCGGGTTCAAGCGGCCGAGGTCGGTCGACTTCGCGGCCGAACTGCCCCGCAATCCCAGCGGCAAGATCCTCAAGAAGAACCTCCGCGCCCCGTACTGGGACGGCCTGGGCCGCTCCATCGGCTGATCCGCCCCGTCCGGGCCGGACGGCGCGGCCCATGTCAGCCGTCCTCCGCCACCGTCACGACATGGTCCTTCGCGTCGGGCTCGGCGAAGCGCAGCAGCGCCCGGCCCTCGGCGGTCAGGTCGTCCAGCGCCTCCTGAGGCAGGGGCTCGAAGGGGCGCAGCCGAAGCGTGGCGGTCTTGCGCCTGCTCTCCATCTCCCAGGTGCCGCAGGCGAACCCGTCCCACAGGAAGGTCGCGCGGACCCGGAGGTTCTTGGTGGTCAGGGCGGGCCGGTGCGCGTCGGAGATGACGCGCGTCCGGTCGGCGTGCGCCAGGACGAGGCTGTCGAACTCGGGCAGGAAGCGGGCGGGCGCGGGGGCGTCCTCGTCCGGACGCGGCGCGTCGGGCAGGTCGAACAGCTCACGCCCCCGCTCGTCGGCGAAGACCCGCAGCCCGGGGCGCAGCCCGTCGAGCACCTCGGCGAGGCCGGGCAGCCCCGACCACGCCTGCGCGTCGGCGGCCGAGGCGGGACCGAACGCCGCGAGGTAGCGCAGCACCAGGGCCTCGGGGGCGGCCTTCTCATCCGGCGCCGTGCCGACCCACGACTCGGCCAGGGCGAACTCCGACGTGCGCGGGAATCCCCACCGGTCTTGCGTGGGGACCATCACCAGCGGCAGGCACATACGCACCGCGTGGCCGAGCGCGCGGTCGTCGACCTCGGGGAACCTCTCCCGCAAGAGCGCGCGGACCTCGTTGAACGTGCGCTGCCGCTCCAGCAGCAGCTCACGCGCCACTGGGAGCACCGCGTCGAGATCGAGCCCCTCCGCCCGCTTGCCCAGCACCCGCAGCGCCGTGTCGAGCATCGGTTGCAGCGGCGCCCGCAGCGCGGTGTAGTCGGCCGCCGACACCAGGTGCAGGGTGCCGCGCATCATCGTGGCACGCACGAGGGACCGATCGTGCAGCGCCGCGTGCAGGTCGGCCGCCTGGAACCCCGCAACACGCGTCCACAGCCCGAGGTACGGCGGCCGGGGCTCCTGCGCCTGCAAACCGCCCAGCCGTTCGACCGCCTCGCTGACCGGCACGTCCTCACGGGCCAGCAGCATCTGGCGCGCTAGCGTGGCCCGGTTGAGCGCGCGCAGGCCGAAGGTGTTCGCCATCGTGACCGCCTTCGTGGATGCCCCGGCCGCGAACCGGGGAAGACCTGATGACGCGACGCTATCGAGGGGGGACGACAGGATGCGCCCGCAGGTCAACCTGATCACGCTCGGCATGCCGGACCTGGCCGCCGCGCGCCGCTTCTACGTCGAGGGCCTGGGCTGGGAGCCGGCCGTCGAGGTCGAGGGTGAGATCGTCTTCATCCCGCTCGCGCCCGGCCTGCTGCTGGGCCTGTTCGGCGCGGACGACCTGGAGGCCGACATCGGCCCTGGCGGGACGCCGGGCGCGGGCCCGGCCGGCATGTCGCTGGCCTACAACGTCAACTCCGACGACGAGGTCCTCCAGGCGGTGGAGACCGCGCGGGCCGCGGGGGCGGTGATCCTCAAGGAGCCGCGGGCCACCGACTTCGGCGGCTTCCACGCCTATTTCGCCGACCCCGCGGGCTTCCGCTGGGAGGTCTGCCACAATCCCGGCTTCACCATCGGCGCCGACGGCACCCTGACGATCAACGCCCGTTCCTAGGAACGGCGAGGGCAGGGAGCTGGAGCCCGAGGGGCGGGGGAGCCTCAGAGGGATGCGTAGACGGCGTCCACAAGGGCCCGGTTGCGGGGGTTCTGCCAGCGCGGCCCCATCTCGTTCATCACATACCCGAACGCCACTCCGGCGCCGGGATCGCAGAAGCCGAGCGAGCCGCCGGCGCCGAAGTGGCCGAACGCCCGCGGATCGGGGCCGAGCGGCCGTTCCGGCTGGGTGAGCTGGAAGCCCAGGCCGAAACGCGACGGCCGGTGCAGCACCCGGTCCCGTCCGGACGACTGCTCGGTGGTGGCCGCGGCGAGTGCGTCCGCGCCGACCACCCTTACTCCGCCCAGCGCGCCTCCTGCGGCGAGTGCGCTGTAGACGCGCGCTACACCCCGGGCGGTCGCGTGCGCGTTGGTAGAGGGGATCTCGGCCTCCCTCCAAGCGGCCGTGTTGATGACTCCCATTCCGGACAGGCCACCCGGGTTGAAGTAGGCGTTGTACTCCATGAGCCGTTCCTCGTCCATGCTGGCTGACAGGTCGTCCTCTGGAGGGGCCTCGTGCCAGGCGAACTCGGCGACGCGGCGGTGTTCGGAGGCGGGCAAGCCGATGTGCACGTCGGCGTCCAGTGGACGGGCCACTTCCTCCCGCAGCAGTTCGCCCACGGTTCGTCCGGTGGCGCGGTGGACGACCTCGCCCACCAGGAACCCGAACGTGTTGACGTGATAACCGTGCGCCGTCCCCGGCGGCCACCACGGCTCCTGCTCCGCCAGCGCTGCGGTCATCACGGACCGGTCGAGCATCGCGCCTGGAGGCATCCGCCGCCGCAGCGCGGGCAGCCCTGCCTGGTGGCTGAGCAGGTGCCCTACGGTCACGCCCTCTTTCCCGGCCTTTTCGAACTCCGGCCAGTAGCGGGCGACGGGGGCGTCCGCGTCGAGTCGCCCGTCGTCCATCAGCCGGGCGGTCACGAGGGCGGTGAGCCCCTTGCCGATGGAGAAGACGTTGACGAGCGTGTCCGGCTCCCAGGGACGGCCCTCGGCGGCACGGCCGCCCCACAGGTCGGCGACGACGCGTCCGCCGACGGTCACGCACACTGCGGCGCCCCGTTCGTCCCGGTGGGCGAAGTTGTCGGCGAACGCCTCGCGCACCGGGGCGAAGCGCGGGTCGCAGGTTCCGTCGATCACTGGGCCGTCCCCTCGTTCCGAATACCGTTCTAGAAGAAGACGGTAACGGTCCGCCGGGCTCGGCCGGTGCTGAACGGGACGATCCGGGGCGATCTGGTGCGGCCCGGGGGGTGGACGGCGATACGCCGCGGCCCCGTGGCGAAGATCTCATCTGGCGCGATCGGGGCGTGACCCCGCCCGTCCACGCCCGCAACGGCCGTCCCTGCCGGGATTCAGCGGCCGCGGTGGCGGGCGGGACTGGGGCGGCGGGGCCGGTGGCACCTGAGTAGCGGGGGATGAATGGATCGTCAGGGCGTACGTCCCCACCTGGTCGGCGAGCGCCGCCGACCGGGCCGCCCGGTCGGCGTCCAGCCCTCTGGAGCCCGGGAATCAGGGACTGTGGCGGGCCTCCGCCCGCTGGGGCGGCAGGTGCGCAACGAGCGACACGGGTGGGGGATACGGGTGATTATTCTGCGATATGCACGTGCATCAGCTCTTGCACCTGCACGCTATTCCTAGCAGGATTACCCCGGACCCCCGCACGTGAACTCCCCGGAGATCGCGATGACCGCACACTTGAACGACAGCGACCGACAGGCGCTGCGGCTTGCTCACGAGCTCCGCGAGGAGATGCGGGCGGCCCTGCCGCCGCAGGCAGCAGCACCGTCGGTCTCCCCCTTCGTCGACCCGTCGGGGACGCCCAGCGTCCTGCTGCGGATGGACGCCGACACCGCCCGGGCGCTGATGGCGGTGCTCGGGGAGCGGAGAGCGGAGCACACGACCGCGCCGCCGGTCGAGCCCCGGCGGGCCGACGGCTCGCACGTGCCGCCGCCTCCCGCGTCCCCCGCACCTCCGGTGCGGCAGCAGCAGCCGCCGATGCCGCCCCAGCAGGCGCCCATGGTGCCGGCGGGACCCCGGTTCGCCGAGCCTCCGGCGCCGCCGTACTACGCCGAGCCGCCGTACTACACCGAGCCGCCGGGCACCGGCGCGCCGATGTTCCCCGCGGCCCCGCTGCTGCCGACGTCCTTCCCCACGCGCTGATCAAGGTCGGCGCGCGGGGCGGCCGGTTCCGCTGGGCCCCTCGCACGCGGTGACGTGGCGCTACTCGTAGGGCGTACGGGGCTTCCCGATCCGCTGGACCGAGACGCCTTGCAGTTCGTGGACGCCCGTCGCGGGCCTGCCCGACGCGGGGGGCCGCCACGTTCCGACGACCTGGACCCAGGCGTCGGCCGGAGGACTCGGCAGGCCGCGGACGATCACCGGGAACGGGATCGCGTCGCCCGCGCAGCAGGCCATCTTCAGCCGGGTGATCTCCCAGCCGCCGCGTGCGCGGGGGGTCACGAAGCCGGTGAGGCGGACCGGGACGCCCGCCAGCGTCGAGGCGTCGCCCGTCTGCGCCAGGTACGAGCGTCCGATGAACTCGCCCATGGTCATGGCCACGGGGCCGCCGGTGCGGGGCAGCGGCCGAAATCCGTGGCCCGGCGGGGCCGGGGGAGGCGCGGCCCGGCCGGCGTCGCGGGCGGCGGTGAACGAGCCCAGCGCCGGAGGAGCGATCAGGAAGATCGCCAGGACGGGCAGGCACAGCAGCCAGGCCGTCCCGGGCCCCCGCCCGTGGTCATGCCCGTGATCATGATCATGGCCGGAGGGGTCCGCGGCCTCCTCGTCCCGCCAGTCGCGGCGCAGGCCGGCCGCCCCGAGGACGATGAGCGCCGCCCCCGCCGGAACCAGCAGGTAGCCGAACCCGGGCTTGACGTAGTTGAGGTACTCGCCGCCGGCCAGGGTGATCCAGAGCACCGCCGCGCCGATCGTGATCAGCAGCAGGTTCTGCGCGGCCCGCGTCACAGCAGCACCGCGCCCGCCGTGACGCTGACGCCCACCGCGAGGACGAAGGTCAGCGGGACGAACCTGACGGCGAAGCGGCGGCCGAAGAACCCTGCCTGAAGCGCGATCAGCTTGAGGTCGACCATCGGCCCGACGACCAGGAACGCCAGCCGCGCGGTGGGGGAGAACTGGGTCAGACCGGCCGCGACGAACGCGTCGGCCTCCGAGCAGATCGACATCAGCACCGCCAGGAACGCCAGGGTGAGCACTCCGGCCCAGGGGACGCCCGCGACGCCGGCCACCCAGGCGGCGGGCAGCGCGACGCTGATCGTGGCCGCGGCCAGCGCGCCGACCACCAGGAAGCCGCCGGCGTGCATGATGTCGTGCCGCATCGCCTGGCGGAACGCCTCCGCGCGCCCGCCGCCCGCGGGGTCCGGCCGGGCGGGGACCCTGATCCACTCGTTCTTGCCGAGCAGCGCCCAGGTCCAGCCCGCCAGCACCGCGACCAGCAGGGACGCGCCGAACCTGGCGGCCACCATCTCCGGCGCCCCCGGGAACGCCACGGCCGTGGCCACCAGCACCACCGGGTTCACCGCCGGGGCGGCCAGCAGGAAGGTCAAGGCCGCCGCGGGGGCCACCCCGCGGGCCATCAGGCCGCCCGCGACCGGCACCGAGGCGCACTCGCAGCCGGGCAGCACCGCCCCCAGGGCCCCGGCGACGGGCACGGCGGCCCCGGGGCGGGCGGGCAGTGCGCGGCGCCAGAAGGACGGCGGGACGAACACGGTGATGGCGGCCGACAGCGCCACCCCGAAGACCAGGAACGGCAGGGCCTGCACGCAGATCGCCACGAAGACGGTGGTCCAGGCGTCCAGGGCGCGGGGACCGAGCGCGGGCGCGGCCCAGAGGCGGCCGAGGACGAGCACGGCGGCCAGTGCGCCGAACGTCCGGACGGCCCTGGCTCCGGGGGCGGGGGTGCGGCGGGGCGCCCAGCCGAGGGGTGGGAGCAGGTCCTCGTCGGCCGTCCGGGGACCGGCGGGATCGATCATGCGGATCATCGTGCCACAAAGGGATGTGGCGTGCTGAGCCGATCGAAAGGCCAAGTCCGGCACTAAAAGATCTACCTGCCGAAAGGTAAAGAAAGCCGTATTTTGGCCAAGTCATGGCATCGGCGTATATAGTCGACACCAGGTTGAGGTCAGTGATTGACCTGGCCATCACATAGCCGTCGTGCCCCGCCCTCCAGGCGGGCCCCCCGCCGAACAGCGGCCGTCCATGCAACGGTCGCCCCGGGTCGGGCCTCTGAGCCACCGGTCGGCATTCTCCCGCTCCATCAGTTCGCGTCACGCGCGTGGTCGCAAAAGCCGGCCCCGCCTCGCCAGGCGCGAACGTGGATCGCCCATGTGCGTCCATTACCGCGGGTCCTATCGCGACGGTCATATCCCGAGCTCGAGCCTCGGTGCCGTTTCGCCAGCCCGTACGGATCCCTCGTCCGGTGCGAAACGGCAGTCCTGTCCGCCGAACAAAGGATTCTCATGCACCAGCGCGCGATCAATGTTGCCCTGACCGCGGTGACCGGCACTTGTCTGGCCGGCATGATGGCGGCCGGCGTGGCCGCTGCCAGCAACGACTCCGCCCCCGAGCAGATGAAGCTGCCCGCGCAGCAGCAGCTCGCCGCCGAGCAGTCGGCGCCGAAGAAGGCCCCCCAGAAGGGCCAGACCGCGCAGAAGAAGGCCACTGACAAGAAGAAGACCGCCAAGAGCAGCAAGGCGATCATCAGTGGCAAGACCAAGGCGTCCTACTTCTGGGACGACGGTTCCGGCGTCAACGGCGACACCGGTGCTCCGGCCGGCGGCAAGCCGATGCAGAAGGGCCTGTTCGCCAGCCCGAGCTGGCCGATGCACACCAAGGTCAAGGTGACCGCCAACGGCCGCAGCGTCACCGGCTTCATCGGTGACCGCGGGCCTGGAACGCCTTCCCACAATGGCGTGATGCTGGACCTGGACACCTACACCTTCCGTTACCTTCTGGACGGCAAGAAGCCGGACAGCAAGTACAACGCGGGCACGGGTGAGGGCCACATCAACGGCGTCAAGTACGAGGTCCTCAAGTGGGGCTCCGGCCCGGGTACGAAGGGTGCTCCCAAGCCCCTGTGACCCAGAGGCCGCCCACTTCGGGAAGCGCCGCACAGGAACGGGGACGCCCCGGCGATCGAGATGATCGCCGGGGCGTCCCCGTTTCGCCGTGCGCCCTACCGCCGCGGCGCGAGGGCCTTCTCGACGTCGCCGAGGACGCTGCCCGCGGCGGCCGGGCCGCCCCGGGAGGTCCAGATCGCGCCGTCCACGTTGACCACGTGGCCGGCCCGGACGACGCCCAGGTCGGTGAAGGCGGGGATCTTCCTGGCCTCGGCGAGCGCGGCGTCCGAGTCGGGGTTGAGCGTGCCGAGGAACATCCAGTCGCCGTCCAGCGTCGTGAGGTTCTCCAGGCTGAGCGCGTCGCTCGGGGAGAAGCCGGCGGGGGTGAGCTGCCCGGCCGGCCGGTTCAGGCCGAGGTCGCGGATCACCAGACTGGAGAAGTGGTCCTTGAGCATGTAGCTCGGGCCGGTGGCGTTCCAGCGGACGATGCTGACCGCGGCGCCCGCGGCGGCCCCGAGCCCCTCCTTGACCTTCTTGACCCGGGCGTCGTAGCCGGCCAGGACCGTCCCGCCCTGCGCCGGTTTGCCCAGCACCTCGGCGGTGCGAGTGAAGGTCGCCTTCCAGTCCTCGGTCATCTTCGTGGTCAGCACGGTGGCCGGGGTGATCTTCCTGAGCTGCTCGATCACCTTCTGGTCGGCGATGAACCCGGCCAGGATCAGGTCCGGCCGGGCCTGCGCCACCTTCTCCAGCACCGGCGTGCCGAGGTCGCCGACGATCTTGTAATCGCCGGTCAGCCTGGTCTTGAGGTAGCCCGGGACGTCCTTGGCGAAGCGACCGTTGGTGACGCCGACCGGCTGCACGCCGAGCGCCAGCGCCGAGTCGAGGTCGGTCTCGTTCAGTGCGACGACCCGCTTGGGCGCGGCGGGCACCTCGACCTTCGCGCCGGTGGCGTCGACGACCGTGCGGGTCTCGCCGCCGCTCGCGCCGCCGTCCCCGTCCCCGTCCCCGCAAGCGGTGAGGCCCAGGGCGAGGGCGAGCAGCCCGGCCGCGAGGACGGCGATCCGGCGGCGGGCGCGGGCGCTGGGCGGGGGGATGGTGGACGACATCGGAGCTCCTGTCGGACGACACGTGGCGAGGGGGATTTTAGGTTAGCCTCACCTAACTTGTCACTCCGATGTGTCCTGGATCGCTCTCGCTCGGGTTCGGCCGGTGCGGCGTTGACCGTCCGGAGTGACGGTGCTTAGCTGAGCCTTGCCTAAGTCAAGTTAGCTTAGGCTTGCCTAACCTACTGATCTTCAGGAGGCGACGTGCCCAGCTCTGGCAGCGCACCGGGACCGCGGACCGGCGAGTACACCCGCGAGATCCGCGAAGGGCTCGGCCCGGCGGTCCTGGCCGCCGGCCCGCCGCCGGTGCCCGATCTCGCCGCCCCGTTCAGAGCCCGGATCGCGCTGCCGGACGGCGCCGACCTCGACCTGGTGCACCGCTGGATGAACCTGCCGCACGTCGCGGCCGGCTACGACCAGGCGTGGACCCGGGAGCGCTGGGCCGCCGAGATCGGCGGGCAGCTCGCCGGCGACTACGCCCGCCCGTTCATCGTCGAGTTCGACGGCCGCCCGGTCGCCTACGTCGAGCTCTACCGCGCCGCCCGCGACGTGGTCGCCGGGACCTACCCGGCCCGCGCCCACGACGTGGGCTTCCACATCGCCATCGGCGAGACCGACGGTGTCGGCCGCGGCCTCGCCGTCCGGATCTTCCGCGCGTTCATCGACGGGGTGTTCGCGGCCGAGCCCGAGTGCGCCCGGATCGTCTCCGAGCCGGACGCGTCCAACCAGGCGGCCCGCCGCGTGGACACCAAGCTCGGCCTGCGGTTCCTCGGCGAGGTCGACCTTCCGCACAAGCGGGCCGCGCTGTTCATCTGGCCGCGGACCGAGGCCGACGTGCCGAGCCTGCCCGCATGACCGATCCGGCAGCGATGCCCCGTCCCCCGGGCGCGATGCCGCTCACGGGCGCGCAGGCGGGGGTCTGGTACGCGCAGCGGCTCGATCCGTCCAGCCCGGCCTACAACACCGGCGAGTACGTGGAGATCCACGGGCCGGTGGACCCTGCCCTCTTCGAGCGCGCGCTGCGCCTGGCCGTCGCCGAGATCGACGCGCTGAACGTCACGATCGGGGACGGGCCCGACGGGCCGTGGCAGGCGGTCGAACCGGGGGCGTGGCCGCTGCACCGCCTCGAGGTGGGCGCCGCCCCCGCTCCGCGCGCCGCCGCCGAGGAGTGGATGCGCGGCGACCTGGCCCGCCCGGTGCCGCCGGGCTCCGGCCCGCTGTTCACCCAGGCGCTGATCACCGCGGGGCCGGAGCGGTCCTTCTGGTACATGCGCTGCCACCACGTCGTCATGGACGGCTACGGCTTCGCGCAGGTCGCGCGGCGCGTCGCCGAGACCTGCACGGCCCTGGCCGAGGGGCGCGAGCCGGGCGTGAGCCCGTTCCTGCCGCTGCGCACGCTGGTCGAGGACGAGGCCGTTTACCGGGCCTCCGATCGCCGTGCCGCCGACCGGGCCTACTGGACGGGACGGTTCGCGGACGCCCCCGAGGCGGTCGGGCTGGCGGAGGGCGCCCCGGTGCCCGCGCCCGGTTTCCTCCGCCGCACCGGCCTGATCCCGGCGGCCGGCCTGACCGTCCTCGCCAAGGAGGCCCGGGCGACGTGGCCCGAAGCCGTGATCGCCGGCGCGGCGGCCTACCTGCACCGCCGGACCGGGACCCGCGACGTGGTGCTCGGCCTGCCGCTCATGGGACGGCTCGGCACGGCCGCCGCGCGGGTGCCCGGCATGGTCGTCAACGTCGTCCCGCTCCGGTTGGACGTCCGGCCCGGCACGACCGCCGGGGAACTCGTCGCCCAGGTGGCGGCGAGGCTGCGCGAGGCCCGCCGGCACGGCCGCTACCAGGGCGAGGATCTACGCCGCGACCTGCGGCTGCTCGGCGAGCGGCGGCGGCTGACCGGGCCGCTGGTCAACATCAAGCCGTTCACCCCGTCGCTGAGCTTCGCCGGCTGCCCGGCGACCACCCGCCACCTGTCGGCCGGGCCGGTCGACGACCTGACCCTCACCGTCCGCGGACTCGGCGCCAGGGGAGGGGCCGACCAGGACGGGCCGCCCTTCGAGCTGGACGCCAACCCCCGCCTGTACGGGCCCGGCGACCTCGCCGAGCACGCGCGGAGCCTGACCGCGCTGCTGGACGCGTTCGCCGAGGGCGGCCCGGACCTGCCGGTCGGACGGCTCGGCGTCCTCGACGAGGCGACCCGCCGCGCCGTCCTGCCCGCGCGTCCAGACGGAGACCGTCCCCAGGCGCACCGTCCTGAGGCGCCGGGCGAGAGCCTCACCCAGATCTTCGAGCGGCAGGCCGCCGCCTCACCGGACGCCGTCGCCGTGACCGTCCCGGACGGTCCGGACCTGACCTCCACGGAGCTGACCTCCACGGAGCTGACTTCCACGGAGCTGACCTACGCGGAGTTGAACGCCGCCGCCAACCGGCTCGCCCGCCTCCTGGCCGAGCGCGGCGCGGGCCCCGGCGGCCTCGTCGCGCTCACCCTGCCGCGCTCCGCGGACCTGGTGGTCGCGATCCTGGCGGTCCTCAAGACCGGTGCGGCGTACGTGCCGATCGACCCCGCCTACCCCGCCGGACGGATCGCCGCCACGCTGGGCGATGCCCGGCCCGTCTGCACGGTCACGCCCGGCACGCTGGAGGCCCTGGACGCCTACCCGGCCGGTGACCTCGGCCGCGCCCCGTCGCCCTGGCTGCCCGCGTACGTGATCTACACGTCCGGCTCGACCGGCGCGCCGAAGGGCGTCGTGGTGCCGCACCGCAACGTCGTCCGGCTCTTCACCGCGACCGCCGACCGGTTCGGGTTCACCGCCCGGGACGTGTGGACGCTGTTCCACTCCTACGCGTTCGACTTCTCGGTGTGGGAGCTGTGGGGCGCGCTGCTGCACGGCGGGCGGCTCGTCGTCGTCCCGCACGAGACCAGCCGTTCTCCCGGCGCGTTCCTGCGGCTGCTCGCCGATGAGCGGGTGACCGTTCTCAACCAGACGCCTTCGGCGTTCTACCAGCTCATGCGCGCCGACCGGGACGAGCTGGGGCGGCACGACCTGTCCGCGCTCCGCCACGTCGTCTTCGGCGGCGAGGCGCTCGACCACGGGCGGCTGGCCGAGTGGCACGAGCGGCACCCGGCGGGCGCCCCGCACCTGGTCAACATGTACGGGATCACCGAGACCACGGTGCACGTGACCCACGCCGACGCGGCCCCCGGCGGCCCCGGCGCGGGCGGCGGCATCGGCCGTCCCCTCTCCGACCTGCGGGTCCTGCTGCTGGACGGGGCGCTGCAACCCGTCGAGCCCGGCCGGACGGCCGAGATGTACATCGCGGGCGAGGGCCTGGCCCACGGGTACCTGGGACGGCCCGGCCTGACCGCGGAGCGGTTCGTCGCCGACCCGTACGGCCCGCCCGGCTCCCGGATGTACCGCACCGGCGACCTCGCCCGCCGGACGGCGGACGGCGACCTGGAGTTCCGGGGCCGCGCCGACGACCAGGTCAAGATCCGCGGGTTCCGGGTGGAGCCGGGCGAGATCGAGGCCGCCCTGGCCGCCCATCCCGCCGTCACCGGCGCCGCGGTGATCGTCCGCGAGGACCGTCCCGGCGACCGCCGCCTGGTCGCCTACGCGGCGGGCGCGGGGCCGGTCGCGGCGGAGCTGCGCGGGTACCTGGCCGAGCGGCTGCCCGCCCACCTGGTCCCCGCGGCGGTCGTGCCGGTGGAGGCGCTGCCGCTGACCGTCAACGGCAAGCTCGACCGGCGGGCGCTGCCCGCGCCCGACCTCGCGGCGGCCGTCGCCGGCGCGGCGCCCCGCACGGCGCGCGAGGAGGCGCTGTGCGGGCTGTTCGCCGAGGTCCTCGGCCTGCCGTCGGTGGGCGTGGACGACGGGTTCTTCGACCTCGGCGGCGACTCGCTGCTGGCCGCCCGGCTGGTGGGCCGGGTCCGCGCGGTGCTGGGGGCCGAGCTCGGCATCCGGACGGTGTTCGAGGCGCCGACCGTCGCGGGGACCGCCGCGGCGCTCGGCGCCGGGACCTCCGGCCGGCCCGGGCTCGCCCCGGCGCCGCGTCCCGGCCGGGTCCCGCTGTCGTCGGCGCAGCGCGGCCTGTGGTTCCTGCACCAGACCGGCGACCGGACCGCCTACAACGTCCCGATCGCGCTCCGCCTGACCGGCCCCCTGGACGGCGCGGCGCTCCACGGCGCGCTCGGCGACCTCCTGGCGCGGCACGAGAGCCTGCGGACGCTCTTCCCCGACGACGACGGCACCCCGTACCAGCGGGTGCTCCCCGCTGTGGAGCCCGTCCTGCACCGTGCCGCCACCGAAGAGGACCTCGCCGAGGCCGCCCGGTACGCGTTCGACCTGGCCGCCGAGCCGCCGATCAGGGCCACCCTGCTGCGGACCGGCCCGGACGCTCACGTCCTGCTCCTCCTCCTGCACCACATCGCGGGGGACGAGTGGTCGCAGAACCGCCTGATCGAGGACCTCGCCACCGCCTACACGGCCCGCCGCGACGGGCGCGAGCCCGGCTGGGCGCCGCTGCCCGTGCAGTACGCCGACTACACGCTGTGGCAGCGGGACCTGCTGGGCGACGACGCCGACCCCGGCTCGCTCGCCGGACGGCAGCTCGCCCACTGGGAGGGCACCCTCCGGGACCTGCCGGTCGAACTCGACCTCCCCGCGGACCGGCCCCGTCCCGCGGTGCCCGGCCACCGGGGCGACGTCGTCCCGTTCACCCTCGGGCCGGCGCTGCACCGGGCGCTCGCCGCGCTCGCCCGGGACGCGCACGCCAGCCTGTTCATGACCGTGCAGGCGGGCATCGCCGCGCTGCTCACCCGCCTCGGCGCCGGGACCGATGTCCCGATCGGCACGCCCGCCGCCGGACGGACCGACGACGCGCTCGACGCGCTGGTCGGCTGCTTCGTCAACTCCCTGGTGCTGCGGACCGACACCTCCGGAGCGCCCGGCTTCGCCGAGCTGCTCGGCCGGGTCCGCGAGACCGACCTGGCCGCCTTCGAGCACCAGGACCTGCCGTTCGAACGGCTCGTGGAGGCGCTGCGCCCGCCGCGGTCCCTCACCCGGCACCCGCTGTTCCAGGTCATGCTCACCTACTGGAACGACCAGGGCGCCCGGCCCGGGCTGCCCGGCGGCCTGACCGCCGAGGTCACGACCGTCCCGACCGGCGCCGCCAAGTTCGACCTGGCGTTCCGCCTCGCCGAGCACGCGGGGCGGGACGGCGTCGACGGCGTGGTGGAGTACCGCACCGACCTGTTCGACCGCGCCACCGTGGAGGCGCTCGCCGCCCGGCTGGTGCGGCTGCTGGAGGCCGCCGCCGCGGACCCCGGCCGTCCGATCACCGAGCTGGACGTGCTCGGCGCCGACGAGCGCCGCACCCTCCTGCGCGACTGGAACGACACCGCCCACGGCACGCCGCCCGCCACGTTCCCCGCGCTGTTCGAGGCCCAGGTGCGGCGGTCGCCGGACGCGACGGCCGTGGTCCTCGGCGACCGGGAGCTGACCTACGCGCAGCTCGACGCCCGCGCGGACCGGCTCGCGCGGCGGCTCGCGGCCGAGCTGGGCGCGGGTCCGGAGGAGCTCGTCGGGGTGGCGCTGCCCCGCTCCATCGACATGATCGTCGCAGTGCTGGCGGTGCTGAAGACGGGCGCCGCCTACCTGCCGCTCGACCCCGACTACCCGGCCGACCGGCTCGCCCACATGGTCCGGGACGCCCGCCCGGCCGGTGTGATCACCACCCCGGGGACCCGCCCGCCGGGCGGCGCCCGCGAGATCCTGCTGGGCGGCGACGTCCCCGAACCGGAGCCGCACGTCCGCGTCCCGGGGCCGGTGTCCGTGCGCAACGCCGCGTACGTGATCTACACCTCCGGGTCCACCGGCCGCCCGAAGGGGGTGGTCGTCACGCATGCCGGGATCGCCGACCTGGTCGCCACCCAGGAGCGGCGGCTCGGCGCGCGCCCCGGCCTCCGCGTGCTGCACTTCGCCTCGCTCAGCTTCGACGCCGCGTTCTGGCAGCTGTGCATCCCGCTGCTGTCGGGCGGCACCTTGGTGATCTGCCCGGCCGACCTGCGCGTCCCAGGGCCCGAGCTCGCGGGCTACGCCCGCCGCCACCGCGTCGGGCTGCTGGGCCTGCCGCCGTCCCTGCTCGCGATGATCCCCGAGGACGTCGAGCTGCCCGAGGGCGCCACGCTGGTCGTCGGCGCCGAGAAGGTCCCGCCCGAGCTGGCCGCCCGGTGGGGGCGGCGGCACCGGGTCGTCAACGCCTACGGCCCGACCGAGGCCACCGTCAACGCCACCCTCTGGGACTGCGACCCGGACGCGGCCGGGCCCGTCCCGATCGGCCGGCCCGACCCCGGCACCCGCGCGTACGTGCTCGACGCGGCGCTGCGGCCCGTCCCGCCGGGGGTCACCGGGGAGCTCTACCTCGCGGGCGACGGCCTCGCGCGCGGCTACCTCGGCCGCCCCGGGCAGACCGCCGAGCGGTTCGTCGCCGACCCGTTCGGGCCGCCCGGCACCCGCCTGTACCGCACCGGGGACCTGGCCCGCTGGTCCCGGGACGGCGCGCTGCACTTCGCCGGACGCGCCGACGACCAGGTCAAGGTGCGGGGTTTCCGGATCGAGCTCGGCGAGATCGAGACCGTGCTGGCCCGGCAGGACGGCGTCGCGCGCGCGGCGGTGGTCGTCCGGGAGGACCGCCCCGGCGACGTGCGCCTCGCCGCCTACGTGGTGCCCGCCGGGGACGCCGCCGAGCGCGGGCCGGGCGGACGGGAGCTGAAGCGGGCCCTCGCGGCGGAGCTGCCCGAGCACATGGTGCCGCCGTCGATCACCCTGCTCGGCGCGCTGCCGCTCACGCCCAGCGGCAAGCTCGACCGCGCCGCGCTGCCCGCGCCGGACCCCGCCGCGTCCGCCGCGCCCGGACGGGGGCCGCGCAACCGGCAGGAGGAGATGCTGTGCGAGCTGTACGCCGAGGTGCTCGGCGTCCGGCGGGCCGGCATCGACGACTCCTTCTTCGACCTCGGCGGGCACTCGCTGCTCGCCGCCCGGCTGATCGGCCGGGTCCGGGCCGAGTTCGGCGTGCGGATCAGCGTCGGGACGGTGTTCGCCGCGCCGACCCCCGCCGAGCTCGCGGACCGGCTGGAGAGCGGCGCGGATGGCGAGGCCCTGGAGATCCTCCTCCCGTTCCGGACCTCGGGGACCGGCACGCCGCTGTTCTGCTTCCATCCGGCGGGCGGCATCGCCTGGTGCTTCTCCGGACTGATGAAGCACGTCCACGACGTGCCGATCTACGGTGTCCAGGCGCGCAACCTGTCCCGGCGGACCGCCCCCGCGCAGACCCTCGAGGAGATGACGGCCGAGTACGTCGCCGAGATGCGCAAGGTGCGCCCGCACGGCCCGTACGCGCTGCTCGGCTGGTCGTTCGGCGGCGTCATCGCGCACCACGTCGCGGTCGCGCTCCAGGACGCGGGCGAGGAGGTCGAGCTCGTGGTGATGCTCGACTCCTATCCGAGCGGCGTGTGGGACACGCTTCCGTCCGAGGAGGACGCGCTCCGCGCGCTGCTGTACATGGTCGGCCACGACCTGGCCGCCGCGGACGGGCCCGTCGACCGCGAGCGGGTGATGGCGATCCTGCGGGCCGAGGGCAGCGCGCTGGCCAACCTCAGGGACTTCACCCCCGCCGCGATGATCGACAACTTTGCGGTCAGCGCCCGGCTGGAGAAGGACGCCGCGTTCGGCCGGTTCGACGGCGACCTGCTGTTCTTCACCGCCGCGCTGGACCCCGCGGCGCTCGGGCCGGGCGCGAAGGCGCCGACCCACCACCTGTGGGAGCCGCACGTCGGCGGCGCGATCGACAACCACGACCTGGACTGCGCGCACCGGGACATGACCCTTCCCGGCCCGATCGCCGAGATCGGCGCGCTCGTCGGCGCGCGGCTGCGTGAGGGTCGCCGGTGAGCGGCGCGGGCGGCGCCCCGCCGCGCGGGGCGGACAAGACCGGGCGGGCAGCGGAGGAGGCCGCGCCGCGCGGGCGGCTCATCGTGTGCGTGGTGTACGTGACCGTGGTGTTCATGGTCGGGATGGACACCACCATCGTGAACCTCGCGCTGCCCGCCATCGCCCGCAAGTTCGCCGTCCCGGCCGCCGCGACCGGCGCCGTCGACGTCGCCTACCTGGTGAGCGTCGCGGTCTGCATCCCGCTGTCGGGGTGGCTGAGCGACCGGTTCGGCGCGAAGCGGGTGTTCCTCGCGGCGCTCGCCGCGTTCACCGCCGCGTCCGTGCTGTGCGGGGTCTCCGGCGGGCTCGGCACGCTGGTCGCCGCGCGGGTGGTGCAGGGCTCGGCCGGCGGGCTGCTGACACCCGTCGGCCTCACCCTGCTTTACCTTGCTTACCCACCCGAGGACCGGATCAGGCTCGCGCGGGCCATCGTCCTGCCGGGCGCGCTCGCGCCGACCCTCGGGCCCGTCGTCGGCGGGCTCCTGGTCGAGCACCTGTCCTGGCGGTGGGGGTTCGCGATCAACGTGCCGGTCGGCGCCGCCGCGCTGGTGGCGGGCGCGCTCGCGCTCGCCGGACCGGCCGAACGGGTCCGGCGCTGTTTCGACCTGCGCGGCTTCCTGCTAATCGCGCCCGGCGCCGGGCTGGTGATGTACGCGTTGAACGCGGGCGCCGCGCACGGCTGGGGCCCGGCGCAGACCGGCCTCGGCGTCCTCGGCGCGGCGCTGGTCGTGGCGTTCGCGCTCGCCGGGCGCCGCACCGCGCACCCGCTGGTCGACCTGACCGTGTTCCGCGACGCGACGTTCCGCGCGGCGGGCTCGGCGATGGTGTTCCTGGTCGCCGGGTTCATGGCCGCCGGGTACGCGTTCACGCTGCTGTTCCAGCAGGGTCTGGGCGCCTCGCCCTCGCACGCCGGGCTCGCGGTCTTCCCCAAGGCGGTCGGGCTGATCTGCGCCTCGCAGGTCGCCGGGCGGCTGCAGCGCCGCTTCGGCGCCGGCCGGGTCGTCACCGCCTGCATGCTCGGCGCCGCCGCCGCGATCGCCGCCACCGACCTCATCGGCGCCGGCACACCGCTGTGGGCGATCGGGGCGCTGCACTTCGCGATGGGGTTCTGCGTCGGGCAGTCCTCCATCCAGCTCCAGGTCACCGCGTTCGCCACCATCGGCAAGGCCGCGACCGCCGCGGCGTCCACCCTCTACAACGCCCAGCGGCAGATGGCGTCGGCGCTCGGCGTCTCCATGGCCGCGGGCGTCCTCGCCGCCGCGCACTCCGCCGGCGGCCTGGTCCCGTACCGGGCGGCCATGGGCGCCGCGGCGGGCTGCGCGGTGATCGCCGCGCTGCTGGCGTTCCGGCTCACCAAGATCGGCCCGCCCGTCCCGGCCGCCGCCGCGGCGGTCCGGGCGGCCGGGTCATGACGATCCCCACACAGGAGGCGTTCCCCATGTCGGCGCAGAACGAGGCACCCGCGCGGCTGCCCGGGCTCAGAGTCCTGACGGTCCTGCGGACCGCGCCGGTCACCCCGCGGATGCGGCGGATCACCCTGGGCGGCCCGGAGCTGGCCGGCTTCGGCACCGGTCCCAACATTAAGGTGCTGGTCCCGCCGCCCGGCGACCCCGACCCGCAGTGGCCGGCGGCCGGGCCGGACGGCCGCACGACCTGGCCGCCCGAGCACCGCCGCCCCGCGATGCGCACCTACACCGTCCGCCGGCACGACCCGGCCGCGGGCGAGCTCGACGTCGACTTCGTCCTGCACGGCGACCGCGGTCCGGCCTCCCGCTGGGCCGGCGCCGCGCGGCCGGGCGACGTCCTCGGCGTCGTCGGCCCCGGCGGCCGGACCGTCCTCGACGCCGACCGGTATCTCGTCGCGGGCGACCACACCGCGCTGCCCGCCATCGGGACGATCGTGGCGGAGCTGCCGCGGCACGCCCGCGGCCACGTGCTGGTCGAGGTGCCGGACCCCGGCGAGATCCAGGACCTCGCCCCGCCGCCCGGCGTCGAGCTGATCTGGCTGTTCCAGGACGGCGCCGGGCCCGGCACGACCACCCTCCTCCAGGACGCCGTCCGCGCGCTGCCCCGGCCGGACGGCGGCGAGCGCGCGTTCGTGTGGGCGGCGGGGGAGTCCGCGTCCGTCCGCGCGATCCGCTCGTACGCCCGCGACGACCTCGGCCTGAACCGCCGCGACCTCCTCGCCATCGGCTACTGGAAGCACGGCATGACCGAGACCGCCTACCACGACCGCCACGACAACGACCGGGACCAGGACTACTACCGGGCCGGGAAGGAAGAGCTCGCCGAACGCGAGAGGGCCGCGGCCGGCCCCGCGTAGACCGCCCGTCCCGTCCTCCCGCACACCCCGAACCGAAGGAGCCGTCCGTGTCCCAGCCGGGAGACCGACTGTACGACTTCGTCGGCGTGGGCTTCGGCCCCGCCAACCTCGCCCTCGCCATCGCCCTGGAGGACCACAACGCGCGGACCGTCCGGGGCGACCGCCTCCTCGCGCTGTTCGTCGAGCGGCAGCCGCGCTTCGGCTGGCACCGCGGCATGCTCATCGACGGCGCCACGATGCAGGTGTCGTTCCTGAAAGGACCTGGTCACGATGCGCGACCCGTCCAGCGACTTCTCCTTCCTGGCCTACCTGAGGGACAAGGGCCGGCTGGTCGACTTCATCAACCACAAGACGTTCTTCCCGACCCGCACCGAGTTCCACGACTACTTCTCCTGGGCCGCGGGACGCCTCGGGCACCTGGTCCGGTACGACGCCGAGGCCGTCGCGGTCGAGCCGGTGGACGCGGGCGGCGAGGTCGCGGAGTTCGCCGTCACCGTCCGGGACGCCGCCGGGACGCCGCGCGCCGTCCGCGCCCGCAACCTGGTGATCGGCGGCGGCCTCCAGCCGTGCCTGCCGCCCGGCGTCGCCGAGTCCGAGCGGGTCTGGCACAACCAGCGGCTGCTGATCCGGCTCGCCGAGCGCACCGGCCCGCCCCCGAGGCGCTGGACGGTGATCGGCGCCGGGCAGAGCGCCGCCGAGGTCACCGAGTACCTGCACCGCACCCACCCCGACGCCGAGGTGTGCTCGGTGTTCTCCCGCTACGGCTACAGCCCCGCCGACGACAGCCCCTTCGCCAACCGGATCTTCGACCCGGAGGCGGTGGACCTGTTCCACGGCGCGCCCGAGGAGGTCAAGCGGCGGCTGTTCGACTACCACCGCGGCACGAACTACTCGGTGGTGGACCTCGACCTCATCGAGGAGCTGTACCGGCGCGCCTACCAGGAGAGGGTCGCGGGCCGGGAGCGCCTGCGGATGCTCAACGCCTGCAAGGTGCTCGACGTCCGCGAGGTGCCCGGTGGGGCGCGCACGACCTACGAGTTCCTGCCCACCGGTGAACGGGAGGTGCTGGACTCCGACGTCGTCGTCTGCGCCACCGGCTACCGCCCGTTCGACGCCCTCGGCCTCCTCGGCCCCGCCGCCGCCCTCTGCCGCCGCGACGGGGAGGGGCGCCCGCTGGTCGAACGCGACTACCGGGTGTCCACCGGCCCGTCCGTCACCGCCGGCGTCTACTTGCAGGGCGGCACGGAGCACACGCACGGGATCACGTCGTCGCTGCTGTCCAACGGCGCCGTCCGCGCGGGCGAGATCCTCGACTCCATCCTCGCCCGCCGGCCGGAGCACCGCCCGGCCGCCTCGCCCGCCGTCCGCTGACCGCGGCGACGGCGGTGAGGTCCATGCGGTCGCCCGCGAGCCGGTACGGCCCGTCTCCCGGTTCGCTCATCCCGTCTCCCAGGCTCGTGGTCACCTCCATGATCGCGCGCGCTGCTCAGCCGAGCGCGACCAGTTCGGTCCAGGGCAGGGGCGTGCCGGACGGGACGTTCACCCTGATGACCCGTGGGGCCGGCCGGTGGCCGGGTCCAAGGACGTGAGGTGGGACCGGTCGAGGAGCAGCTCACCGGCCCTCAGCCTGATGCGCCCGTCCTGCCTGGCCAGTGCCGGGGCCGGACTCTTTCAGCGGATCACCAAATCCCGCGTGTCAGCGCCGTGGCGCGCGCCGGTCCGCCGCGCCATGGCTAACGTGACGGGCGGTCATCGATCGATCTCGCTGGGGAGTCATGCTCCTGTTGTTCGCCGTGCACTGCGCGGCCGCGGCGGTGGCTCCACTCCTCGTCCGGGGGCTCGGCCGCAACGCGTTCCTGCCGCTCGCCCTGGTGCCCGCGGCGGCGGCGGTCTGGGCGCTGCCGCCCTGGCTGGACGGCGCCGCGCCGCGCGCCGAGTCGCACGCCTGGATCCCCGGCCTGCACCTGGAACTGGCGCTGCGGGCCGATCCGCTCGCCTGGATGATGGTGCTCATCGTCGGCGGCGTCGGCGCGCTCATCGTGGCCTACTGCGCCCGGTACTTCGAGGCCTCCGAGCGGGGGCTGGGCGGGTTCGCGGGGCAGCTCCTCGCGTTCGCCGCCGCGATGCTCGGGCTCGTCCTCGCCGACGACCTGATCCTGCTGTACGTGTTCTGGGAGCTGACCACGGTCTTCTCCTACCTGCTCATCGGGTTCGACTCCGCGCGCGCCGCCGCCCGCCGGGCCGCGACGCAGGCGATCATCGTCACCACCTTCGGCGGGCTGGCCATGCTGGTCGGGCTGATCATGCTCGGCCGGGCCGCGGGCACCTACCGGCTCTCGGAGATCCTGGCCCGGCCGCCGGGCGGCACCGCCGTCGGGGTGGCGCTGGCGCTGATCCTGATCGGCGCGCTGTCGAAGTCGGCGCTGGTCCCGTTCGGGCTGTGGCTGCCCGCCGCGATGGCCGCCCCGACCCCGGTGAGCGCGTACCTGCACGCCGCGGCGATGGTGAAGGCGGGCGTGTACCTGGTCGCGCGGTTCGCGCCCGCGTTCGCGGGCGCCGCCGTCTGGCGGCCCGTCGTGCTGGTCCTCGGCGCGCTCACCATGGTCCTGGCGGGCTGGCGCGCACTGCGCGAGCACGACCTCAAGCTGCTGCTCGCCTACGGCACCGTCAGCCAGCTCGGATTCATGGTCGTCCTGGTCGGCGCGGGCACCCGCGACGCCGCGCTCGCCGGAGTGACGGTGCTGCTCGCGCACGCGCTGTTCAAGGCGGCGCTGTTCATGGTGGTCGGCATCATCGACCACGCCACCGGGACCCGCGACCTGCGGCGGCTGTCGGGTCTGGGCCGGGCCGCCCCGGTCCTGTGCGGCACGTCGATCGTGGCGGCGGCGTCCATGGCGGGCGTCCCCGCGACGCTCGGGTTCGCGGGGAAGGAGGCGGCCTACGAGGCGTTCATCGGGGGCCGCCCGGTGCTCCTCGGGGTCCTGGTCCTCGGCTCGGCCTTCACCGCCGCCTACAGCCTGCGGTTCCTGTGGGGCGCGTTCGCGCGCAAGCACGGGGCGGACGAACTCTCCGCGTACAGGATCGAGGCGTTGCTGCTGGCCCCCCCGGTCGTCCTCGCGCTGGCCGGCGTCGCCCTCGGGTTGCTCGCCGCCCCGCTGGACGCGCCCCTCTCCAGGGAGGCCGCCGCGTACCCGGCCGACGGTCACGGCGGCTACCACCTGTCGGCCTGGCACGGGTTCGGCGAGGCGCTGCTGCTGACCGCCGTCTCGCTGCTGGTCGGCGCCGGGCTGTTCTTCGCCGGACGCGTCGTCGTCCGGCTCCAGCGGCGGATCGTGTTCGTCGAGCCCGCCGACGTGTACGCCGGGCTCATGCGGTCGCTGAACCATCTCGCGCTGCAAGTGACCGGCGCCGTCCAGCGCGGATCGCTGCCCGGCTACCTCGTGGTCATCCTGCTGACCGCGGCGGGCCTCACCGGCTCGGCGATCCTGCTCGGACGGCCCTGGCCGACTCCCGCGCCCTGGCGGCTGTGGGACGGCCCCGCGCAGGCGATGGTCGCGGTGCTGACCGTGGCCGCGGCCGTCGCGGCGGCGCGGGCCCACGGCCGGGCCCAGACCGTCGTGCTCGCCGGGGCGTCCGGCTACGGCGTCGCGACCCTGTTCGTCCTCCAGGGCGCCCCCGACCTCGCGCTCACCCAGCTCCTGATGGAGACCGCGAGCCTGGTGGTGTTCGTGCTCGTGCTGCGCCGCCTGCCGGTCGGCTTCCCCCGCACGCGGCCCAAGTCCCGCTACCGCCTGCACGTGGCGATCGGGCTCCTCATCGGGCTCCTCGCCACCGGCGCCACCCTGCTCGCCGCCCAGGCCCGGCGGGCGGTCCCGATCGCCGCCGGGTTCCCCGGCGCGGCGGAGAAGGCGGGCGGCTCCAACATCGTCGCCACCGTCCTGGTCGACATCCGGGCCTGGGACACGCTCGGCGAGAGCTCGGTGATCGCGCTCGCGGCGCTCGGCGTCACCAGCATGGTCTTCGCCCGGCGGCGCGCGTCCGTGCCGCCGCGCGCCGCCGACGCCGCGTCCGGCACCGCGGTGTGGGCGGTCGCGGGGATGACCTCGGTGGACGCGGCGTTCCGCGGCGAGCCGTCCACGCGCGGGCGGGACTGGCTCGCGGCCGGACCGACCCTCGCCGCCGAGCGCCGGTCGATCGTCTTCGAGGTCGTCGCCCGGCTGACCTTCCACACCGTCCTGCTGTTCTCGCTGTACCTGCTGTTCACCGCGCACTCCGCGCCGGGCGGCGGGTTCGTGGGCGGGATCGTGGCCGGGCTCGCGCTCGTCGTGCGCTACCTGGCCGGCGGCCCGTTCGAGCTGGCCGAGGCCGCGCCGGTCGACGTCGGCCGGCTCCTCGGCGTCGGGCTGATCATCACGGCGGGCACCGCGTTCTGCGGGCCGCTGTGGGGCTCGGCGATCCTGGAGAGCGGCGGCTGGGACCCGCACGTTCCGCTGCTCGGCCACGTCCACCTGGCCACCTCGCTGCTGTTCGACGCCGGCGTCTACCTGATCGTCATCGGGCTGATGCTGGACGTCCTCAGCGCGCTCGGCGCCGAGGTCGACCGGCAGGCCGGGACGGAGGAGGCCGGGTGAGCGGGACCGTCGTGCTCGCCGCCGCCGGGGGCGCCCTCGTCGCCGCAGGCGTCGCGCTGGTGCTGGAGCGCAGCCTGAGCCGGCTGGTCGTCGGGATGCTCGTGCTCGGCAACGGGGTGAACCTGCTGATCCTCACCGGCGGCGGCCCGGCCGGCCGCGCGCCCATCCTGCACGGCGTGCCGCCCGGCGCGGACCGGCGGCCGATGAACGACCCGGTGCCGCAGGCGATGATCCTCACCGCGATCGTGATCGCGCTCGGCACCGCCGCGTTCGCCCTCGCCATCGCCTACCGGTCCGGCCGGCTCGGCGACAGCGACGACGACGACGTCCGCGACGACATCGAGGACCGCCGCGTCACCCGCGGCCGGCACGAGCTGCGCACCCAGGTCCGCGCCCGGCGCCGCGAGTTCCGCGAGTGGTCCCGCGAGCAGCGCGGCCAGATCCGCGGCGCCCGCCGCGAGCTGCGCGCGGGCATCCGGGCCGAACGCGAGCGCCGCGCGGTCGACGACCCAGGCGACCTCGACGACGGCGACGACGAGAGCGGGTCCGACCGGTGAACCAGCTGCTCCCGCTGCCCGTCCTGATGCCGCTGCTCGCCGCCGGCGTCAAGATCACCCTCGGTCCGCGGCACCCCGGGCTCCAGCGCGTGATCAGCGTGACGGTGCTCGCCGCGGTGCTCTCCGTCGCCGTCGTCCTGCTGGTGCGGGCCGACCGGTTCGGCCCGCAGACCGTCCAGGTCGGCGCCTGGCCCGCGCCGCTCGGCGTCACCCTGGTCGCCGACCGGCTGTCGGCGGTGATGCTGACGGTGTCGGCCGCGGTCACCCTGTGCGTCATGGTCTACGCCATCGGCCAGGACGTGGCCGACGCCGACCGCCGCACCCCGCTGTCGGTGTTCCACCCGACCTACCTGCTGCTGGTCGCCGGCGTCGCGGACGCGTTCCTGGCCGGCGACCTGTTCAACCTGTTCGTCGGCTTCGAGATCATGCTGATGGCCAGCTACGTGCTGATCACCCTCGGCGGCACCGCCGCCCGGGTCCGCGCCGGCACCACCTACATCATGGTCGCGCTGCTGTCCTCGATGCTGTTCCTGATCGCGATAGGGGTGATCTACGCGGCGGCCGGGACGGTCAACATGGCGCAGCTCGCCGAGCGGTTCCAGGCGCTGCCGTCCGGGATCACCCTGCTCGCCGAGCTGATGCTGCTGACCGCGTTCGGCATCAAGGCCGCGGTGTTCCCGCTGTCGATGTGGCTGCCCGACTCCTATCCCACCGCGCCCGCGCCGGTGACCGCGGTGTTCGCCGGGCTGCTCACCAAGATCGGCATCTACGGCTTCATCCGGGCCGAGACGCTGCTGTTCCCCGGCCACGCCACCCGGCCCCTGCTGCTCGCCGCCGCGCTGCTCAGCATGGTCGTCGGCGTGCTCGGCGCGCTGGTCCAGGTCGACATCAAGCGGCTGCTGTCGTTCACCCTGGTCAGCCACATCGGCTACATGATCTTCGGGGTGGCGCTGGGCTCGGCCGCCGCGCTGGCCGCCACCGTCTTCTACGTCCTGCACCACATCACCATCCAGACCACGCTGTTCCTGGTCGCCGGGCTGATCGAGCGGCGTGGCGGCAGTACCTCCCTGCACCGGCTCGGCGGCCTCGCCCGCACCGCGCCGCTGATCGGCCTGCTGTTCTTCGTCCCGGCGATGAACCTCGGGGGCGTCCCGCCGCTGTCGGGGTTCCTCGGCAAGCTCGGGCTGCTCCAGGCCGGCCTGGCCGACGGCGGCGCGTTCGCCGACGTCCTGGTCGTCACGGCGGTCGGCACCAGCCTGCTGACCCTCTACGCGCTGGTGAAGGTCTGGAACCAGGCGTTCTGGCGCGTACCCGCCGAGATGCCCGGCACGTCCGCCGAGGCCGAGGACGAAGGGGCCGCACCGCCGTCGGTCCGGCTGCCCGCCGCCATGGTCGGCGCGACCGTCGCGCTCCTTGCGCTGAGCCTGGCCTACACCGCCGCCGGCGGCCCCCTCGTCTCACTGACCGAACGCGCCGCCGCCGAGCTCCTCAGCCCCGCCGGCTACATCCAGGCCGTACGGCCACAAGAACCGGGAGGGCCGTCATGAGCGAACTGCCGCCGTTCAGCCTGCGGATCGGGCGCCGGGTGGTGCAGTTGCCCCTGGTCGTCTGGCTGGTCGCGATCTGGCAGCTCATGTGGGACCGGATCTCCATCGCGAACCTGCTGTCCGGCCTCGCCGTCGCGCTGGCGCTGGTGCTGGTCTTCCCGTTCCCGCCGCTCGACCCGGGCCTGCGGCTGCACCCGCTCGGCCTCGTCCGGTTCTTCGCGCGCTTCGCCGCCGACCTGCTGCGCAGCGCCGGGCCGCTCACCTGGCAGGCGTTCGGCTCGGCCGACCGCGACGTGGTCAGCTCCGTGGTCGGCGTGACGCTGCGCACCCGTTCGGACCTGATCCTCACCGCCATGGCCATCGCGTTGTCGGCCGTCCCCGGAACCCTCGTGGTGGACGTCCGGCGCGGCACGTCCACCCTGTTCCTGCACGTCCTCGGCGCCGACCACGACGCCGCCGTGGCCAAGGCCCGCCAGGACGTGCTCAAGCTGGAGACGCGGGTCGTCCGCGCGTTCGGCACCCGCGAGGACCTGCGGGCGATCTCGGAGGAGACCCCATGACGATCGTCATCGCCGTCGCGACCGCCGCCCTCGGCGTCGCCGCCGCGCTCACCCTGGCCCGCCTGGTGCGCGGCCCGACGATGCTCGACCGCGCCGTGGCCCTGGACGTGCTGGCGGCCGTCATCATGGCCGGTCTCGGCGTCGAGGCGATCGCCGCCGAGGACCCCTGGGTGCTCCCGACGCTGCTGGCCCTGTCGCTGATCGGGTTCGTGGGCTCGGCCTCGATCGCCAGGTTCCTGGTCTACCGGAACGAGGAGGACGCGTGACCGCGCTCTGCCTGCTGCTCGGCGCCACCGCGTCCCTCGGCGCCGGCCTCGGCCTGCTCCGCCTGCCCGACCTGCTGACCCGCATGCACGCCGCCACCAAACCGCAGGCGGTGGGCCTCCTGCTGGTCCTCATCGCGGTCGGCATCCACTTTCCGTCCGCCTCGGTCATCACCACCCTGGTCCTGGTGATGGCGCTCCAGCTCGTCACCGTCCCGATTGCCGCCCACATGGTCGGACGCGCCGCCTACCGAACCGGCCAGGTCGCTCGGGACCGCCTCTACCAGGACGACCTCAACGCCGCCCTGGAACCTCAGGAGGACTGACCCACCAGCCCCAGCCCGCGCAGCCGCTCGTCGACCTCCCGCACATGCCGCGACCCCGCCCAGGGCTCCAGTTGTTCACGGGTCTTGAGGACGCTGCGCACCAGGCGTGCCGAGCTGTGCACGGATGTGACCTCCATGCCAGCCAGTATCCGTCCGGCCGCGGAGTCGATCTCGCGCTTCTGGATGAGGACTCCCGCGCATTCGAGCTGGGCGAACGCGTACTCGCGCGGACATGTGCGCTTGAGGGTGGGAAGCGTGTGTTCCGCGGTGCCGAGCGCCTCGTCGTGACGGCCCAGCCGAGCGTGACAGAAGACCGCGTGATGCTGCACGCGCTCGGGCGTCCACCAGTACAGGTGTGCCGGGCCCTTCTCCGAGCGGATGCGGTCGGCCACCTCGGTCGCCCGTGCCATGGCCCGGAGGCTCGCGCCGGTCTTCTCCTTGCCCGCTGAGGCGAGCACCCTCGCCAGCATCAGCGCCGTGGTGCCCTGCTGAAGGGGGCTGGTGCTGCTCCGCACCCAGCCCTGCGCGGCGTACGCGTGGTCCAGCGCCCGAGGCACTTGGCCTCGGTACTCGGCCATGTTGGCGATGGATCCGTGGAGGTGTGCGATGAGCGTCGCGTCCGACAGTTCGTGGGCCGCGCGCAGGCCGTCGTCATAGCGGGTCGCCGCGCCCGCGTGGTCGAGCAGGTCGAAGTGCTGCCAGCCGGAGAGATGCGACAGATTCGCGTACACCGAGATCAGCCGCTCTCGGAGTGCCTCCGGCATGCCGCCCTTGGCGAGCAGGTCGCCGACCACTGCGCGCTGGGCGTCGATGACCGCGATGACCTTCTCCGGGCCGTGGGTGTCGTCGAGCTGGCGGCAGTGGGCGATGAGGGTCTCGATGGTGGTGACGGTCTGGGCGTCGACCCGGCCGGATTGGGTGACGACGCGGGCCAGGCGCTCGGTCTCGGCGGGCGGCAGCCGCCGGAGGAGGGGGAGGGCGGCGGTGCCGCCGAGGGCCAGGGCGAGCTGGAAGAGCAGGTCCCGTCGCTTCACGTCCGCCTCCATACCGCTGAGCGCGTGGAAGAGTTCCACGGTCGCCTGCGGGGACGGGGCGGACGCGGCCGGACCCGGGTCCTGATCCCAGGGGAGGGCGTCGGCCCTGCCCTCGCGTGACCGTTCCATGCTGACACGCGAACGGCCGGACGCAACCCCCGGGACGGCGGCGTCGACGACCTCCTGCTCCTTCGGCGGGTACGAGGCGTACACCTCGGTGGTGACCAGGTTGCGGGTGGCGGTCCCGTACACGCGGGCGAGGAGGCGCAGCGTCCAGGCGGGCGGACGCCTGCCGTGATCGGGCCACGCCTCGAAGTCGTACAGCCGCGACTCGCGCAGCGAGGCCGTCCCGGCGGGGTCGGCCTGGTTGTAGAGGTCGGCGGCAGTGCGGGCGGTCAGGCCGGCCGCGCAGCGGTAGACGCGCAGCGGACTGAACGAGGGGTGGTCGAGCGCGAGGATCACGGCGATCTGCTCGACGGTGAAGCCGCGTGCTCCCAGCGCCTCCGCCTTGCGGCGGCAGTGCCTTTGCGTGGTGTGGCCTTCGGAGGTCATGGCGGCTCCCTCGATGGTCGTGCACGGATCGTACAACCGCGTGCACGGAGCGGGACGGATGTTGGGCCGGAGATCGGCCCGAATGGGGAGGCGTGCCCGAGACGGGCACTGTTCGTGCAGGTCAGAGGCTTGGCCCGCGGGGAGGTCGTGGCCGGGAAGCGGGGGGTCGCCGCAGGTGGGCGGGTGCGAAACCGTCGTACCTCCACGAGAACCGAGCCGACGGAGGCGACGATGTGCCCGCACCAGACCGGTCTGCTGGAGGCCCCCGGCGTGACCATGAACCGGCTGCTGTGCTGGCGGCGCGCCTTCCCGGGAGTCGCGGCGCAGGTGGGCGAGGCGCGGCGGTTCGTGGGGTCCCTGCTCGCGGCCGACCCGGTGTGCGACGACGCGGTCTGGATCGCGGGGGAGCTGGCGGGCAACGCGGTCGTGCACTCGCGCTCCGGGCTGCCGGACGGGACGTTCGCGGTGGAGGTGGCGCGGTCGCCGTTCGTGGTGCGGGTGTGCGTGTTCGACGACGGCGGCGGCGGGGTGCCGGGGGTTCCGGACGGGCCGGAAGAGCTCGCCGAGAACGGCCGCGGCCTCCTCGGGGTGCGCGAGCTGGCGCGTTCGCACGGGTCGTGCCCGCTGCCCGGAGGGGGACGCGTGGTGTGGGCTCTTTTGCTTCGGTGACGCTGAACGTCGGCAACGTGGGGTTTTGTAGGTGCTGCAACTCTAAGATCGAATGGAACGATCTTTCAGGGGGGAGACCGGCGTGGCGGACGCAGTGGACTTGAGGACCGACGTTCCTCACTCGGCTCGGATCTACGACTACCTGCTGGGCGGGAAGGACAACTACCCCGCCGACCGGGGCGCCGCCGGGAACATCGTCAAGGACTGGATCAACCTGCCGAAGTCGATGCGGGCCAACCGGCACTTCATGCGCCGCGCGACCGGGTTCCTGGCCGCCGAGCACGGGTTCCGGCAGTTCCTCGACATCGGGACCGGGCTGCCCACCGCGCCCAACCTGCATGAGGTCGTGCAGGGCGTCGCGCCGGACGCGCGGATCGTCTACGTCGACAACGACCCGATCGTCCTCGTGCACGCGCGTGCGCTGCTGACCAGCTCGCCGGGGGGCCGGACGACCTACCTCGACGCCGACTTCCGCGACCCCGAGGCGATCCTGTCGTCCCCCGAGTTGAAGGGGACGCTGGACCTGGGCCTGCCGGTGGCGCTGAGCCTGTTCGCCATCCTCCAGTTCGTCGTGGACGACGCGGTGGCCAAGGGCGTGATCGACAGGCTGATGGAGCCGCTGGCATCCGGCAGCGTGCTGGCGCTGTCGACGGTGACGGCCGATAGTGCGCCCGAGGAGGTCGAGAGCGGCGTGGCCGGCTACAACGCGGGCGGCATCCCCACGCGGGCGCGGAACCGGACCGAAGTCGAACACCTGTTCGATGGCTATGAGCTGCTCGATCCGGGCATCGTGCTGGTCAACCACTGGCGGCCCGACGAGCAGGCCGCAGCGGTTCCGGACGAGCATGTGCACATGTACGGCGGGGTGGCCCGCAAGCCCTGACGGGTTCGGGCACCGGGCCGTTTCGGGCAGTATGGAAGGGTGACACAGGCCATTGACGCGGGCGCCTCGCTGGCGGACCTCGTCGCGGGCGGCGGTGTGGTGGTGCTGAGCGGCGCCGGGCTGTCGACGGAGTCGGGGATCCCCGACTACCGGGGCGAGACCGGGCGCAGGCGGCGGGCCGAGCCGATGACCTACCAGGCGTTCGTCGGCGGCGAGGCGGCCCGCCGGCGGTACTGGGCGCGCAGCCATCTCGGGTGGCGGCACATCGCGCGGGCCGCGCCCAACGACGGGCATCGCGCCGTCGCCGAGCTCCAGGCCCGCGGGCTGGTGGACGGGATCATCACCCAGAACGTCGACGGCCTGCACCAGGCCGCCGGGGCCCGCGAGGTGATCGAGCTGCACGGCGGCCTCGACCGGGTGCTGTGCCTGTCCTGCGGTGAGCGGACGCCGCGCGACCGGCTCGACCGGCGGCTGCGCGAGGCCAACCCGGGCTGGGACGCGCAGGCCGACATGATCAACCCCGACGGCGACGCCGTGCTGGACGACGATCAGGTCGAGTCGTTCCGGGTCGTCCCGTGCGAGCGGTGCGGCGGCCCGCTCAAGCCCGACGTGATCTTCTTCGGCGAGAACGTGCCGCCGCCGCGCGTCCGCGACTGCTACGCGCTGACCGAGCGGGCCGGGGTGCTGCTGGTGCTCGGGTCGTCGCTGACGGTGATGTCCGGGCTCCGGTTCGTCCGGCGGGCCGCCGGGGCCGGCATCCCGGTGGTCATCGTCAACCGCGGGCCGACCCGCGGCGACGACCTCGCCCGGCTGAACCTGGACCTCCCCCTCGGCTCGGCCTTGACCGGCCTGGTCGCGGCGCTGCCCTAGCTAGCTAGCCCGCCAGGGCGGAGGCGACCAGGTCGCGGGCCTCCTCCTGGACGGCCGCCAGGTGCTCGGGCCCCCGGAACGACTCGGCGTAGATCTTGTAGACGTCCTCGGTGCCGGACGGTCGGGCGGCGAACCACGCCGACTCCGTCGCGACCTTCAGCCCGCCGATCGGGGCGCCGTTGCCGGGCGCCTCGGTGAGGACGGCGGTGATCGGCTCCCCGGCCAGGTCGCGGGCGGTGACCTGATCGGCGGCCAGCCTCTTGAGGACGGCCTTCTCCGCCGGGGTGGCGGGGGCGTCCACGCGGGCGTAGGCGGGGTCGCCGTACCGCTCGGCGAGCCCGGCGTACAAGCGGCTCGGCGACTCGCCGGTCACCGCGGTGATCTCGGCGGCGAGCAGGGCCAGGATGAGCCCGTCCTTGTCGGTGGTCCAGGGCGAGCCGTCGCGGCGCAGGAACGCGGCGCCCGCGCTCTCCTCGCCGCCGAACGCGAGCGAGCCCTCCAGCAGGCCCGGGACGAACCACTTGAAGCCGACCGGGACCTCGACCAGGTCGCGGCCGAGCCCGGCCGCCACCCGGTCGATCATGCCGCTGCTCACCAGGGTCTTGCCGACGCCCGCGCCGGCGGGCCAGCCGGGGCGGTGCCCGTACAGGTAGGCGATCGCGGCGGCGAGGAAGTGGTTGGGGTTCATCAGCCCCGCGTCCGGGGTCACGACGCCGTGCCGGTCGGCGTCGGCGTCGTTGCCGGTGGACACGTCGTAGGACGACCGGTTCTCGATCAGGGACGCCATCGCGTGCGGCGACGAGCAGTCCATCCGGATCCGGCCGTCCCAGTCCAGGGTCATGAACCGCCAGGTGGGGTCGGTCGCGGGGTTGACGACGGTCAGGTCGAGCCGGTGCCGTTCGGCGATCTCGCCCCAGTAGGCGACGCTCGCGCCGCCGAGCGGGTCGGCGCCGATCCGGACCCCGGCGGAGCGGATCGCGTCCAGGTCGAGCACCGACGGGAGGTCGTCCACGTAGCCGGCGAGGAAGTCGTGGCGGCCGGTGGTGTCGGCGGCGAGCGCCCGCGCGTACGGGACGCGCCGGACCGCCTTCAGCCCGCCCTCGATGATCGTGTTGGCCCGGTCCTGGATCCACGAGGTGGCCTCGGTGCCGGCCGGGCCGCCGTCCGGCGGGTTGTACTTGAACCCGCCGTCCCGGGGCGGGTTGTGCGACGGGGTGATGACCACGCCGTCGGCGAGCCCGGTGGCGCGGCCCCGGTTGTGGCCGAGGACCGCGTGCGAGAGCGCCGGGGTGGGGGTGTACCCGTCCCGCGCGTCGATCAGCACCCGGACGCCGTTGCCCGCGAACACCTCCAGCGCCGTCGCCTGCGCGGGCGCCGACAGCGCGTGCGGGTCGGCGCCGAGGAACAGCGGGCCGTCGATCCCTTGAGCCGTCCGGTACTCGCAGATCGCCTGGGCGGTCGCGGCGATGTGGTCCTCGTTGAAGGCCGTGTCGAACGCCGACCCGCGGTGCCCGGACGTGCCGAACGCGACGCGCTGCGCCGCCACGGCGGGGTCGGGGCGCAGGCTGTAGTACGCGGTGACCAGCCGCGGCACGTCCACGAGGTCGGACGGAAGGGCGGGCTGCCCGGCGCGCGCGTCCACCATGATGCCTCCTCAGGTTCTCGATCGGTGTGCCTCCAGGATGACCGCCCGCCCCCGGGCTGCGCGCCCCGCCCGGCGGAAGACCGGCCGCGGCGAGCAACATCGCGGCGTCCCGACCGTCTATAGGACATGGACGGACTTGAAACAGAGGTGGCCGACCCGCCCGGCGACCCCCGGGACGGCGTGGCCGCCCTCTTCCACGACAACCGGCTGAAGCTGCTCAGGCTCGCGGTGCTGATGGTCGGCGACGAGGCGACGGCCGAGGACGTGGTGCAGGACGCCTTCATCGGGCTGCACCGCCGCTGGTCGGGGCTGGACGACGAGCGCAAGGCGCCGGCCTACGCCCGCGCCTCGGTGCTGAACGGCTGCCGGTCGGTGCTGCGGCGCCGGTCGATCGCGCGGCGGCTCGGGATCGTCCACGAGCCGCCGGTCTGGTCGGCGGAGTCGGAGGTGCTCGTCGGCGAGGAGCGGCGCGGGGTGATGGAGGCGCTGCAGAAGCTGCCGCGGCGGCGCCGCGAGGTCCTCGTCCTGCGCTACTACCTCGACCTGGGCGACGCCGAGATCGCCGAGGCGATGGGCATCGCCGAGGTCACCGTCCGCACCACCGCCGCCAGGGCCCTGACCGCACTCGCACGTCTGCTGGGGAACCAAGAATGACCAGGACAGAGGAACAGCTCCGCGACGCGCTGAACGGCGTCGCCGAACTCGTGCACGGAACCGAACGCGCCCGCGTCCCGGCGGCGCGCGGGCGCCGGCGGTTCTCCGGCTGGCTGGTGCCGGCCACGATGGCGGCGGTCCTGCTGGTCGTCGTCGCGGGCGTCTTCACCGCGGCGTCGCTGCGCTCCCCGGCCGCCCCGAAGCCGGTGTCACCGGCCGGCGCGTCCGGCCGGTACTTCGTCTCGCTGACGGCGCAGGGCGCCGGGCCCGCGGGCAACGGCGCAGCGGTACGGGACTCGGCGACCGGGGAGGTCGTGCACGTGGCGCCCGCCCCGGAGGGGACCGAATGGTCGGCCGCCGCCGCGACGGCCGACGGGAGCTCCTTCTACCTGGTCGGGTCGCGAGGGGACGCCGCCGGTTCGCTCCTGTACCGGCTCCGTCCCTCCACCGGCGCGTCCTGGCGGCTGGACCCCGTCGCAGGCGTGGACCTGCCGGTCGTCGACGGGGTGGCCGTATCGCCCGACGGGACGCGCCTGGCCTACGTCAAGGCGGGCCCGAGGAAGACCGCCGTCGCCGACCACATCGAGATCCACGTGGTCACCCTCGCCGGCGGGCACCGGGAGGTGTTCCAGAGCTCCGCGCTCATCGGCGCCGAAAGCCTGAGCTGGTCGGCGGACGGGGCCCGCCTGGGGTTCGCCGCCACCTTCCGCGGGGGCCGCACCGAGCTCCGGATCCTGGACGCCGCCGCCGGACACGACCTGCTGAAGGCCTCCCGTCCGGTCGCCGAGCGGGGACTCGGCCAGCTGACCACGCCGGTGCTCGGCGCGGACGGCTCCAAGGTGTACGTGATCGCGGCGCAGCCGGCCGAGGACGGCGGCCCGTCGTGGACCCGGCTGATCGAGGTCGACGCCGCCTCCGGGCGCCAGCTCCGCGTGCTGTTCGAGCAGCGCCACGGCGACAGCTCCACCAACACCGTCTGGAACTTCACCGTGCTGGTCCGCGACGCGTCCGGCCGGAGGCTGCTGCTGGTCTCCAACGGGTGGGGCCACCGGATCGACATCGGGACGGCGCGGGCGGAGCGATTCCCGGTTCCGGAGGGCGAACCGCACTCTTTGGCCTGGTGACGCGGCCGATGATGTGGCGAAGATGGTTCCGGGCCCCTGGATTCCGTACGGTATCGGCTCGTGACCCCCAAGCCTGCCGGCCTTCCCAAGGCCCACCAGCTCAGGACCCGGGCCGCCGACATCGGCGGCTGCACCGCCGGGCTGCTGCGGTTCGCCACTCCGCACGAGGCGGACGCGCTGCTCGGCCAGATCCCCTCCGTCCGCGCCCGCCAGTCGCTGAACAGCTACGGGATGCCCAACCGGGTGGTCGCCGAGGCCATGCTGCGCCGCGGCGACAAGGAGCACCTCGGCTGGCTGGTCGTGCAGGCGCTCCGTCCTGGGAGCTGGCCGGTGCTGCTCGGGCGGCTCCTGGACCTGGACGATCCCGTGGTGAACGAGCGGCTGATGGCCGCCCCGGGCCGGACCGACGTCCCGCGCAACCTGCGCAGGCAGCTCGCCCACCAGACCTCGCGGCGGGACGGCGTCACGCCGGTGCCGCTCCCCGAGGGGCTGCGCGAGGTGCCCGGTCCGGGCGACCGGGCCTCCCTCGGACCCGACCACGCGCTGCTGCACGCGGCGGACGCGGGACTCGCGGCGCGGGCCCTGCGCTTCCTCGGCGCGGGCGCCGACCCGCACGGCGCCGCGCGGGCGTGCCGGACGATGCTGGACGCGGGCCTGCGCGACGAGCTGCGCGCGCTGGTGGACGAGGGCCGCCTGCCCGCGTACCGGTGGGGGCCGCACGAGCGGGAGCCGAGCGTGCTGGACTACGCGCGGGACGCGCTCGCCGGCACGGAGGGGGAGCGGCGGCTGCGCGAGCTGTCCGAGCGGGTCCGCAAGCCCGAGATGCTCCGCTCCATAGGTGAGATGTCCGACTCCGACGCCCGGTCCACCCGCTGGGAGGACACCCGGCTGGTCCGCACCCGGGTGGACCGCCGCAACCCGGCCGTGCCCCGGGTGGACTGGGCCGCGGTGCTGGCGGACGAGCCGCGCCGCCGCGCCGCCGACGGCGCGCTCCCGCGCTTCGCCGCCAAGATCATGGCGCAGCGCGCCGACGTCCCGCTGGAGCTGGTGCGGGCGGTCGTGGCCGACCACCCCGAGCTCGCCGTCTTCCTGAGCGATCCGGTCCCGCGGGTGCTCGCCGACCTGTGCGGGCAGAGCCCCCGGCCGGGCACCCCGGTGGTGACCAAGGTCGTCGGCAACGGGCTCGCCGCGGGCACGCTGACCCCGCAGGACGTCGTCGAGATCGTGCCGGAGGAGCTGCTGGAGAGCGTGACCGGCGCGCTGTGGCTGCCCGGGCTGCGCGGCCTCGCGGCGGTGCGGACGCTGGTCGGCCTGGCGGGCGACGTCGAGCTGGACCCCTTCTTCGTCGACGAGACCGGGGCGGGGACGCGGCGCCGCCTGCGCGACCCGCGGCGGCCCGCGCACTGGCATCCGGGGGCCGTCTACGGCCCGAGGCTCGCCGCGGTGCTCCGCGCGCGCGGCGACCGGGGCATGACCGCCGACGAGGTGCTGGCCGAGGCCGACACCGACGCGATCCTGGCCGCGTCCGGCGCCGCGCCGCCCGATCCCCGCGTGCTGCGGCGGCTGGCCGAGCACGTGCACGCGAACCTGTCCGGACGGCCCGAGGCGTGGATGGCGGCGCTGAAGCTGCTGGAGGACGGATTCGCCGGGTCCCTGCCCGAACTGCTGGGCGCCGCCGCCGAGGCCACGCCGTGACGCGGCGCCCCGGGCGGACGTCCGGGGGACGGGGTCAGCGGTGTGCGAGTGCGAGGAGCCCGTCGGCCAGGCCGCCGCGCCAGCAGGCGAGGTCGTGACCGCCGCCGTACTCGGTGAACGCGACGTCGCGGCCGTGGGCGCGGAGCATGTCGCGGAACCGCCGGACGGCGGGCCGCAGCCGCCATTCGTTCCGTCCGACCTCCAGGTAGAACCGCACGCGCGGCGGGGGCGAGCCCGCGGAGGCGCGGGTGAGCGCCTCACCGTCCAGCCAGAACGCGCCGGACTGCGCGAGGACGTTCCCGAACCGGCCGGGTGCGCGCAGCGCCGCGGCGGCGGCCGTCAGCCCGCCGAGACTCTGTCCCGCGATGGTCGACCGGGCCGGATCGGCGGTCACCGGCCAGTGCCGCGACGCCCAGCGCGGAAGCTCGCCGGTGAGGAAGGCCAGGAACGGCTCGTCGCCGCCGAGTTCGGCGTCGCGCACGGCGGCGTCGCCGGAGGCGGGCATCAGCGCGACCATCGGCGGGACGAGGCCCTCGGCGATCAGGTTGTCGAGCGTCGGCGCGATCGGCACGGTCTCCGCCCACAGCCCGCCGTCGAGCAGGACGAGCAGGTCGGGCGACTCCACCGGCCCCGCCGGGACGTACACGTGCACGGTGCGCGCGGTGCCGAGGGCGGCGCTCGGGACCAGGTGCGCGGTGACGGTCCCGCGCGGGACGCCCGGCCGGGCGTCCCGCCACGGCTGCGGGGGAGCGCCGGGCAGCTCCAGCACCGAGGTCGTGACGCCCGGGATCCAGGACGGGAGCGTCTCGGGGTTGAGCGGGTCGGGCACCGCGCCGCGCCTCACCCGCGCCCAGGACTCCGGGTCGGCGGTGTCGACCGGGCCGTCGGACGGGTGGAACTGGTAGGTGGCGCGCAGATCGGAGGGGAACCGGAACGTGCGGTGCCATCCGCCGTTGCCCGGGAGCCGCTCCATCAGCATCGGCCCGGGATCGTGGCGCTGCCCCTCCGAGACCGTGTTGACCAGCACCAGGACCTGCGCCGCGTCCCCCTGCCAGAGGAACGTCACGGCGTGGTGCCCGCCGCCCAGGTCGCGGACCGGCGGGCCCGTCCCGGGCCGCGCCTCCGGAGGCGGTCCGTTCAGGACCTCCAAGGGCTTGAACGGCTCGATCTGCTCGCCGGACGGCCCGGTCACTTCGCCGAGACCACGGTCACGGCTTTCGCGTTCGCTTTCGGGGCCGTGGACGGGACGACGACGGGCGCGCCGTCGCCGGGGGCGCTGAGGATGTCGGCGTCGACGTCGTAGAGGGCGCGGATCAGCGCGGAGTCGACGACGTCCTTCGGCGGGCCGGAGGCGACGACCTTCCCGTCCCGCATCGCCACCAGCACGTCGGCGTAGCGGGCGGCGGAGGCGATGTCGTGCAGCACCATGACCACGGTGCGGCCCCCGCCCGCCACAGACCGCACCAGCCCGAGGACCTCCACCTGGTGGCCGAGGTCGAGCGCGCTGGTCGGCTCGTCGAGCAGCGTCACCGGCGTCTGCTGCGCCAGCACCATCGCCAGCCAGCAGCGCTGCCGCTGCCCGCCCGACAGCCGGTCGACGCGGCGGCCCGCGAGGCCGGTCACGCCGGTGGCGGCCATCGCCTCGGCCGCGATCCGCTCGTCGCCCCGCGACCACTGGCGGAACAGCCCCTGGTGCGGGTGCCGGCCGTAGGCGACGAGCCCGGCGACCGTGATGCCCTCGGGCGCGACCGGCGCCTGGGGGAGCAGGGTGACGTGGTGGGCGGCCTGCCGGGGCCGCAGCTTCCAGACGTCGTGGCCGCCGACGGTGATCCGTCCCGCCAGTGGCCGGTGCAGGCGGGCCATGCCGCGCAGCAGTGTGGACTTGCCGCAGCCGTTCGGGCCGACGATCGCGACCACCTGTCCCGGCGGGACCCGCAGGTCGACGCCGTCCACGGCGACCAGCCCGGGATAGCCGGACCGGACCCCCTCGACCACCAGTTCCACGGACGCTCCTCGTCGGTCAGGCGCGCTGCTCGCGCAGCAGCACGTACAGCAGGAAGGGGCCGGCGACGATGCCGGCGATCGCCCCGGCCGGGACCTCGGTGTCGCCCATCACGGTCCGGCCGATGGTGTCGGCGAGCGCGACGCACACCGCCCCGACCAGTGCGGACGCGACCAGCGGCACCCGGGCGGGCCCGGTCAGGCGGGCGGCGACGACGGGGGCGCTGAGCGCGATGAAGCCGATCGGGCCGCCGACGCCGACGGCGAGGCCGGCCAGCGCGGTCGCGGTGGCCAGTACCAGCAGCCGGGTCCGGCCGGGATCGGTGCCGAGCACCCGCACCACGTCCTCGCCGAAGCGCAGCAGCCGCAGCCGCCGCCCGGCGAGCAGCGCGAGCGGGAGCAGCACGGCGAGCCCGGCGGCGAGCGCGGCGGCCGAGGAGTAGCCGCGGCCGTTCAGGCTGCCGACGCTCCAGGTGAACATCGCCTCCGCGAGATCGAGGTCCTTCTTGGCCAGCAGCAGCTCGACCAGCGAGCGCAGGATCGCGGCCACGGCCAGGCCGACCACCAGCACCCGGTAGCCCCGCGCGCCCGTCCCGCCCGACAGCAGCAGGACGAGCCCGGCGGCCAGCAGCGCCCCGAGCGGCCCCGACCACCACGCGCCGAGGCCGCCGGCGCCGCCCGCCAGGGCGAGCAGGACCGAGAGCGTCGCGCCCTCGTTCACACCGAGGAAGTCGGGGGTGGCCAGCCGGTTGCGGGCCAGCGTCTGGGTCAGGCAGCCGGCGGCGCCGAGCGCCGCGCCGACCAGCATCCCCGCGACGATCCGGGGCAGGCCGAACTCCCGGACCATCAGCACGGCCGCGCGGCTCCCCCGGCCGAACAGCGCGCCGAGCGCGTCCGCGGGGGACAGGACCGAGGAGCCGAGGACCACGCACCCGGCGAGGACGAGCGCGGTCAGCGCAGCCAGCCCGAGCACCGCGAGCGCCCCGCGGCGCGGGATCAGCACCGACCGGCCGCCGCTCCGCAGGACGAGGCTGTCGCCCGGCCCGGCCGCCCGCCGTGCGCGGCGCGCCCCGGGCGCCGTGCGGGACGCGCCGCCGGAGCCGGAGAGGTCGCCGGGGGTGCCGAGCAGCAGCACGTTCCTTGAGCGCACCATCACGATCAGCAGCGGCCCGCCGATCAGTGCCAGGACCAGCGCCACCGACGTCTCGAACGGTTTGATCAGGACCCGGGCGACGACGTCGGCGGCGACCAGCACCGCCGGGCCGACCAGGGCGGCGGCGGCGAGCTGCGCCCCGGTCCGGGGGCCCATCAGCCGCCGCGCCGCGTACCCGGCGACCAGGCCGAGGAAGGTCAGCGGCCCGGCGAGCGCGACCGACCCGGCGGCCAGCAGCGTCACCGCGACCGCGACGGTCACGCGGGTGACCGCGGGGCGGTGCCCGAGCGCGCGGGCGGCGTCGTCGCCGAGCGACAGCGCCGACAGCGGGCGGATCGCGGGCAGCGCCGCCAGCGCGCCGAGGGCCAGCACGGGCAGCACGCCGGTGAGGGATTCGGCCGTGACGCCGGCCAGCGAGCCCAGCACCCAGAACCGGTACTCGTCGTAGGTCCGGCCCGACCCGAGCACGATGAAGTTGATCAGGCCGCCGACGGTGCCGGTGATCGCGGCGCCGGCCAGCACCAGCCGCAGCGGCGAGGCGCCGGCGCGGCCCGCGCCGGCCAGCACGAGCACCAGCAGGCTGGCGGCGAGGGCGCCGCCGAGCGCCCAGGGGACGTAGCCGAAGCCCGCTCCGGCGCCGAAGGCGGAGATGCCGACGACCACGCCGAGCGCCGCGCCGCCGTTCACCCCGAGGAGGCCGGTCTCGGCGAGCGGGTTGCGGGTGGCGGCCTGGAGCAGCGCGCCCGCCAGCCCGAGCGCCGCTCCGAGGGCGAGGCCCGCGAGCGTGCGCGGCAGCCGCAGGGTGGCCACGACGGTGTGGAGCCGCCCGTCGTCGCGGGCGTCCGCCCGGCCGAGTAGATAGCCGATCACCTGGCCCGGACGGGTGTCGCCGGCGCCCACCAGCAGCGAGACCAGCGCGAGCGCGGCGACCAGCGCGGCGAGGCCCCCGAGCACCGCGAGCACCCGCGGGCCGCCGGTGCGGGACGGCCGCGCGGCGGGCGCCGGGGGCGTCGCCCGGGGCGCGGCGGACACGGCGGACGGCGAAGACATAAGGGAAGGCTAACCTAACTTTCCTTCGAACCCCAGTGATGACGATCACCCGCGGCCGGGGGTTGACGGCCGCCGCCCGGTCCGCGAATTTAGGCAAGGTATCCCTAACTTAGGTTTGCCTAAGTCAGTTCGCCGCCGAGCGAGGAGCCGCATGGACCGCACCGGGATCGAGGGCAGGACCGCCGTGGTGACCGGGGCGGCCCGGGGCATCGGCGCCGCCGTCGCCCGCGCCCTCGCCGAGGCCGGCGCCCGCGTCGCGGTCGTCGACGTCGACGCGGCCGGCGCCGCGGCGGTCGCGGCCGGGCTCCCCGGCCCCGCGCTGGCCTGCCCGGCCGACGTGTCCGACCCCGCCGCCGTCGAGGACCTCACCGGACGCGCCGAACGCGAGCTCGGCCCGATCGGCGTCCTGGTCAACGCGGCCGGGATCCTGCGTCCCGGCCCCGCGCTGGAGGTGACCGACGCCGACTGGGCCGCGACCCTCGCGGTCAACGCGGGCGGCGTCCTCCACACCTGCCGCGCCGTCGCCCGCAGGATGGTGCCGCGCCGCGCGGGCGTGATCGTCACCGTCGCCTCCAACGCCGCCCGGGTACCCCGCACTCAGCTCGCCGCCTACGCCGCGTCCAAGGCCGCCGCGGTGCAGTACACCAAGTGCCTCGGGCTGGAGCTGGCCGAGCACGGCATCCGCTGCAACATCGTCTCGCCCGGCTCCACCGACACCGCCATGCAGCGCGACCTGTGGGCCGACCCGGCCGAAGGCGTCCGCTCGGCCGTCGAGGGCGACCCCGCCGCCTACCGGACGGGCATCCCGCTCGGCCGCGTCGCCGATCCCGCCGACGTCGCCGACGCCGTCCGGTTCCTGGTGTCCGACCGGGCCCGGCACATCACCCTGCACGACCTCTACGTCGACGGCGGCGCCTCCCTGCGCGGCTGACCGCCCCCCCGGGGACCTCCGTCCCCGAGCGAACCCGGACCTCCGTCCCCGAGCGAAAGGGCCGTTTGCCCCATGACCACCGCCCACGGTGTCGCCACCGACGCGGCCGGGCTGCTGACCGACTACCGGCCGGGATCCTCGTTCTTCTTCTCCTCGCCCGAACGCACCCTCCTCGCCCAGGGCACCTGGGCCGACGTCCCCGCCGCCCCGCACGCCCCGCGCACCCTGCCCGGACGGGCCGCGAGCGCCCTCGGCACGGCGGCCCGGTCGGGACACCGCGACCCGATCGTGGTCGGCGCCCTGCCCTTCCGGCCCGACGCGCCCGCGCGGCTGTTCGTCCCCGCCACCGTGCAGCGGACCGGGCCCGCCACCGGCGCGCCGCCCGCCCGCTTCGGGCACGACCACAAGCCGCCGCCCGTCCCACGCGTCACGATCCGGTCGCTTCCCGAACCGGCCGAGTACGAGCGCGCCGTGGCGAAGGCGCTCGGCCGGCTCGCCGGCGGCGGCCTCCAGAAGGTCGTCCTCGCACGGGCACTGCACCTCACCGCCGCCGGACGGGTCGACGCCGCCCGCCTCCTGCGCAACCTCGCCGCGGGCGACCCGCACGGCCACCTCTACGCCGTGACCGTCGCGGGGCACCCCGGGAACCGCACGCTGCTCGGCGCGAGCCCCGAGCTTCTGGTCTCCCGGCGCGGGTCCGAGGTCGTCTCGCATCCGCTCGCCGGGTCCGCCGCCCGCAGCGCCGACCCCGCCGAGGACGAGCGCCGCGCCGCCGCGCTGCTGGAGTCGGCCAAGGACCTGCACGAGCACGCCCTCGTGGTGGACGCCGTCGCCCGCGCCCTGCGCCCGTACTGCCCGCGGCTCGACGTCCCGTCCCGGCCCGCGCTGGTCCGCACCGACACCATGTGGCACCTCGGCACCCGCGTCACCGGGCGCCTCGCCGACCCGCGCGTCACCGCGCTCGACCTCGCCGTCGCGCTCCACCCGACCCCCGCCGTCTGCGGCACCCCCGCCCCCGCCGCCCGCGCCGTCATCGCCGAGCTCGAGCCCTTCGACCGCGGCTTCTACGGCGGCGCCGTCGGCTGGTGCGACGCGTCCGGCGACGGCGAGTGGGCGGTCACCATCCGCTGCGCCGAGGCCCAGGGCCGCGTGCTGCGGCTGTTCGCCGGCGCCGGGATCGTGCCGGGCTCCGAACCCGCCGGCGAGCTGGCCGAGACGGCCGCCAAGTTCCGCACCCTGCTGCGCGCCCTCGGCCTGGACGACGCCGGGGACATGGAGGCGACGGCCTGATGCTGCCCGGTGCCGTCCCCTGGCCGCAGGAGTACGCCGCCCGCTACCGCGCGGCCGGGTACTGGCGCGGCCGGACGCTCGGCACGCTGCTGCGGGACGCGGCGGCCGAGCACGGCGACCGCGCGGCCGTCGTCGGCGGCGAGGCCCGCTGGACCTACGCCGAACTGGACCGGCGCGCCGACCGCCTCGCCGCCGGGCTGCGCGGCCTCGGGATCGGCGACCGCGACCGGGTCGTCGTCCAGCTCCCGAACGTCCCGGAGTTCCTCGCGGTCTGCTTCGCGCTGTTCCGGCTCGGCGCGATCCCGGTCTTCGCGCTGCCCTCGCACCGCGCCGCCGAGATCGGCTACTTCCTGGAGCACGCCGGGGCCGCCGCCTACATCGTCCCCGACCGGCACGCGGGCTTCGACCACCGCGCCCTGGCCCGCGAGCTGAAGGCCCGCCGCGTCATCGTCGCGGGCGAGGCGCAGGAGTTCACCGCGCTTGCCGACCTGGACGCCGACCCGGTGGGACTGCCCGGCCCCGACCCGTCCGACGTGGCGCTGATGCAGCTCTCCGGCGGGACGACCGGGACGCCCAAGCTCATCCCGCGCACCCACGACGACTACCTCTACAGCTTCCGCGCCAGCGCCGAGATCTGCGGCCTCACCCCCGAGAGCGTCTACCTGTGCGCGCTGCCGGTCGCGCACAACTTCCCGATGAGCTCGCCCGGCGTGTTCGGCGCGCTCGCCGCCGGAGCGAAGGTCGTGATGGCGCCGCGGCCCGGCCCGGACGCGGCCTTCCCGCTGATCGAGCGGGAGGGCGTCACGATCACCGGGCTCGTCCCGCCGCTCGCGCTGGTCTGGATGGAGGCGGCGCGGGCCGCCCGGCACGACCTGTCGTCGCTGCGGGTGCTCCAGGTCGGCGGCGCCAAGTTCGGCGCCGAGGCCGCCGCCCGCGTGCGCGGCGCCCTCGGCTGCGCCGTCCAGCAGGTCTTCGGGATGGCCGAGGGCCTGGTCAACTACACCCGGCTGGACGACCCCGAGGACGTGCGCGTCGGCACCCAGGGACGGCCCATCTCCCCGGCCGACGAGGTCCGCGTCGTCGACGCCGCGGACCGCGACGTCGGGCCGGGGGAGACCGGGCACCTCCTCACCCGCGGCCCGTACACGATCCGCGGCTACTACCGGGCCGAGGCGCACAACGCCGCCGCGTTCACCCCGGACGGCTTCTACCGCACCGGCGACGTCGTCCGCCGCACCGCGGACGGGCACCTGATCGTCGAGGGCCGCACCAAGGACCAGATCAACCGCGGCGGCGAGAAGATCGCCGCGGAGGAGGTCGAGAACCACCTCCTGGCCCATCCCGCGGTGCACGACGCCGCCGTGGTCGCCGTCCCCGACGCGCTGCTCGGCGAGCGCACCTGCGCCGTGGTGATCCCGCGCGGCGCGCCGCCTCGGGCCCCCGAGCTCAAGGCGTTCCTGCGCGGGCGCGGCATCGCCGCGTACAAGATCCCCGACCGGATCGAGTTCACCGAGCGCTTCCCGCACACCGGCGTCGGCAAGGTCAGCAAGCGCGACCTGCGCGCCGCCCTCGCCCGCGGGCTCGCCCGCGGCCCGTCCGTCCCGCCCCCTCGATAGGAGCCGGCCCATGGCCATCCCCGCCATCGCCCCGTACCCGATGCCCGCCGAGCACGACCTGCCCGAGCCCCGGGTGCGCTGGACGCCCGACCCGCGCCGCGCCGTCCTGCTCGTCCACGACATGCAGAACTACTTCTTGGACGCCTACGCCGGAGACCCGCTGCCCGCCCTGCTAAAGAACATCGCCCGGCTCCGCGCCGTCGCCGCCGCCACCGGCGTCCCCGTCGTGTACTCCGCGCAGCCCGGCGCGCAGACCCGCGAGCAGCGCGGCCTGTTGCGGGACTTCTGGGGCGACGGCATCGGCCCCACCGCCCGCGAGCGCGGCATCGTCGACGAGCTCGCGCCCGGTGAGGACGACACCGTCCTCACCAAGTGGCGCTACAGCGCGTTCGTCCGGACCGACCTGGCCGATCTGCTCCTGCCCGCCGGACGGGACCAGCTCATCGTCACCGGCGTGTACGCGCACATCGGCTGCCAGACCACCGCGGTCGAGGCGTTCTCGCGCGACGTCCAGCCGTTCTTCGTCGCCGACGCCGTCGCCGACTTCTCCGCCGGCCACCACCGCGCCGCCCTCACCTACGCCGCGCAGCGCTGCGCGACCACGACGACCACCGCCCGCCTCGCGGACGCGCTGAGCGGCGTCGCCGCCGGCACCGCCTGAAGGAGAGGAAGACCGTGCATCAGACGCGCGACGAGCTGCGCTCCGACGTTGCCGGACTGCTGGACCTGGACCCGGCCGAGCTCGGCTTCGAGGACGACCTGATCGACGCCGGGCTCGACTCGATCCGGGTGATGATGCTGATCGAGCGGTGGCGGGACCGCGGCGCCGAGATCGGCTTCGCCGAGCTGGCCGAGACGCCCACCCTCGCCGGCTGGCACGCCCTGCTCTCGGGGGGAGGCCGCTGACCACTGGACCGGACGGCCCGGATGGGGTAAGCCTGTGCTTACTATGGTGAACACGCGGAGACTGATCGTGCACGGCCCCGAGACCGTGTCCTGGCGGGTGGTGCTCGACCCGCTGATGATGATCGCCGGGGTGCGGGCGCTCATGTTGCAGGCGTTGCAGCCGACCACGATGCGCGGGGTCTGGCAGAACTCCGACTTCCTCCGGGAACCCCTCGAACGGCTCTTCAACACCGCCAACTTCGTCGCCGTCACCACCGTCGGCACGCCGGAGCAGGCGGCCGGGCTCGGCGCCCGCGTCCGCGGCGTGCACAAGCGGCTGCGGATCGAGGACCCCGACACCGGCCGCACCCACCGGGTCGACGACCCCGAGCTGCTGCTGTGGGTGCACTGCGCCGAGGTGTCCTCCTACCTGGAGGTGATCGAGCGCGGCGGCCTCAAGCTCACCCGCGCCGAGAAGGACCGCTACTACGACGAGCAGCGGCACACCGCCACCTACGTCGGCCTGCACGCCGAAGAGGTCCCGGGCGGCGTCGCCGAGATGGACGCCTACTTCGCGGCGGCCCGGACCGACCTGGACCTGCGGGTGATCCCCGAGTCCCGCGCGACCGTGCGCTTCCTGCTGTGGCCGAGGGTGCCGCACAAGCTGCGGTTCCTCGCGCCGCTCAAGGCGCTGTGGTTCCCGGTCGGCGCGCTCGCCTACTACGCGCTGCCGCGCTGGGCCCGCGACCACTACCGGGCGCTGCCCGAGTTCCCCGGCGCCGGCCCGCTGGTCGGCGTCGGCCTCAGGCTCGCCCGGCTCGGCGTCATCGCCGTCCCGTCGAAGCTGCGGGCACGCGCGTTCAAGCCGGAGACCCGCGAGCTGATGGCCGACCTGCACACCCGGCTGGAGGAGTGCGGCATCCCGTCGCGCCGCAACCTGCTGCGCGTCCGCGCCGACCCGGACGACGCCGGGGCTCCCGCCACCCGTGCGTCCGCCTAGGTGCTAGGCGGACGCGGGAGGCGAGTCGACGCGCTGCGAGAGCAGCTGCCCGGGCCATTCACCGACGTTGAACGTCCGGACCGGGTCGAAGCCGTTGCCCCGGTAGTACCCGACCAGGCGGCCGTCGTCGCCCCCATAGCAGTCGACCCGCACCAGGCCGACGCCCAGGCGCCGCGCCTCGTCGAGGGCGTGGGCGATGAGCGCCGAGCCGACGCCGTGGCCGGCGAACTCGCGGTCGGTCACCAGCAGGCCGATGTACAGCTCGGGCTCGTCCGCGGCCGAGACGTAGTGCGGCGGCGCCGGACCGGTCGCCATCACGCCCGCCGGACGGCCGTCCACCCGCGCGACCCAGACGTCCTCGTCGCGCGCGATGGCGGTGATGCGCTCCACCCGCTTGGGGTCCGCCGACCAGGGCTCGGAGCCCCACTGGCCGGGACGCCCGTTCCGCACGAGCCACGCAACGGCACCGTCCAGCATCGCCAGGATCAGCGGCGCGTCCGCGGCACCGCCTCGGATGATCTCCATGCCCACCTCCACTGCCCGGAATACTGGCATATCCCGCGAGTCCCGGAGACACCGGCTCAGGCGGCGATGAACGCCTCCGCGCGGCGGAACAGGCCCAAGGTGATGGAGTGCAGCAGGTCGCCGGTCTCCTTCGGGGCCTTCCCCGCGCACGCGCGCGCGTGCGTGCCCTCCAGCACGATGCCGAGCTTGAAGCAGGCGAGCACCGCGTACCAGGTGATGGCCGACAGGTCGCGGCCCGCCGTCGCGTCCGCCCGCTCGGCGTACGCGGCGACCAGCTCGTCCGGCCCGGGGAGCCCGCCCGCGTCGCCGAGCGGCCCGGCGAGCGCCGCGCTCTCGTCGTCGTCGCCCGGCCAGGTGGCCAGCAGCCAGCCGAGGTCGAGCAGCGGGTCGCCGATCGTGCACATCTCCCAGTCGACGATCGCCGCGACGCCGGGCCCGCCGTGGGAGTACATCAGGTTGGCCAGGTGGTAGTCGCCGTGCATGACCCCGGGACGCCAGGTCGCGGGCCGCCCGGCCTCCAGCCACCGCGCGACCCGGCCAAGGCCGGGGATGTCGGGCCCGGGATAGCCCGCCAGCTCGCGGTAGGACTCCAGCTCGGACGTCCAGCGGCCGACCTGCCGCTCCAGGAACCCCTCGGGCTTGCCGAACCCGGCCAGGCCCACGGCCTCGTGGTCGACCGCCCCGAGCGCCGACAGCGCGCGCGCCGCGTTCAGGCCCATCGCGTGCCGCACCGCCGCGTCGCGGGTGTGCCGCTCGGGCAGGGACACCGAGGCGTTGAAGCCCTCCACCGGCGTCATCAGGTAGAACACCGCGCCGCCCATGACCCGCTCGTCCGGGCAGGCGGCGATGATCCTGGGCGCGGGCACGCCGGTGCCGTCGAGCGCCGCCAGCACCCGCGCCTCGCGGCGGAGCACCTCGTTGGTCCTGGCCCGCAGATGCCGGGGGCCGCGCCGCAGCACGTAGTCACGGCCCCCGCGGCTGAAGCGGATCAGCACGTTCTGCGTGCCGCCGGACAGGTGCGCGGCGTTCTCGAAGGGCCCGCCCGGCAGCCCCTCCGCGTCCATCCAGCCGTCCAGGACGGCGAAGTCCACGAGCTCCGGGTCGATCTGCTCAGGCTGCTCCACGGCGACCCCTTTCAGGCGCACGGTCGTTCCGGAGAGCAACAATGCCGCACGCGCATGCAGTCAGGCTCCGGACTCGCACGACACCGGGATCCGCGCCGACCGGCACCCCGCCACGTACCGTCCGTAAATAGGCGGAAGACCCACATCCGGTGGTGCTACGGTTCGGGAGCCGGCCGCGGGACTCCGGTGCGACTTCCGCAACCCGCTTCGATCGCGTCTGTTCGCCGTTCGCGCCCCCATTCCCCGGCCGGCCCCCGACCACCGTCGCCGATCGCGGGATGCCATGAGCGAGACCATCGCGGGCCTGATCGCCTGCGAGGACGCACTGATGTTCGTCAACGCGGCGATCACCTCCACCGGCCAGCGCGAGTTCCACCACGATGCGAGGGAGCAGCAGCTCTCGCTGAGCTTCCTGCACGCGTACATGCGGGAGAACTACCGCGACCTGTACGCGGGAGCGCTCGCGCTGAACGTCAACGACACCAACGCGATGCTGATCGTCTTCAACCTGCTGGTGCACGCCGGCGACGTGGACGTGGAGTCCCGCCGCCGAGAGGGCCGCCTCATCGCGCGCCGGCTGGAGCTGCTGCCCCAGCACCGCGTGTACCACCTGTTCGGCGCGCTGCGCCGCGCCGGGGTCAACAACCGCCGCACCCGCGCGATCATCCGCGACTGGCTGGCCGGCCGCCGCGACCCGGCGTTCGACGCGGTGAAGTACCGCGCCGGGGTGAAGTCGGCCGCCCGGCACGCGCACCTGCCGCTGGACGGCGAGCTCGCACGGTTCCTGTTCGCCCCGCAGTCGGTCAAGCGGTTCAGCACCCCGCTCTTCGAGACGTGGCGCCGCGCCCACTACGAGCAGGCCGCCCTGTACGAGCTGCCGTTCACCGTCGCCGAGGGCTTCGCCGCCAAGTACGGCATCCCCCGCGAGCGCTTCCTGGAGCGCATCGAGCCCCGCATGACGCGGCTCGAGCGGTTCCGCCTCCAGGAGAACGCCCAGGTGGGCGAGACCAGCGCGATCCGCCGGAACACCGACCTGGCCGCGATGGGCCCGACCCGGCTCGCCTCCTACGTCCTGTCGCTCACGCTGGACGACCGCTCGAAGCGCCGCGCCGAGCTGACCGGGGCGCTCCGGTCCGCCGCGCGCCGCGTCGCCGGCCACCGCGCCGGGACGTGGGGCCGGGTCACCGCCGTGCTCGACGACAGCCACTCCACCTCCGGCTCCGCGCAGAAGCGGCACCGTCCCCTCGCCGTCGCGATGGCCGGCCACTACCTGCTGGAGGCGCTCGCCGCGCCCGGCGCGTACAGGCCGCTGTGGCTGTCGGGCCGCACCGACGCGCTGCTGCTGTTCCCGCACGGCCCGACCCCGCTCGGTATGCGCCTCCTCGACGCGCTCGACACCGCGCCCGAGCGTCTGATCGTCGTCTCCGACGGCTGGGACAACGCGCCGCCCGGCCTCGCCGCCGACGTGCTGCGGATCTGGCGCTCCCGGCTCGACCCGGAGGGCCGCGTGGCGATCACCCACCTCAACCCGGTGTACGACGCGAGCGGCTACGACGTGCGCCGCCTCGCGCCGTCGGTGCCCACCGCGGGCGTCCGCGACGCCGAGGACCTGCCCGCGCTGGTCGAGCTGGCCCGCTTCGCCGAGGGCCGCGTCGGGCTGGACGACCTGCGCGGCTACTTCGACGAGCAGGCGGCCCGCTTCCTGGGGGAGCCGGCATGATCCCGTTCACCCTGGAGGGGCTGGACACCGGTCCCGCGCAGACCTGGGGCTCGGTCCGGCTCGTGCCGCTCGTCCGCGACGAGCCCGTCCCGCACCTGCGCCTGCACCGCCGCGCCTACGCGGAGGGCTCCCCGGTCGTCGACGTGGGCGACGGCACGTCCTACACCTCCTTCATCCCGCACGCGTTCGTCGCGACCTACGTCGACGGCGAGGACCCGGCCGCCTCCTACGGCACCCGGCTGCTCGACAAGGACCTCCGCAGGCCGCCGTCCCGCGTGCCGGTGCAGAAGACCCGCCGCATGGCCCGCCGCGTGGCCAAGGACCGGCTGCGGTTCCTGCCGCAGCACCTGGCCGTCGAGGGCTACCTCGCGCTCCACTTCGGAGGTCCCGAGATCGCCTGGGAGGAGTGGTCGCGCTCCGCGCTCTCGCACGGCCTCTCGCCGCGCGCCGAGAGGGCCTACACCGGCGCCCGGGTGCAGGGCCTGGAGGACGCCCTGCGCGTCTTCGAGATTCTGCCGGGCCAGTGCGGTGTGCTGGTCTACGTCCTCGACGCCCTGGCCGGCGCGTTCGCCGTCCCGCACCCCGACGACTACCGGGCCCTGCACGCCACGCTGATCGAGGACCTGTACGGCGAGCAGATCTACCAGTACGGGCTGCTCGGCCTGCACGTGCAGGACATGGCCGCCAGGATCGACGACACGTCGGTGCGCTCACTGGCGGACCTGCGCGCCCAGGCGGCCCTGCGGCAGCGGGAATGGGCGGAGTTCCACGACGACGTCATGGCGGCGCGGCTGTTCGACAGGGAAGGCTCGTACAAGCACGTCCAGTACATCGACGATTTCGTCCTCTCGCGGTTCCTGCCGTCGTTCGCGCTGCGCCGCGAGAACCACATCGGAGAGGTCATTACCGGCGAGGGCGGCGGCGTCGCCTACCTGAAGACGTTCCGCCTGTCGGACAGCCAGGTCAAGCGCGGCTACCTGCTCAGCCGGCTCGCCGCGCACGGCTGGAACATCGCCGACACCGCCGCCGCCCTCGGCACCGACGCGACCGGCCTCGGCCTGCGCCTGGAGCGCGCCGGCTTCGGCTACCTCCTGCGCAAGGACGTCCTGAACCGCTACCGCGCGGATGCGCGCAGGGGCCGCACCGTCCAGCGGCCCAAGCGGGTCACCCCGACGCGGCCGCACGCAGGCCGGTGAACAGGTCGTCCTCGTGGTCGGGGACGGCCACTCGGCTGAAGACGCGGGTGAACGCCTCGGTGCCGAACACCAGCCGCTGGACCTCCTCGGGCAGGCGCAGCAGGAAGATGTTGTCGCCCTGGCTCGCGTGCGCCTCCAGCGCCTTGCGCTTGCTGTCGAAGTGGGCGGACACGTCGACGACGCCGTGGACGAGTTCGTCGGGGGTGCCGAAGTCGTCGTCCGGCTCGAAGCCGAGGTCGAGGCCGGCCGAGGCCGCGTAGTCGAGCATCTGCTTGATGCCGCTGCGCGGCATCGCGGTGTAGTAGAGCTTGTCGGGGATGCCGGTGCTCTCGGCCGCGGCGACCGCGATCCGGTGCGCCTGGATGTGGTCGGGGTGCCCGTATCCGCCGTTCTCGTCATAGGTGACGACGACCTGCGGCCGGTACCGCTCCATCAGCTCGGCCAGCCGCCCGGCGGACTCCCCGGCCGCGATGTTGGAGAAGGCCGCGGGGTCGTCGTTGGTCGCCCACCCCACCATGCCCGAGTCGCGGTAGCCGAGCACCTCCACGTGGTCGATGCCGAGCAGCCGCGCGGACTCTTCCAACTCGGCGAGGCGGCGCCGGGCCACCTCGGGGGCGTCGTGCCCCGCGTCGCCGGGCTTGAGCCCGCCGGAATCGTCGCCGGCGTCGCCGTTGGTGCAGGTGACCAGCACGGTGCGGATGCCCTCCGCGGCGCAGCGCGCGAGCAGGCCGCCGGTGCCGAGGACCTCGTCGTCGGGATGGGCGTGGACCGCCATAAGGGTGAGTTCGGGCTCCATTCCACCCAGCCTACGGTCCCGGGCGGCACGGCCGGGCCAGAGCGGCGGGCCGCCGCCCGGGGCCGGCTGTGGCCGCCACGCTGACCGGCCGCGATGAAGATCGTGCCCGGAGCGGCCGCACCGCGCGGCGGTGATGACGTACGGTCCCGGTATGGGGTCGCCGGTGATTCTCCTCGACATTGACGGCGTGCTCAATCCGCTGGAACGGCCGCATCGCGGCTTCCGCCGGCATCGATGCTCGCCCCGCGGTGTCTCCTACCGCCTCTGGCTGAACGCCGGGCACGGCCGGATGCTGCTCGACCTGGCCGAGTCCACCGGCGCCGAGCTCACCTGGGCCAGCTACTGGTGCGAGGAGGCCAACCAGTGGATCGCGCCGCTGGTCGGGCTGCCCGAGCTGCCGTTCGTGCCGATCCCGGGGTTCCCGGGCCCCGCGGCCGGCGGCACCCTCGGCGCCTGGAAGGCGCGGCACGTGGTGGCCTGGGCCGCAGGGCGGCCCTTCGCCTGGTTCGAGGACGAGCCCGACGCCGCCGGCTCCGTCGCCGCCGAACCGGACTCCGGCGAGCACCTCCTGGTCTGGGTGGACCCCGCGACCGGCCTCGACGAGGGCCACATCGAACGCGCCGCCGAGTGGCTCGCCCGCCTCTCCGGCTGATCCCTCCCTGCCTCCGGTCCGCCGTCGCTGGGGAGGCTGCGCACCCATCTGGTGGGCGTGGCCGACTGACAGTCCCCGCGTGCGCGGGAGGCGCGGCGGGTGGAGGGGCCCGACGGGCCCTGGCCGATGGGAGGGGATCGGCCGGGACCCGCCGGGAGGGCGCGGGTGCTCAGCAGGAGTCGAGCAACCCGGAAAGCGCCTGCTTCTCAGCCGAGTCGACGGTCAGGTCGTACTGGTACTTCACGTCGATCCACGACCGGGCGTACATGCAGTGGAACGACGCCAGGGGCGGTGTCCACAGGGCGGGGTCCTTGTCGCTCTTCGACTGGTTGACGTTGTCGGTGACGGCCCAGAGCTGCGAGCTGTCCAGGTCGTTGGCGAACGCCTGCCGCTGCGCGGTGGTCCATCCGCTCGCGCCGGACCGCCACGCCTCCGCCAGCGGGACCATGTGGTCGATGTCGAGGTCGGACGCCTGGGTCCAGGTGCCGCCGTCGTAGGGGCTGGTCCAGGTGCCCGAGGTGGGGGCGCAGTCGTCGCCGGCCTGGACGCCGCTGCCGTCCCGCTTGAGGACGGTTTCGCGGGTGTTGCAGGTGCCGGAGATGGTGATCCAGTGCGGGAACTTCTCCCGCGTGTAGCCCGTCATGGAGCCCTCGGCCGCGACGGTGAGCCCGGCGAGGTGCTGGGCGGCCACGGACGCGCTGGGCGGGGCGGGCGGATCGGCGAGGGCGGGGGGCGCGAGCAGCGCGGTGGAGGAGAGGGCGGCGGCGGTGAGAGCGGTGGCGATGATCCCCGTGCGCTTCACGGGAACTCCTTTTCGCTCGGGAGCACGAGCCGCCAGTCTGAAATAGTTGGATAAAGGCGATATGTCTATTTGGTAAGCGCAGATCACGATCGGGTGACGTTCACGCGCCCGCCCGGCGAGCCGGGGGCCACTTACGCCGGGCGCCGCCCACCGGCAGGATGGGGACCGCCGCAGTGGCCCTGACGAAGGAGTGTCCGATGAGTTCTCTCGCCGGCCGTGTCGCGCTGGTCACCGGAGGCGGACGGGGGATCGGCCGGGCCATCGCCCTCGGCCTCGCCGCCGACGGGGCCGAGGTCGCCATCGCCTACCGGCGCGACGAGGCGGCGGCGGCCGAGACCGTCGCCGGCATCGAGGCCGCCGGGTCCAAGGGGCACGCGTTCCGCGCGTCCGTCGACTCCCTCGACGACTGCCGGAGCCTGGCCGCCCGCGTGGAGGAGGACCTCGGCGCCCTCGGCATCCTGGTGCACAGCGCCGGGATCGCCAGCCGCGGTCACTCCGTCGCCGACACCGACCCCGCCGAGCCGGCGAGGGTGCTCGGCGTGCACGCCCTCGGCCCCCACCAGCTCACCCAGGCGCTGCTGCCCCTGCTGCGCCGCGCGGGCCGCAGCGACATCGTCTTCGTCTCCAGCGTGATCACCGACGTCTTCCCGCCGTTCAGCGGCCCGTACGCGATGGGCAAGGCGGCGATGGAGGCGCTCGCGCGGACCCTCGCCAAGGAGGAACGGGCGAACGGGGCGCACGTCAACATCGTCGCGCCCGGCCTCGTCGACACCGAGATGGGCCGCCGCCTGGCTCGCGCCACCACCGGCGTCGACGACATCCGGCAGCACGACGCCACCTCACCGTACGGGCACGTGTGCTCGCCCGAGGAGGTCGCCGACGTCGTGCGGTTCCTGGTCTCCGGCGCCGCCTCCTACGTCACCGGCCAGCGCGTTGTCGTCGACGGCGGGACGTTCTGACCGGACGCTCCCGGACCCGCCTCAGTTGCGCGTCCAGTCGGGCTGGACGAAGTCGGCGACCCGCGCCTCGCGGCCGAGCAGCACCACCTCGCGGAACTGCCACAGCATCGCGCCCGTAGGCGGGTGCACGAGCCACTCCGGGCCGAGCCGCATCTGGAGCAGCCGCCCCCCGTCCAGCTGCGGGACCCACCGCGGCGTGCCGTCGGCGGCCAGCAGCTCCAGCGTCACGTGGTGCACTGAGTGCACCTCGTCCGGGCTGGGCCGCAGCGGCCCCGGATCGTCGAGGACCACCACCACCGGCGTGATCGCGAAGCCGGACGCGGCCGGGAAGTCGTCGAGCCGGCCGAGCACGTCGGCCGTCCCCGCGGCCAGCCCGACCTCCTCGTCCAGCTCGCGCAGCGCGGCCTCCTCCGGGGCCTCGCCCTCCTCGGCCCGGCCGCCCGGCAGGCCCCACTGGCCCGCGTTCCGCCCCCGTAGGCGCGCTTGATGACGACCACCGAGGGGACGCCGCCGTGGTCGAGCACGCACACGGCCACACCGGCCCGGCGCAGCCCGGCCGCGTCGGCGACGGAGGTGTGCCGGAACGCGCCCAGCCGCCGGGCGGCCGAGTCCCGGAACGCGGCGAGATCGGTCAGGGGGGCCGGGACGAGGGGGGCGGTCATGCGCCGATCCTCTCAGGCACCCCCCGGACGCGGCCCGGCGTCCCGCGCGTAGCGGGCGGGGGAGGTGCCGACGGACGCGGTGAAGTCGCGGGTGAAATGGGCCTGGTCGGCGTAGCCCAGCTCGGCCGCGAGCGCCGCCCAGTCCACGCCGCCGCCCGCGGCGGCCCGCTCCGCGGCCTCCTGCATCCGGAACCGCCGGATCACCCACTTCGGGCCGATGCCCACGTACTCGTGGAAGAGCCGCTGTACGCTGCGCGTGCTCATGCCGAGGCCGTCCGCCAGCTCGCCCACCTGGACCGGCCCCGGCCGCGCCGCGATCCGGTCCACCGCCCGCGCGGCCCGTTCCCCCTGCGGGCCGGCCTCGGCGCCCAGCCCGGACAGGAACGCCTCCAACAGCCCGAGCGCCGCGCCGCCGTCCGGCGTCGCGAAGATCTTCTCGCCGAGCGCGCGGCCCGCCCCGCCGAACACCTCCGGCACCGGGACGAACCGGCCGGTGACCGACGAGACCGGCCCGTCCAGGAAGGGGCGGAACCCGCCGGGACGGAACGCCGCTCCGACCACCCGGCCCTCCCCGGCGATCTCCTCCACGAAGTCGTCCCGCACCACGCCCACGATCCGCGCGCGGGTCGCGCCGGTGGTCAGGTAGCTCGTGAAGGTCAGGTGCACCGACGGCCGGGTCAGCACCCGCTGGCGGTGCGCGGGCCGGCCGCGCAGGTCCCACCGCAGCAGCCAGAAGAACTCCACGAGCGCCGCCAGCCCCGCAGGCGGTGCGATCCGGCGGACCTGGAAGCGCTCCTCGGCGGCCCGCGCGTGCAGGATCCCCCGCGCGCCGTTCGGCGGGATACCGGTCATGCCCCCAGGGTAATGATCAGGACTGGCGCGTTTGTTCAAGACGGCGGCGGGGACCGGTGCCTACCGTGGGGCCGTCGTTCGAACTGATGATCGAGGGGGATGTCATGGAACTGCGGAGCCTGATGGTGCCCGCGGCCGACGGGGTGGCCCGGATCGTGCGGGGCGTCCCGGACGGCCGGCTCGGCTCGCCCACGCCCTGCCCGGACTGGGACGTGCGGGCACTGCTCAACCATCTGATCCTCTGGACCGGACGGGCCGGGACCGCCGCCCGCAAGCAGCCGCCGCCCGCGCCTGGGGAGGACCACGACTTCACCGCCGAGCCCGGCTGGGCCGAGAGGTTCGCCGTCCAGGCGCGCGAGACCGCCGAGGCGTGGACCGACCCCGCCGCCTGGGAGGGCGACACCAGCCTGAGCGGAGGCGGCGGCATGTCCGCCGCCTACATCGGCGGGATCGTCTTCGGCGAGTTCGTCCTGCACGGCTGGGACCTCGCCGTCGCGACCGGCCAGCACCCGGACCTGCCCGCCGACCTCGTGGAAGCCGCCCACCGGCAGCTCGTGCCGACGGCCGCGATGGCCCGCGAGTACGCCGTGTTCGGCCCCGAGGTGCCCGTCCCCGAGGAGTCCCCGCAGCTCGACCGGCTGCTCGGGCTGTCCGGCCGCGACCCAGATTGGAAGCCCTGACCTGCCGGACGCTCTAGGCTGGGAGCATGTCTTCCACGCCGTCATCCTCTCTTCCCATCCGGGTGCGCTTCGCACCGTCCCCGACCGGCATGTTCCACGTCGGAGGGGCCCGCTCGGCCCTGTTCAACTGGGCGATGGCCGAGCAGGCGGGGGGCACGCTGGTCCTGCGGATCGAGGACACCGACGCCTCCCGCAACAGCCCGGAGTGGACCGAGGGCATCATCCGGGCGCTGGCCTGGCTCGGCATGGACGGCGGCGCCTACGAGGGCCCATACTTCCAGTCGGCCAACGCCGACAAGCACCAGGGCGCGGCCCGCACGCTTCTTGAGCAGGGGCGCGCGTACTACTGCGACTGCACCCGCGACGCCGTCATGGCCCGCACCGGCGACCAGCACAAGGGCTACGACGGCTTCTGCCGCGACCGCGGCCTGGAGCCGGGGCCGGGCCGCGCCCTGCGCTTCCGCACCCCCGACGAGGGCCAGACCACCGTCGTCGACCTGCTGCGCGGCAAGCCGGTCTTCGAGAACGCCGTGCTGGAGGACTTCGTCATCGCCCGCGCCGACGGATCGGTGACGTTCCTGCTCGCCAACGCGGTCGACGACATCAGCCAGGGCATCACCCACGTGGTCCGCGGCGAGGAGCACCTGTCCAACGCGCCCAAGCAGCAGCTGCTGTGGGAGGCGCTCGGCGCCGAGCCGCCGGTGTGGGCACACGTCCCGGTCATCGTCAACGAGAAGCGGCAGAAGCTGTCCAAGCGGCGCGACAAGGTCGCCTTGGAGGACTACCGGGCCGAAGGCTACCTCCCCGAGGCCATGCGCAACTACCTGATGCTGCTCGGCTGGGCCCCCGCCGACGACCGCGAGATCCTCCCGTGGGACGTCATCGTCGGGGAGTTCCGGATCGACGACGTCAACACCTCGCCCGCGTTCTTCGACGTCAAGAAGCTCCGCGCGATCAACGGCGACTACATCCGGGCGCTGCCCGCCGACCGGTTCGCCGCCGAGTGCCTGCCCTTCCTGGAGGACGCCCCGTTCGAGGCCGACCCGGAGGTGTTCGCCCTGCTCGCCCCGCTGGCGCAGACCCGCGTCGCGGTGCTGTCGGAGATCGTGCCGATGGTCGACTTCGCCTTCCTCGACGAGCCGCCCTACGACGAGCAGTCCTGGCGGAAGGCGATGAAGGAGCCCGCCGCCGAGATCCTCGCCGCCGCCGAGGACGCCTATCGCGACGCGCCGTGGCGCGCCGACGAGCTCAAGGACCGGCTCGAGGCCGTCGGTACCGCGCGCGGCCTCAAGCTCGGCAAGACCCAGGCCCCGGTCCGCGTCGCCGTCACCGGCCGCACGGTGGGCCTGCCGCTGTTCGAGTCCCTGGAGATCCTCGGCCGCGAGCGCACCCTGGCCCGCCTCGCCGCCGCCCGCGCGAAGCTCGCCGCGTCCTGACGCGACCGCCCCGGACCCGGGGCGGGGGTGGCCATCACGACCGCCTCGCCCCCGGGCCGGGTCACGGACGCCGCGGGGCGGCGTCCCGGGCCGTCAGAGCCCCGGGTCCTCTGAAGGGCCGAGCACCGAGCGCAGGTCGCCGAGCCGCTGCTCCAGCTCGTCGTACTCGGGCCGGAGCGCGGGCGGGATCCGCTTGGCCACCGTGTCGGCCTGCTCCTGCACCGCCGCCAGCCGGGTGAGGACCTCGGGGGCCTCGCCCGGCCGGACACCGCTCGCCCCGCCCCTCCCGCCGGACGGGCCGTCGCCGTCCCGCGACTGCAACAGCGCCGCCTGCTCGCGGAGCAGGGCCGCCTGCTCGCGCAGCAGCGTCGTCTGGTCGCGCAGCTGCTTGTTCTTGTTGTGCAGCTCCACGAACACCGACACCTTGGCGCGCAGCACCCACGGGTCGAACGGCTTGGAGATGAAGTCGACCGCGCCCGCCGCGTAGCCGCGGAAGGCGTAGTCGGGATCGCTGTTGACGGCCGTGAGGAAGATGATCGGCAGATCGCGGGTCTTCTTGCGGCGCTTGATGTCGCGGGCGGTCTCGAAGCCGTCCATCCCGGGCATGACGACGTCCAGCAGGATGACCGCGTACTCGTCGGTGAGCAGCGCCTTCAGCGCCTCCTCGCCCGAGCGGGCCCGGACCAGGTCCTGATCGAGCGAGCTGAGGATGGCCTCCAGCGCGATGAGGTTCTCATCGCGGTCGTCCACCAGCAGGATCTTCGCCTTGTCGTCCACGCGCGCTATCTCTCCGATCCCAATACGGCCCGCAGGCCATCGCCGGGCAGCGGGCCCACGGGTGACCTTACTGTCCGCGCTCCTCCCGTCTCAGCGGACGATGGAGGGTTGCAGCCAGTTCCGCATGACGTCAAGAAGATGGTCCACGTCGATGGGCTTGGGGACGTAGTCCGACGCGCCGGACTCCAGGCTCTTCTCCCGGTCGCCCTTCATCACCTTCGCCGTGATCACGATGATCGGCAGCTCGGCGAACTGCGGCATCTCGCGGATCGCCGCGGTGGTCGCGTAGCCGTCCAGCCCCGGCATCATCACGTCCATCAGCACCAGCGCCACGTCGGGGTTGCGGTGCAGCACGTCGATACCGGCCCGGCCGTCCTCGGCGTACAGCACCTCCATCCCGTACCCCTCCAGCACGCTGGTCAGCGCGAACACGTTGCGGACGTCGTCGTCGACGATGAGCACCTTGCGGCCCGACAGCATCGTGTCGAGGAAGTCGGCGGGCGGCTCTTCGATCAGCCCGTTCAGCTCCGGCTCGGCCTTGCCCGGACGGTCGGCGGGCTTGGCCTGCCGGTCGGCCGGCAGCGCCGCCTCCATCGACGGCCGCGCCGTGCTCGGGGCGATGCCACGCATCCCGGCCGGCATGAGGCCGGGCGCGTCCGCGGCGCCGACGGCCTCGTCCATCGGCAGCGTCGAGCGCCGCCGTCCGTCCGGCTCGGTGTACTGGGCGGGCAGGAACAGCGTGAACACGCTGCCCCGGCCGGGCTCGCTCTCGGCGTGGATCTCGCCGCCCAGCAGCCGCGCGATGTTGCGGCTGATGGACAGGCCGAGGCCGGTCCCGCCGTAGCGGCGGCTGGTGGTGCCGTCGGCCTGCTGGAACGCCTCGAAGATGACCTGGAGCTTGTCGGCGCTCACCCCGATACCGGTGTCGATCACCCGGAAGGCGATCACGTCCGGGGTGTTCCACAGCACCGGCAGGGTGAAGTCGATCTCACCGGCCCGCTCGATCCGGAGCCGCACCTCGCCCTCGCCGGTGAACTTCACCGCGTTCGACAGCAGGTTGCGCAGCACCTGCTGAAGCCGCTGCTCGTCGGTGTTGAGCGTGGCCGGCACGTCCGGCGCCACCTCCACGCTGAAGCTCAGCCCCTTGTCGACCGACAGCGGGCGGAACGTCGCCTCGACGTAGTCGACCAGCGCCGCGACCGACAGCCGCTGCGGGTGCAGCTCCATCTTCCCGGCCTCGACCTTGGCCAGGTCCAGGATGTCGTTGATCAGCTCCAGCAGGTCGGTGCCCGAGTCGTGGATGGTCTGCGCGAACTCGACCTGCTTGTCGGTCAGGTTCCCGCCGGGGTTCTCCGACAGCAGCTTGGCCAGCACCAGCAGGCTGTTGAGCGGGGTGCGCAGCTCGTGCGACATGTTCGCCAGGAACTCCGACTTGTACCGCGAGGAGATCGCGAGCTGCTCGGCCCGCTCCTCCAGCGTGCGCCGCGCCTGCTCGATCTGGAAGTTCTGGATCTCGATGGCCCGGTTCTGCTGGGCCAGCAGCGCCGCCTTCTCCTCCAACTCGGTGTTGGAGTGCCGCAGCTCGCCCTGCTGGCGCTGGAGCTCGTCGGACCGTTCCTGGAGCTCCTGGGCCAGCCGCTGAGACTCGGCCAGCAGCGCCTCAGTGCGGGTGTTGGCGCGGATCGCGTTGAGCGTGACCCCGATGGTCTCGATCAGCTGGCTGAAGAACGCCAGATGGACGTCGGTGAACCGGCTGAACGAGGCCAGCTCGATCGCGCCGAGCACGCTGTCCTCGAACACGATCGGCAGCACGATGATGTTGACCGGGGCCGCCTCGCCGAGCCCCGAACCGATCTTGACGTAGTCGGCGGGCGCGTCGGCGATCAGGATCGTCCGGCGCTCCTGCGCGGCCTGCCCGACCAGCCCCTCGCCCAGCGCGAACCGCGCCGCGCCGGTGCGGCTCTTGCGGCTGCCGTACCCGGAGATCAGGACCAGCTCGGTCTCCTCGCCGGTGTTCTCGGCGAGGTAGAACGCGCCGTACTGGGCGCTGGCCGTCGGGGTCAGCTCCCGCATGATCAGCTCGGCCACCTGGAGGAGGTCGCGGTGGCCCTGCATGAGCCCGCCGATCCGGGCCAGGTTGGTCTTGAGCCAGTCCTGCTCGTCGTTGGCGCGGGTGGTCTCGCGCAGCGTGGCGACCATCAGGTTGACGTTGTCCTTGAGCTCGGCGACCTCGCCGCGCGCCTCGACCGAGATGAACCGGGTCAGGTCGCCGGTGGCGACCGCGCTCGCCACCTCGCCGATCGCCCGCACCTGGGTGGTCAGGTTGCCGGCCAGCTCGTTCACGCTCTCGGTCAGCCGCTTCCAGGTGCCCGACACGCCCTCGACCTCGGCCTGCCCGCCGAGCCGGCCCTCGCTGCCGACCTCCCGGGCGACGCGGGTGACCTCGGAGGCGAACGACGACAGCGTGTCGACCATCGTGTTCAGCGTGGTCTTCAGCTCCAGGATCTCGCCCTGTGCGTTGACGTCGATGCGCCGGGTCAGGTCGCCGTGCGCCACCGCCGTCGCGACCTGGGCGATGTTGCGGACCTGGTAGGTCAGGTTGGACGCCATCCCGTTGACGTTGTCGGTGAGGTCCTTCCACATCCCGCCCGCGCCCGGGACGCGGGCCTGGCCGCCGAGGCGTCCCTCGGTGCCGACCTCGCGGGCGACCCGGCTGACTTCATCGGCGAAGGCCGACAGGGTGTCGACCATCGTGTTGATGGTGTCCTTGAGCTGGAGGATCTCGCCCTGCGCGTCGACGGCGATCTTCTTGGTCAGGTCGCCCTGCGCGACGGCGGTCGTGACCTGCGCGATCCCGCGGACCTGGACGGTGAGGTTGTTGGCCATGCCGTTGACGTTGTCGGTGAGGTCCTTCCAGACCCCGCTCACCCCGTGCAGCTTCGTCTGGCCGCCGAGGCGTCCCTCGGTGCCGACCTCGCGGGCGACGCGGGTCACCTCGCCCGCGAAGGCCGACAGGGTGTCGACCATCTGGTTCACGGTGTCCTTGAGCTGGAGGATCTCGCCCTGCGCGTTGACCGTGATCTTCTTGGTCAGGTCGCCCTGCGCCACCGCGGTGGTGACCTGGGCGATGTTGCGGACCTGGTAGGTCAGGTTGGACGCCATCCCGTTGACGTTGTCGGTCAGGTCCTTCCACACCCCGGCGCCGCCCGGGACGCGGGCCTGCCCGCCGAGGCGTCCCTCGGTGCCGACCTCGCGGGCGACCCGGCTGACCTCGTCGGCGAAGGCCGACAGGGTGTCGACCATCTGGTTCACGGTGTCCTTGAGCTGGAGGATCTCGCCCTGCGCGTCCACCGTGATCTTCTTGCCGAGGTCGCCCTCCGCGACGGCGGTGGTGACCTGGGCGATGTTGCGGACCTGGTAGGTCAGGTTGTTGGCCATCGCGTTGACGTTGTCGGTGAGGTCCTTCCAGACCCCGCTGACGCCCCGCACGTTGGCCTGGCCGCCCAGCTGCCCCTCGGTGCCGACCTCGCGGGCGACCCGGGTGACCTCGTCGGCGAACGCCGAGAGCTGGTCGACCATCGTGTTCACGGTGAGCTTGAGCTCCTGGAGCTCACCGGTCGCCTCCACCGTCACCTTGCGGGTCAGGTCGCCCTTGGCGACCGACGTGGTGACCTCGGCGATGTCGCGGACCTGTGCGGTCAGCCGGCTGGCCATCACGTTCACCGCGGCCGTCACGTCCCGCCACCGGCCGGTCATGCCGCGCTGGGTGGCCTGCCCGCCGAGCCGGCCCTCGGTGCCGACCTCCCGGGCGAACTGGGTGACCTCCCAGGTGAACCCGTCGAGCAGCTCCACCATCCCGTTGACCGACTTGGCCATCCGCAGCAGCTCGCCGCGCATCGGTCGGCCGCGGACCCGCAGCTCGACCCGCTGGCTCAGGTCGCCGGCCGCGACCGCCTCCACCACCTGTGCCATCCCGGTGGCCAGCTCGGTCAGCTTGTCGATGATCGCGTTGGCGTCCTCCGCGGCCGCCGCCCAGGTGCCCTGGAGCACCCCCGGCGTCAGCCTGCCCCGGAGCTGGCCCTCCCGGCCGATCTCGCGGCGGACCCGGCTCAGCCCGGAGGTCAGCTGCTCGCCGTTCTCCCGGATCTCCTCCAGGAGCGCGGCGGCCTCCGCCACGGCGCCCTCGCCGGGAACCTTCAGCTCCGCGCGGGCCTTGCCGTCCCGCACCGCCACGAGCGCCTTGAGCAGTGGTTCGAGGTCGGCGTCGCTGTAGCGCGGAGCGGTGTCGCGGGACCCGCCGCCGATGCGGCGGGACCGAGACGCGGTACGGGGCATTCTGTTCATCCTCCTGGCCCGCGATGAGTGGGTACCCGGAATCCACGGACACCTTGGTAGGGCTGCATCAGTACTCTACGTTGCCCTGGAGCCCCGGCCCCGACCGTGCACGGGACGTAACGGGCAAGGGGCAGGGTCCTGTGCTTGTAGCCTTCGTGTTACGGTCTGTCGTGTTGTGGTGGCGGACCCGCCGATATCCGGCCCCGGACGGTGCCTTCCCCCGGGGAGGCGGCCCGAGGCCATCGGCGGGAGGGCCCGGCAGCCCGCCCGGACCGGTCCGGCCACGGTGACATGCGCCTCCATGTGGCGGCGCGGTCCGGTTTCTCCTGGCCGAGCGGTCGACCGGTCTGCCACGATAGCCGGGCCCTGGTAAACGACGCTTTCGAATGAGGGACGACAGTTGGATCGGCAGACGGTGTCGGCCACCTTCCCGTCCACCGCCGCCGCGGTGGCGGACGCGCGCCGCTTCGTCCGGCGGGTGCTCGCGGACTGGAACGCCGACGATGCCGCCGACGACGCCATCCTGGCCACCAGCGAGCTGGCCACCAACGCCGTCGCCTACGCAGGCACCTCCTTCGAAGTCACCTGCCACCTGGGCGACGGCGAGATCCAGATCGAGGTCCGGGACCGGCACCCCACCCGCACCATCGAGATGCCCGGCGTGACCGCCTCCAGCGGGCGCGGCCTGCCCTCCATTGCGCGCCTCGCCGCGTCCTGGGGCGTCTCCTACGACAACCGCACCAAGGGCGTGTGGTTCCGGCTGCCCCGCCCCGCCGCAGCCAACGGCACCGCAGCCCAGGCCTCCGGCACGGCCGGGACGCCTGAGCGCCCCGTCGGCGGCGCCCCGGCCGGGGCGCCCGCGGGTGCCGACGGGACCACCCGCACCGCCGAACGGGTCCTCGGCCCGCGCGCGGCGGCCGAGCCCCGCACCGCCTCCCGTACGGCCGCCGAGGGGCGGCTCGGCGGCGGCGACGCCCGGACGGGCGGCGAGGCCCCCGCCGAGGTGCCGGCGGCGGGCGACAAGCTGCTGCGCTCCCCGGTGGCCCGCGAGTCCATGGAGGACGCCGTCACCGCCGTCCGCGAGGTCCTCGGCGCCGACGGCGCGGCCGTCCTGCTGACCGAGCGCGACGGCCGGCTGATCATGGGCGCCTCGGCCGGGCTGCCCGAGGAGGTCCCGCTCGGCGAGCTGTCGGTGGTCAGCCTCGGCCCGCACGCCCGGGCCGGCTCGCCGTGGGTCTCCACCGACACCTCCGACCCGCTCGCCGCCGCCCTGCGCGCCAGGTCGCTGGCCGCCGCCCCGCTGGAGTCCCAGGGCCGCCTCACCGGACTGGTCGTCGCGGTGGCCGCCGCCCCAGGCCGCTTCGACGAGGCCGACGGCGCCCGGCTCGGCCGGCTGGCCGACGAGATGTCGCTCTCCCTGGAGAAGGCCAGGGTGGGTGAGCTGGAACGGTCCTGGCGGGGCTGGCTCAGCTTCGTCGCCGAGGCCAGCGACCTGCTCGCCGGCACCCTCGACCAGGAGCGCACGATGGCCCTGGTCGCGCAGCTCGTCGTCCCCCGGCTGGCGTCCTGGTGCGCCGTCTACACCGTCACCGACGCCGACGCCGTCCGGCTCGCCTACGTGTGGCACGCCGACGAGACCCTCGCCGACGGGCTCCGCGACCTGCTCGACCACGCCGAGGCCACCCCGCCCACCGACGCCCCCGGCCCCTGGAACGGCCCCACCACCGCGCCCGTGCAGTACCGGGCCGCGGCCGGTCCCACCGCCAACGACCAGGCGTACGCGTTCCCGCTCATCGCCCGGGGTCGCCGGATCGGCGCGATCGTCATCGGCCGCCCCGCCGGCGACCGGTTCCCGCGCAGCGCGGTCGAACTCGCCGAGGAGCTGAGCCGCCGCGCCGCCCTCGCCGTCGACAACGCCCGGTTGTTCTCCGCCCAGACCGCGATGAGCAGCGCCTTGCAGCGCAGCCTGCTGCCGCCCGCCATTCCCGACATCCCGGGACTCGAGGTCGCGGTGGTCTACGAGCCCGCCGGCGAGGGCAGCGAGGTCGGCGGCGACTTCTACGACGTCTTCGAGAGCGTCGCCGGCCGGGCCGCCCCGGCCCCCGTGCCCCGCTGGCGCTTCGCCATCGGCGACGTGTGCGGCACCGGCCCGGAGGCCGCGGCCGTCACCGGCCTCGCCCGGCACGCCCTGCGCATCCTGGCCGCCGAGGACATGTCCGTCCCCGGCGTCCTCACCCGGCTCAACCGGCTGATCCTCGGCGAGGGCGAGCGGGGCCGGCTGCTCACCCTGCTGCACGGCGAGATCACGCCCCGGGCCCGCCGCGACGGGGTCACGATCAGGCTGACCAGCGCGGGCCATCCGCCGCCGCTGCTGCTCGACCCCGACGGCGGGGTGCGCGAGGCCGCCACCCCGCAGCCGCTGCTCGGCGTGTTCGACGGCGTCGACTTCCACACCGACACCGTCCAGCTCCGCCGGGGCGAGGTGCTGCTGTGCGTGACCGACGGCGTCACCGAGCGCCGCTCCGGCACCCGCCTCCTCGGCGACGGGCACGGCCTCGAACGGCTGCTGGCCGGCTGCACCGGGCTCAGCGCGGGAGCGGTGGCCGCGCGGATCCAGCGCGCGGTCCGCGACTTCGGCCCCGAACCCTCGAACGACGACGTTGCTCTCATAGTTCTCCGGGCATCATGATGGAGACCGACAATCGGTAAGGTGGGGTGGCGTGGGGCTTGCCTTGCACACGACACGACAGGACGGCCGCGCGACGATCGCCGCGCGCGGCTCGATCGACCTGCACTCCTCCGACGAGCTGCGGTCGCGGTTGACCGAGCTCGTCGACGCGGGCGAGCGGTCCGTGGTCGTCGACCTCACGGCGGTCGACTTCTGCGACTCCTCCGGTCTCAACGTCCTGGTCCGGGCCTACAAGCACGCCCGGGCGCAGAACGCCTCACTGACGGTCACCGGCGCCTACGGCCGGGTCGAGAACGTCCTGCGGACCACCGGGCTCGACCGTTTCCTCATCGGCGGTCCCACCGAAGGAGTGAGCTGATGGGCGGCGACCCGACGGCGTGCGGCGAGCGGGCGGAGTGACCGGCCCGATGACCGAGACCACGCTGCGCGCGGCCCCGCAGACCGAGGCGGTCGAGTACGCCCGCAGGCTCGCCGCCCGCACCATGCGCACCTGGGCGCTGATGGAGCGCGAGGAGCTCGTCACCGCCATCGTGGCCGAGCTCGTCGCCAACGCCGTCCGGCACGCGGGCACCGCGCTCGAGCTGCGCCTGCTGCGCGCTCAGGGCCGGGTCCGGGTGGAGGTCCGCGACCGCGCCGCCCAGCTGCCCCGGCTCACCGTCCCCGGCCCGCTCGACGAGTCGCACCGAGGGCTGTTCATCGTCGACCGGTTCGCCACCTCCTGGGGCGCCGACCCGGTCACCGGCGGCAAGGTCGTCTGGGCCGAGGTCACCATCTGATCCCACGCTCCCGGGACGCTGGTCTCCCGGGACGACGCCCCGGCGCACCCGCGCCCGGCGGTGCCGTCTCCGGGTGAACGTGCGGGCCCGTGTCGCTCTCCCCGGCGCGGGGGCGAGCGGCACGGGCCCGTTCGTCACTGGTCCCGGAGCGTCACCGGTCGTCGAGCGGCACCGGCTCCCGCGTCACTGGGTCTTGCGGTACAGCTCGGCCACCATGAAGGCCAGGTCGAGCGACTGCCCGCGGTTGAGCCGCGGGTCGCACGCCGTCTCGTAGCGCTGGTGCAGGTCGTCCTCGACGATCGGGGAGCCGCCGCCGACGCACTCGGTGACGTCGTCGCCGGTGAACTCGATGTGGATGCCGCCCGGGTGCGTGCCGAGCGCCCGGTGTACCTCGAAGAACCCGGCCACCTCGTCGAGCACGTCGTCCAGCCGGCGCGTCTTGTGCCCGCTCGGGGCCTCGAAGGTGTTGCCGTGCATCGGGTCGCAGATCCAGGCCACCGGGGCGCCGCTGCGGTGCACCTTCTCGATCAGCGGCGGCAGCACGTCGCGGATCCTCCCGGCGCCCATCCGGGTGATGAAGGTCAGCCGGCCGGGCTCGCGCTCGGGGTTGAGCCGGTCGATCAGCGCCAGCGCGTCGTCGGCGGTGGTCGTCGGCCCGAGCTTCACCCCGATCGGGTTGCGGATGTGCCGCAGGAACTCCACGTGCGCGCCGTCGAGCTGCCGGGTGCGCTCGCCGAGCCACAGGAAGTGCGCCGACACGTCGTATGGTTTGCCGCTGAGGCTGTCGATGCGGGTCAGGGCCCGCTCGTAGTCCAGCAGCAGCGCCTCGTGGCTGGAGTAGAACTCCACCCCGTGGAACTCGTCGGGATTGGCCCCGCACGCCTTCATGAAGGTCAGCGCCCGGTCGATCTCCCCGGCCACCTGCTCGTAGCGGCGGCCCGCCGGGCTCTGCGCCACGAAGTCGCGGTTCCAGGCGTGCACCTGCCGCAGGTCGGCGTAGCCGCCCTTGGTGAACGCCCGGCACAGGTTCAGCGTGACCGCCGAGCAGTGGTAGGCCTTGAGTAGCCGGTTCGGATCGTTCCGGCGGGACGCCTCGGTGAAGTCGAGGCCGTTGACCGCGTCGCCGCGGTAGGCGGGCAGCTCCAGGCCGCCGTGCGACTCCAGCGGCTTGGACCGGGGCTTGGCGAACTGCCCCGCCATCCGCCCGATCTTCACCACCGGCACGCTGGCGGCGTAGGTGAGCACGACCGCCATCTGGAGGAGGGTCTTGAGCTTGTTCCGGACGGCGTCGGCCGTGGAACCGGCGAACGTCTCCGCGCAGTCGCCGCCCTGGAGGACGAACGCCTCACCCAGGGCGACCTCGGCGAGCCGGTCCTTGAGCTGGTCGCATTCGCCCGCGAAGACCAGCGGGGGCTGCGCGGCGAGCTCCGCGACGACCGCGCGCAGCTCGGCGGGGTCGTCCCAGTCGGGTTGCTGAAGGGCGGGGAGGGCGCGCCAGGCGTCGAGCTCCCCAGTGACGTTCGATGTACTCACAGTCCACAAGGCTATGACACGCTCCGCCGTGTGGCACTATCCGCGTGACATGGGGGGAACCGGTCCGGTCCGGTCCGGACCGGTTCCACTCGTTCAGGCCGCCCTGCTCCCGGCGGCGGCGCGCTCCCGCTCTCGTTCCTCGGCGGCCGGTGCCGGTGCGCCCGCGAGCGCCCGGCGCCCGGCGAGGTCGGTCTCCCCAGCGAGCTGCCGGAGCCGCCGCAGCGATCGGTCGGTGATCTGCCGCACCCGATTGTGGCTCAGGTTGTAGCGGACCCCGATCTGCGCGTACGAGAGCGGCTGGCCGTTGTCCATGCCGAACCGGGCCCGGACGATCGCCGCCTCACGTTCGGGGAGCCGGTCCAGCAGCCTGGACAGGCCCTCCAGATCGTCCAGGGCGACCACCTCTGCCTCGGGTGTCACCGCGTCCGGGTCCTGGAGCAGGTCGCCCATCGGCGTCTCCCCGGCGTCGTCGACGGTCGCGTCCAGGCTCGCCGGGTCGCGCCGCCAGCGCAGCAGCTCGTCGACGTGCTCGGGCTCGGCGCCGACCGACCCGGCCAGTTCCTCGCGGCTGGGCTCGCGGCCGAGCTCGCGGCTGAGCTGCCGTTCGGCGCGGCGCAGCCGGGACAGCTCCTCTTCCACGTGCACCGGCAGCCGGATCGTGCGGGCGGTGTGGCTCAGCCCCCGGCCGATGGCCTGCCGGATCCACCAGGTCGCGTATGTGGAGAACTTGAAGCCGCGGCGGTAGTCGAACTTCTCCACCGCGCGCATCAGGCCCAGATTGCCTTCTTGAATGAGGTCGATGAGGGGCAGCGAGTCGGTCGGGTACTTGCGGGCGATCGAGACCACGAGGCGCAGGTTGGCCTCGACGAAGCGCTGCTTGGCGCGCAGCCCCGCCGAGACCAGGTCCTCCAGCTCCTCGCGGCTCGCGCCCTTGGGCACGGTCCCCTCGTCGAGCAGCTGTTCGGCGTACAGGCCCCCCTCGATCGCCTTCGCCAGATCGACCTCTTCGTGCGCGTCGAGCAGAGGCGTACGGCCGATCCGGTCGAGGTACGCCCCGACCAGGTCCTTGTCGGGGGCGTCGACCCTGTCGCCCTTGATACGGGTTGCAGCCATCCTGACCCTTCTCCGGTGCGATCTCCCTAAGAGGACAACGTCTAATTACCGCTCTGTGATTCCCGATTCGGGAATACTGCGACGCTGACAGCGGCTCTACCCGTTCTGATACCCCGACCGAGGAGAAAATGACATGGCGACGGTCACACTGACCGCGGAGAACTTCGACCAGGTCGCGCAGGGCACGGGCATCGTCCTGGTGGACTTCTGGGCCTCCTGGTGCGGCCCGTGCCGCCGATTCGCCCCGATCTTCGAGAAGTCGGCGGCCAAGCACGACGACATCGTCTTCGCCAAGGTCGACACCGAGGCCCAGCCGGCGCTGTCGGAGCGGTTCGGGATCGCCTCGATCCCCACGCTGATGGCGATCCGCGACGGCGTCATCGTCTTCGCCGAGCCGGGGGCGCTGCCCGACACCATGCTGGAGAACGTGATCGAGCAGGTGCGGGGCCTCGACATGGAGGACGTCCGCAGCCGCCTGGAGTCCTGACCGGCCCGCCCGGCCGCGGGCACGGGTGCCGGCGTGTGTACATCGGATGGCCGTCCGGGGGCTTCGGCAGCGTTCCGCCCCGCCATGGTCGATGATGGAACGATGCTCGCCGACGTCGTCCACTACCTGGTGTGCCCGGTGTGCGGTGCCGGCCTCGCGTTGGAGGAACGCGGGCTCCGCTGCGCCGAGGGGCACACCTTCGACATCGCCAAGCAGGGGTACGCGAACCTCATGCCAGGCAACGCCCGTCCCGGCACGGCCGACACCCCCGAGATGGTGCGCGCCCGCGACCGGTTCCTCGGGGCCGGGCATTTCGCAGCGCCCACCGACCTGCTGGCCGACCGCGTGTCCGCCCGGCTGGACGGCAAGGCGTGCGTCCTGGACGCGGGTGCCGGCACGGGTCACTACCTGAGCGCGGTCCTCGACCGCGCGCCGTCCGCGGTCGGCCTGGCACTCGACATCTCCAAGCACGCGGCGCGCAGAGCGGCGCGTGCCCATCCCCGGGCCGGGGCAGTGGTCGCGGACCTGTGGCGTCCACTCCCGGTCCGCGACGGCGCGGCCGACGCGATCGTGAACGTCTTCGCCCCGCGCAACGCGGCCGAGTTCCATCGGGTGCTCGATCCGCAGGGAGCCCTCTACACGGTCACGCCGTCGCCGCGTCACCTCGGCTCGCTCGTGGAGCCACTCGGCATCCTGTCGGTGGACGAGCAGAAGACCGCGCGCACCGACGCGGCGGTCGCCGGCTACTTCACGCTCGACGCGCGCGAGGAGCTGGAGAGCGAAGCGCTCCTCACACACGAGGAGACCGCGACGCTGGTCGGCATGGGCCCCAGCGCGCACCACGTCCCGGACGAACTGCTCCGGGAACGGCTGGCGTCACTACCGGACCCGCTTCCGGTGCCGCTGTCCTTCGTCCTATCGGTTTTCCGCAGGCTCGAGTAGCACGGGTGGCTGCGCGGGAGCGGGGGAGTCCAGCGACAGTTCGAGCATCACCTGGAGAACCTCGCCGGGCGACACGAGGTCCTCGGCGCCTGAGAGGCCGAACGGCGGACGGCGGAACACCACCGAGACAGACCGGGCCGTACCGCCGAACAGGACGCGCTGTAGCGCCTGTCCCACGCGGAGCCAGTCGGAACGGGAGTCCCCAGCGGTCGTGAGCACCGCGCGCTGCGCGCCCTCTCCCGGCAGAAGGCGCAAGGACGCCCCTTCGAGCCGTGCCGCCTCACCGAGTTCGTTCAGGAAGGGAAGGCCGGGTCCTGCCATCCGAGGGCTCTGCCCTGCCCGGCCTGTCGCCACCGAGGTCGAGAACGCCCGTGCCGCCGCCGAATACGGCCGCAGCGTCACCGCGTAGTCGCCGCGTACGGGAGCCTCTTGGATCGCGTCACGCGGTGAGGTTCCGCCAGCCTGACGGTCGCGAGCAGCGTCCGGCGGCCGGGGTCGGGAAGATGCCGGACGACCGCCTCATGCCCGAGCTGCGCGGCGGCGAGCCGGAGCGCGGGACGGTCCGATGGCCCCAGCCCCGGCGCCCGGGAAGGGGCGCCTCTCGGCGAGGCCGACCGAACCGTACCGCGCGGTGACCTGGCCCATATAGCGCGTGAACTGGGCCGACCTGGTGTCAGGCGCGGCGTGAACGTCGCCGGGCGCCGGCGGACACGGACAGGGAATTCGGAGCGCGCGAGCCCCGATTTGACGCTTTCGGAGAGCGCATTTAATGTTCTCAATGCCCCGAGGGATGCGGGACGCCGAGAGGCGGACGGCCCCGGGGAGACCAGCTCGGTAAATCGGTTCGAGCCTCGCTCGGACTGATGTACGATGAGAAGGTCAGCCCGGAACGGGATGCAGGACGCCGCAAGGTGGCCGGCCCGGTGGGCGCCCCCGGTACATCGAGTCGCAGGCTTGGGTCTGTGTGGTTGGTGTGTGGGGATCGGGTGATTCTTGACCGTCGAAAAAGATCTTCGGATCTGGACTTGACAGCCGGGAAGATCCTGGTAAGTTAGAAGGGTTGCCCCGGAGTGAGGCCCGCGAGAGTGGGTGG